>JBIIEC010000035.1:0-22404 GCA_044238045.1 Pirellulaceae bacterium | reverse complement strand
TGCCCGACGTCGAAGCCGAAATGGATCTCGACGCGCTGTTCCTCTCGCTGGTCGAGAACCTGCCGGTGCATGTGGCGAGGAAGGACCTTTCCGGGCACATCACCTTCGCAAACCAGGCCTTCTGCCGCCTGCTCGGGCTGCCGCGCAGCGAAGTCCTCGGCAAGACCGACTTCGATTTTTACCCGAAGGAACTGGCCGAGAAGTACCGGCATGACGACCTGATTGTCGAGCGGACGGGCGAGACGTTTTCGGACATCGAAGCGAACTACCGCGGCGGCGACTCGCGTTACTTCGAAGTGCGCAAGACCCCCGTGCGGTCGCTGGCGGGCAAGGTCGTCGGCACCCAAGTCATCTTCTGGGATGTCTCGGCGCACAAACGCACCGAAGCGGAACTGGACCAGGAGCGACAGCTGCTGAACGCGCTCATGGCCAACACGCCGGACAGCATCTTCTTCAAGGACGGCGAAGGCCGTTTTATCCGCATCAGCCGCGCGTACGCCAAGCTCGCCGGGCTCAACGACCCCGGCGACGCGGTCGGCAAGACCGATGCGGAGTACTTCCCGGCCGACTATGCGCGGCGGGCGCGGGAGGACGAACAGAACGTGATGCGGTCGGGCCGCTCGCTGGTCGACCAGGAAGAGGAATGGGCCTGGCCCGATGGACGCCGCACCTGGGTCTCCACCACCAAGGCGCCCCTGCGGAACTATCGCGGCGAGATCGTCGGCTGCTTCGGCATCTCCCGCGATATCACCAACCGCAAATTGGCGGAGGAAGCGCAGCGCGAAGCGAGGGAGGCGGCCGAAGCGGCCAACCGGGCGAAGAGCGACTTCCTGGCCAACATGAGCCACGAGATCCGCACGCCGCTGAACGCGATCATCGGCATGACCGAACTTGTCCTCGATTCCGAACTCTCGCCCCTGCAGCAGGACTACCTGCAGACCGTCCTCGCCTCCGGCGAAACCCTGCTCGGCATCATCAACCAGATCCTCGATTTCTCCAAGATTGAAGCGCGCAAGGTGGAACTGGAGCAGGTGCCGTTCAACCTTCGCGAAGCCCTCGGTGACACACTCAAGTCACTCGCGTTCCAGGCCCATGGCAAGACGCTGGAACTGGCGTGGTCCGTCGACCAGGGCGTGCCCGAAATGCTGGTTGGCGACCCGACTCGGTTCAACCAGATCGTCGTCAACCTCGTCGGAAACGCCATCAAGTTCACCAGCGAAGGGGAAGTCGTGCTGCGTGTGGATGCGGAGCCGCTGACGGCCGCTGCGGAAAGCTCCGCGACCAGCGTTCCCGCGAACGACCGCGTGCGGCTGCACGTCCGTGTGTCGGACACAGGAATCGGCATTCCCGCGCACCAGAGCGATGCGATCTTTTCGGCGTTCGAGCAGGCCGACTCCTCGACGACACGACGGTTCGGCGGCACCGGCCTGGGACTCTCCATCTCCTCCCGGCTCGCCGCGCTGATGGGTGGCCGGATCTGGGTGGAAAGCGAACCGCAGCGCGGCAGCACGTTCCATGTCGAAGTCGTCATGCGGGCCGCGGAATCGTCGGGGGCGACGCGCGAGGAACGAGCGGAACGCCTGGTGGGTCGCCGAGTGCTTGTCGTCGACGACAACGCCACCAACCGGCTGATCCTCGCCGAAAACCTCCGCGCCTGGCGGATGGTCGTCACCGCGTTTGACAGCGCCGCCTCGGCGCTCGAACACCTCCAGCAGCATGCCTCCGGACCGGAACGCCCGGAACTGCTGATCACCGACCACCACATGCCCGACGTGGATGGAGTCCAGTTGCTGGAGGCGATCCGCACCCAGCCGGAATGGAAAAACCTGCCCGCCATCCTGCTCACCTCGGGCAACACGCACTTTGAACTCCCGCGTCTCCGCGAACTCAACGCCCAAGGCCGGCTCCTGAAACCCGTGAAGCAGTCCGAACTGCGGGCCACGATCCTGCACGCGTTGGGCGAAACGGGGCCCCACGCGGCCCAGCCCGCCGACGCGCCCGCCCCACCCATCCCCCGACTCCAGATCCTGCTCGTGGAAGACGGCTGGGCCAACCAGAAACTGGCGGCCGGGCTGCTCACCCGTTGGGGACACGAAGTCATCATCGCCAACAATGGCCAAGAAGCCGTACGGCTCTCGCAGCACGGACACTCGCTGTTCGACCTGGTCCTCATGGATGTGCAGATGCCCGTGATGGATGGCTTGGAGGCGACGCGCCGCATTCGACAGCTGGAACAGGAAACGGGACGACATCTGCCGATCCTCGCCATGACCGCCCATGTGAAGGCGGGCGATGAACAGCTGTGCCTGGACGCGGGCATGGACGGCTACCTGTCGAAGCCCATCCGCAAGGAGCTGCTCGCGCAAGCCATCGACCGCATCTCCGCCGCCCGCGCCGCTGCCCTCTCCCAACCATCGGCGGCCGATCCTCCCGCCTCGCCGGAAGAAGCCGCACCCGAATGGGACCTGGGTACCGCGATGGAAGCGGTCGACGGAGACGAAGGCCTGCTGCGGGATGTGATCGGCGTGTTCCTCGAGGAGTGCCCGAACCTGCTGCGCGACTTGGAGACGGCCATTCGACGGCATGAGGCGGTGGGCGTGCAGCGCGGAGCGCACACCATCAAGGGAGCGACCCGCATCTTCGGCAGCCCCCGCGTCGCGGCCGTGGCGATCGAGATGGAACAGGCAGGCCGCGACGGACGCCTTGCCGATGCCGAACAACTGCTGCCAACGCTGCACGCCGCCGTGGCGCGGCTGGCCGACAGCCTCCGACAGTTCTGATCCTCGCGGAAACCGACGCCGGACACGACCCGGGCTTCAGCGGATGCCGATCGACTCCAGGCGGAGGATCTCCTGCCACCAAGACTGGCGATCCTGTTCGGTGACGTTCGGATCGGGCAGCAGCGAGCGGCGCGTGCAGTTGATCAGCGCCTGCAGGGTCTGGTAGCGGCGGGCCAGGCCGATGTCGGGCGGGATGAGGTCGTTGACCACGTCCATCAACTGCTCGATCGTCTTGGCACCGCAGGCCTTGAGTGTCGAGCGGAGCGACGAGAAGGCGGCGGCTGAATAGCCCTCGGTACCTTTATCGACCAGCGCCAGGTCTTCCGCCGTGGGGTTCGGAATCACCGCCTCCGTGATCCACCGCACGAACTCCTGGCGATCCTCTCCTTCGGGGTCCAGCACGGGAATGATCAGGTCGCCGACGCGTCCGGGGCGGCGAATGTCGGGCGACAGCAGGTGGATGCGGGCCGTCATCAGCAGCCAGATCACGCGGCCCTTGAGCCGCGGATCGGACATCATCGCCTGGATCTTGCCCGTCAGCCGCCGCTCCGTCGAATGCGACTCCTCGCCAATGCCACCAAACTGCGTGTCGGCCTCATCGACGAAAATGCACACCTTCTCCAACGCCTCCAGCACGCGCCGCAGTCGTTCGAAGATCACGTCGGTCTGGCCGTACCACTGGCTGCGGATACTCTTGAGCACCAGCACCGGCATGTCGAGTTCCGCGGCCACGGCCTCGAAGATGAACGTCTTGCCACCGCCGATCGGCCCCGCGACGGCCGCTCCCGAAAGCGCCTTGTCCGGTTCGGCACGAAACCGCGGCAGCAGTTCCCGCTGCAGGAACTCCTTCAGCTTGCGGTTGCCACGGATGGCATCCAGGCGATGCGACGGCTTCTTGAATTCGATGACATCCTCGCCCAGCTCGGCCTGGATGAACTCCTCCACCTTGCCGACCAGGTCGGCCGCGTTGAGCGTCTCGCGCGTGTAGATCGAACGCTGCAGCACCTGCCGCAGCGCATGGATCGACAGTCCCGCCGTGAACGCCGCCACGTCCTCCGGAGTGCTCCACAGCTTCGGCGGCGAAGCTTCCCGCGCCAGCGTGTGCTGCAGGAAATGCAACCGCTCCGCCGTCGACGGCGAAGGGATCGCCACGTTCAACACCTGGGGCAGCATCACGACTCGGGTGTGGATCAAGCTCTTGGATTCGGCCACCAGCACGACCGAGTCGCCGCCGTTCATGAAGGCCGGATCGGAGAACCAGTCCTGGCAGATCCCGATCCGATGCAGCTGCTTGTCGTTGAGCGACGAGATGTCGCCGTTGCCAGCCGGCAGCAACATGTCGGCGGCTTCGATAATGATCAGTACGTTGCCCGCCAGCTTCGCGCGCGAACAGATCGTAAACTGCCGCAACGTTTCCAACGCCAAGGTCGGGTTGCCGATCGCGTCCAGCAGCAACCGATCGAACTCGCCCGTCAGCCGTTCCAGTTCGCCCGGCCCTTTGCTCTGCAGCCCGCGGACGAGCAGCGTATTGGCGTCCACGCCCGACTTCCACGCCACCCAGGCGTTCCGCAGCCGATCGACATCATCCAGGATGCGGATCGGGCCGTTCAGCTCGTAGACGATCCGGATCAGTCGTTCCGTCTTGAGCTTCTCGGACAGGAACGGGATCAGCGGCACATAGTCGGTGCCGCTGAAGAACAGGTCGTGCACATTCCCGCTGAGCACCACGCTCCGCGACTGTTCTGAGTTCAGGATCTCGGTCAGCGAAGCGAAGAACGAATACTTCAGATCGGCCATGGGGGCATACCCAGCAGGGGTGCTTCAGGATGGGAGCGGGCGAGGGGGCGCAGGCAAGAACCGGGCCTCGCCCCGTGGATCCAGCCGCGCGAGGAACGATCAGCCTTCCGGGAGCCGGGTCTTTTCGGCGGAGGCGGCCGAGTCGCCGGGCGACTCCTTGCTGGCCAGGCCGATCAGCTTGTCAAACTCCGAATCCGACTCGTTCTTCGACGCATACTCGATGAACTCTTCCTCCAAACGCTGGTTGTCGACACCGGCCATCTCGCGGGAGACGCGCGCGGTGGCGCGGGATTGGTCGCGCAGTTCGCGGAGGTTCTGCAGCTCCTCCTGCGTGCGGTCCTTGCTGATGCCGGACAGCATGTCGGCGATCTCTTTCTCTTCCTTGGACGTGAGCATTTCGGCGACGGTCGAATGCTTCTCCTGGCGGATCTTCTCGATCTCGCGGAGCAGGATCTGCAGCTGCGTCTTGTGGCCGCCAATGTTGGACTCGAATCCCTTGATGTCGTCTTCCAGCTCGCGAGCGCGGCGTTCCTTCTCCTCCAACGTGGAGTTGAAGTCCTTGAAGGCGGCCTGGCACTTGACGTATTCCGGGTCCTTCTTCACGGCATCGACATCCCCCTGGTGGCGCTCGACGACCTTCTTCGCCATCGCGGCCGCTCCATCACGCAGCTGCCGCAGCCGCGACACCTCCTCGGTGATCTGCTTCAGCGACGACTTCTTGCGCTCCTCCTGCGCAATCATCGCGCCCACCGCTTCCTTGTACTGGTGAATGCGTTTCGTCTTCTCCTCGATCACCTTGTCGTAGGTCGCCTGCACCACCGCCGGATTGGCAGAGAGGGTCTGGCGAGCCTCGTCGATGCGGCCCGTGACGAGATATCCAAGCGCACGCAAGTAGCGGCCGATTGCCCTGAACATAGACGCTGCCGATCCTTTCTGGAGTGGCTCCAGCCGACGGCCACTCATGCTGGGGGCCGAGGCAAGGAGGAGAATGGGTGTGGGATGACGGATGGCCAGACCGCTGGAGGGCGGTCAGCATCTGGTCCCCGGGGAGTTCACCCACCGGACCAAGACTCTGACTCGCCTGCGGGTCTGACAGCATGCTAAGCCAAATCGCGCCCATCAACAATTGGGGCAGGGGCAAGCGTTCGGCCCGCTTGGCGATCGGCGCCAGCTGGCCTGCCGAGAAGAACTGGCCCATCAAGAAGGGCCAGCTCGAATTGCCGAGCCTGCGGCGTACGGCCAGACGCCAGGTCAAGCGCCGGGCCAGGTCAGGCGCCGGGCCTGCGGCCTCTCGGGATCTGCCGCGGATCAGCCTGAGGATTTTTCCTCAGCCAGCAGCACATCGAGGTAGGCCTGCAGCTTCTCGTACGGGTGGTAGCCCACGGCCTTCAGCCGAACCTTGCCCGTCCGGTCGATGAACAGCGTCGTCGGGAACCCCTGGAACTCCGGAATCCGGTCGCGCGTCATCGTATCGCCCAGGACACACGGATAGTTGACCCCCTGCTCCTTGATGAACTGCTGGATCTTCGGCACCGCTTCCTCGGCCGCCTCGTTCTCATAGTTGATCCCCACGATTTCCAGGTCGTCGGGATAGGTTTCCTTGAGCTTCACGAAGTGCGGGATCTCCATGCGGCAGGGCGGGCACCAGGTACCCCAGACGTCGACGATCACGATCTTGCCGCGGAAATCGGCCAGCTTCACGGTCGCGTTTTCCAGGTTCGGCAGTTCAAAGTCGAAGTCGAACGACTCGGCCTCGGCAATCTCTTTGCTGGCTTCCTTCTTCATCGCTTCGCGGATGCTCGCCTCCAGACGCTTCAAGGCGTCGGCAAATTCCGGCTTCTCGCGAACGGCGGCGAAGTAGCGATCGGAGCCGATGTCGGCCAGCGAGTTGAAGCCCTTGGCCACCGCACGCTCCAGCGCCTGCACGGCCTCCGCCGCCTTGCCTTCCTGGGCCAGCCCTCGCGCCTGGTGGAAGAAGGCGACGCTCAGCAGCTGCCCGGTGCGCGGGTCCTCTTCAGTCGCCGTGAACGCCTCGGCCAGCTTGGCCGTGCTGAGGAAGCGAGCGGCCATCTCGGCCGGTTCCCCCGAATCGGCCTCCTGCGTGTCGGCTACCAGGCTCAAGTAGAGTTCGTTCACCTGCAGTTCGCGGTCCTCCGGAAACTGGGCTCGCGCCTTCTGGATCCAGCCCAGGGTGCCCTGCAGGTCGTTCTGGCTGAGGCATTCACGGATCTTCAGCTGGAAGTCCTCCATGGTCTCGGGTTCGCCCGCAGCGGCCGTCGCATCACCTTTCTGCGGTGCAGCTTCCGGCGCCGTCTCGACCGCTGCTTCCGTAGCCGTGGCCGACTCTTCGGCCGCAGCGGCCGCAGCGGCAGCAGCCTCGGTCTTGGCGGCTGCAGCCTCGTCCGCAACGGGCGCCTTCTGCTCGGCGGCGGCCGCATCGGCCGGCTCGTATGAATCGGCCGCGTTACCGGACTGGGCAGCGCCGTCTTGGGGAGCAGTCGTGGAGGGAGCACAACCGGCCTGGAAGGCGACAAGCAGCGCCGCGGCGCTCAGGCGGGCACGGATCGAAGTTCGATGGAGCATGGCGATTCGTCTTTCTGCGATGACGGATTAGTGACGGGCTAAAAGTGTCGGGAGAGGCGGAGGCGAACGGGCTGGAAAGGGGCCGAAAAATCTCCACAGACCGAGGCCTTCAAGCACCCCTTCTCTCCAGACAAGGTACGCTCGCCGGCCTGCCGGCACCTCGTCGCGATCAAACGCATCGATGATCGGGGAGAGGCCGTCGGGGAATCCCCGTGCGTCGAGCGGCCCGGTGGTTCGGGACTTCGATCCCGGGTCTGACCGTGAGGAACAGATCCGGCAGCGATTCGCCAAGGTTAACGGATCGGCGCGTGCTTGGCGACATCCATGATGGCCTGCAGAGGCAAGTTGTGGGCCTGGGCGACGGCGCGGCAGGCGTCGTATTCGGGAGCCACGCGGGTCGAGCCGTCGGGCATCTGGATCCGTTTGCCGGCCAGGGCGCCCCAGGGCGTCTCCAGCTCCACCGCCTCGCGGGGCAGCTTGCGGCGGTCGGCCCGCCATCGCCGGACTCCCAGCGTCAGCGACTCCGCGAACAGAATCGCCTCCAAACGTTCTTCATCGGCGGGACTGCAGAGCACGGTCAGCAGGCAGGCAGGGCGGTTCTTCTTCATCTGGATCGGCGTGGTGAAGACGTCCAACGCTCCCTCGGCCATCAGGCGTTCCGCGCAATGGCCGATGACTTCCGCCGTCGCTTGGTCGAGGTTCGTTTCCAGCACGGTCACCTGGTCCTGCATGACCACGGAACCGGCATCGTGGCCCAGCAGGATCCGCAGGATGTTGGCCTGCTCCTGGAAGTCCCGATCGCCCGCTCCGTACCCGATCTTCTCGATCCGCATGGCCGGCACGGGGCCGAAGGCGTGGGCGACGGTGGCCACGATCGCAGCTCCGGTCGGTGTCGTCAGCTCCGAAACCACCGGTGACTCGGCCAGCGGAATGCCCGTCAGGAGTTCAGCCGTCGCAGGCGCCGGGACCGAGACGCGTCCGTGGGCGATCTGGATATATCCCGATCCGGTCGGTACGGGCGAGCAGACGATGCGGTCGACACCCAGCAGGTCGATGCCGATCGCCGCACCCACGATATCCGCGATCGAGTCCAGCGCACCGACTTCGTGGAAATGCACCCTCTGCAGCGTCGAGCCGTGAACCTTGGCTTCGGCCTCTCCCAGCCGCGTGAAGATGCGCACGGCGAGGTCCTGCTGGGCGGCCGTCAAGCGACTGCGGGCGATCATGTCGGTGATGTGGTGCAGATGGCGATGCGCCTTCTGCTCCGGGTGCTGCACCGTCAACTTCGTGGCGCGGAAGGAGTGGCGTTTCACGGACGCGCATTCCAGCCGGCATTCGGCGACTCCCAGCGAATCGACGCCGGCCTGGATCTCGGCCAGGTCAACGCCCGCGTCCACCAGAGCGCCCAGCATCATGTCGCCACTGATTCCGCTCGCACAGTCCAGATACAGGATCTTCATGCCCCACTCTCCCGACCACATCCCGGCCAACCACAACCTAGTCCCCTGTCCGGAATCGTCATCCGGAACCAGACGACCATTGTTGCCGAAGAAGGCAAGCTGGATCAAAGGGGGCGAAGCGAAATCGGGACTTCGCCGGTCCGCCAAGAGCGACTGCATCGCGGCCGCCACGGGCGGAGCAGGTCGCTAGCAGGCCGGCAGGCCAAGTCACATTGACGGCTTCCGCTGCGGGCCGCTACAAGACCCACGAATCGGTTCGGACCCCGCCAGGAACTCCCCCCATGAACGTGTCTGTCGTCATTCCGATCTACAACGAGCGCGAGAACCTGGAGCCGCTGCATGAGCAGTTGCGTGCGGCGTTGGACTACCTGGGGGACGAGTACGAGTTGATTTTCGTGGATGACGGATCGCGCGACGGCAGTCGCGAACGACTGGCAGAGCTGGCGGCGGCGGACCCGCGGGTACGGGCCGTGCTGTTTCGACGCAACTATGGCCAGACCGCAGCCATGCAGGCGGGGCTGGAGCATGCGCGGGGTGCGGTCGTGGTGACCCTGGATGGCGACCTGCAGAACGATCCCCAGGACATCCCCAAGCTGGTGGCGAAGCTGGACGAAGGCTACGACCTTGCCCACGGCTGGCGGGTCGACCGCCAGGACGCTTGGCTGCATCGAAAACTTCCCTCGCGCATCGCGAACCGACTGATCTCCTGGGCCACCCAGGTGCCCATCCACGACCTGGGCTGCACACTCAAGGCCATGCGGCGGGACATCGCGCAGGAACTGGAACTGTACGGCCAGATGCACCGGTTCATCCCGATCTTGGCCGCCGCCCGCGGCGCGCGATGCATCGAAGTCGCCACGCGCCATCATCCGCGTCGATTCGGAACCAGCAAGTACGGCATCAGTCGCACGCTGCAGGTGCTGCTGGACCTGTGCACGGTCAAGTACATGCAGAGTTACTTCGCCAATCCCATGCGGCTGTTCGGCCGCTGGGCCGCCTACAGCGGCCTCGCCGGGATGATGCTGATCGCCAGCACGCTGCTGATGAAGCTGCTGGGAGGCGTCGACATGACGGGCAATCCCCTGCTGCTGCTGGGCGTGTTCGCGATGCTGTCGAGCATCCAGCTGTTGAGCCTGGGGCTGCTGGGCGAGGTGAGTGCTCGCCTGTACTACCAGCGAGACGGCCATCGTCCGTTCGCCATCGCCGCGCGGATTGGATTCCCGGAGCAGGCGGAAGTCGACCTGGTGTCCCTGCGCCGAGCCGCCTGAAGTGGTCTTGGCAAGCCGAACTGCGCCTGCGACGAAGGCAGACCGACCGGGCGTCATGCGTGTCACCCGGCCGGCCTGCTCGTCTTGAACTCCCAGGATGCTGGCGACTTCCTGTGCCGGCTACTTCCTGTGCCGGCTACTTCACTTGGTATTCCGGGTTGTTCTCACTGAAGTCGGCTTCCGTGAAACCCTGGTTGATCTGCAGCTTCGTGTAGGTGTACTGCTCCAGCAACGGCGGCTCCTTGGAACCCTCCGACGGCCAGTCGTAGGATTCGTAGTGCAGCGGCACCTGGAGCTCTTCGTCGACGAAGATCTTGGCCTGGTAGTACGGCTGGTCAGGCCGCTGCTCCTTGTACCTCACCACGATCCCCAGCGAGGCGCGGCCATTGATCTTGGCCTTCGGCAGGTACTGCACCTCGCAGGGTTCTTGGAGCGTATCCTTGGCGGACTGGATCAGGCGGGACAGCAGGTTGTCGACGCCAATTTCGGTAATGGGATGCCGATTGCCGCGCATCGCCAGTTCACTGTCCGGACGCAGCTTGGTCGTGACGAAGGCAAAGCGAGTTCCGCCGCGACGCGCGAACATTTCGCCGTCGTTCTGCCCTTGCACGAAGAGCACTTCGCGGCCGGCGACCGACGACGGCTTGAGGAACTTCAGGTAGACCGAGAACGGCGTCACCTCGCGGCCCGCCTCCACCACCGCGTGGCGGATCTTGGCAAAGATGAATTCGTGGTTGCCCAAGCGTCCCTCGACGCGTTCCCGACGGACGAGGATGCAGGAGTAGTCTCGAATGTTGGCCTGCACCTGGCGATGCGCTTCCTGGGCCATTTCCAGGACCGGCTCGAGAGAATCCCGGACGACCGGTGCGGCCGCCGACGATTCCAGTTCGGGCGTCGGCAGCTTGAAGACGCGATGGATCTTGGAGGCGTTGCCTGCGCTGCGGTCGGAATCCCGGAGCGCGGTTCCGCTGACTTGGGTTTCGGGCGTTGCTGCTCCCGGCGCCGCTTCGGCGTGACCGAAACTGCCCGTCAGCATGCAGACGGCGACTGTGCTTGTATTCACGACTCGCGAGAACCGCGACCACATGGAAATGATCTCCACCGAATGAGCGACCAAGGGAAGGGTAAGGAACGAACCCGCATTCCGTCACACGACCTGCCAGCTCGAGTTCCTCTCGAACCGCAGCCCTCCCGGCTGACTGTTTTCGTGGATTCCCATCCGCGAATCGTCCTCCACCCACGGTCGGCCTGCGGCCGGCGTGGAAAGGACCTGCTACCACTCCTGCAGTTGCACATTTCAAAGCACGTCCTGTGCCATACGTTCGTTTATCCAAAACGCTTTCGGACCGTCAATAGTTCGAGCCCTGGGCCGCGCGGAAATCAGGATCGCGGCGCGCCAACACACCGGATGCTCGGGATAGGCCGATTGCGTTCAGTTCGACGACAGGACCCAGCGACGCGAAGTCGATTCGACGGCTGGTGCCTCGGACGCTGCCGGTGAGACGGGAAAGGCCGGCGGGCCGAGGGTACGGATCGGAAAATGGAATAGACGGGAAACGATCGGACGAAGGACAGGAGGTGGGCGAGGCCGGCAAGGTCTGCCGACGGCACGCCAGGTTGCGGGCCACCCAGTCGGGACCAGCGAACCTGAGAGGAAGTTAGCTTGCCTGACAGCGGCCGTGGGAAAATCCCGCCACGGACGCGACCGCGGGCGGCAGAGATGCCTGAGGCGAAGAAGCCACCAGGAGGCGTGGGAAAGACACGCCTGCGGGCCCCGTCCATTGACGGGCGAGTCGAATCCGCCCAAGATACCGGACGGAGTCGCTGGCTTCCCAGGAAGGATCGGGCGGACGCCCGGGCGAGGCTTGCCGAACGGGTCCGCTCCGGGTCCCGTTCATTCCGAAGAGGTCACGGAGTTGGCCCTGGGGACGAGCCCGCTGACCGGCTCCTGCCGTTTCTCCCACGCGACATCTTAAACGGGCTGGCGACCACATGAAGGACCCCCTGCTCCACCATGTGCTCGGCCCCTATCGACTGACGCGCGTGGTCGGCCGCGGCGGCATGGGAACCGTGTACGCCGCCGAGGCGTTGGAGGCGGTACCAGGCCAGACCCAGGCGTTGGGAACTGGCCCCGATTCGGCCGTCAAGGTGCTGTCGCCGCCGCTGGCCGCCGACCCCGACTTCCGCGAACGCTTCCAGGCCGAGATCGAGTCGCTCAAGCAGCTGCATCACCCCCACATCGTGCAGATGTACGGCTTCGGGGAACAGGACGGCTACCTGTACTATTCGATGGAGCTGATCCAGGGGAACAGCCTGCAGGAGGAGCTGCGCCAGGGCCGGCACTTTACTTGGCGCGAAGTCACTCGGATGGCGATCGACATCTGCGGCGCGCTGAAACACGCGCACGACCATGGCGTCATCCACCGCGACCTGAAACCGGCCAACCTGCTGCTGACCCCGGACGAACAGGTCAAGCTGCTGGACTTCGGCATCGCGAAGCTGTTCGGAGCCTCCGGAGCCACCAGCGACTCGGTGTTGGGCACGGCCGATTACATGGCGCCGGAGCAGGCCGAGGGACTGCCGGTCAGCCCCTGCACCGACCTCTACAGCCTGGGCTGCGTCATGTACGCGCTGCTCGCGGGCAAGCCGCCCTTCACGGGCAAGTCGATTCCCGAAGTGGTCCACAAGTTGCGATACGAGTCGGCCGTTCCGATCCGGCGGCTGGTGCCGGAAGTCCCCCTGGAACTCGAACTGCTGATCGACAAGTTGCTAGAGAAGAAACCTGCCAATCGCATCCGGACCGCTCTGATGGCCTCGCATCAGTTGCGGGCCGTCGAACAAGCGCTCTCGCTGCCCGCCGGCGCGACCGGCGTTGGGGAAGATACGGCCAACACGCGCGCCTCGGGCGACACGCACGGGCGCAATTCGGACGAGGACCTGTCGGACGCCACGGCCACCACACGGCGACTCCCGGTCTCCGGCGAACTCCTGCCCCAACGGCCCACCCGGCCGCTTCACGACGTCCTCGACGATACGGACCAGTTCGATGACGTCACCGTCATCACCTCGAACGAGGACCTGATCCGCGCCAGCAAGGACCACTTCACGGCCGTGGACCCCAACCGGCCCACGGAAACCGCCTCCGGGTTCAACCAAGACAGCTTCTTCCGCGTCTCCATGCTCCTGCTGGCCCTCCTGGGCCTCGGCGGCCTCGGCTGGTACTTCAGCCTGCCTCCCACCGCCAACGAACTTCACTCCCGCATCGACGCCCAGCGGAACGAAGACGATCGCCGCCAGCTGCTGGAAGTCGAACCGGAGATCCGACGTTTCCTGGAACTGTATCCCGACGACCCGCGGGCCGAGGAAGTCACGGGGCTGCGCGAGGAGATCGAGGCGATGAGGCTGCAGCGTCAGTTGCAGACCAAAGCGCAGCGAAACTCCAAGGCCCGATCCGAACTCGAACGGATGTTTCTGGAAGCGGTCCGCGAGATACCGCGTGATCCGGCGGAAGCCACCCGACGCCTCGAACGGCTGCTGGAACTCTACCCCGACGACGCTCCCGCCACCCGCGGATACGATCGGCAGGTGCTGCGAGTGATCCGCCAGCAGATCGACGACCTGAAGGAACAGCGGGAGGCCCGTGATGAGGAGACGCGCCGGCTGCTCCTGGATCGACTGCAGGAAGCCACGAAGCTCACCGCCTCCAACCCGGCGAGTGCTCGAAGGATCTACGAGGCCATCGTCGAACTGGCTGCGGACAACCCGTACCTCCTGCGACTGAAGGAAGACGCCGAGAAGGAACTGAAGCGACTGCCCGCTCCGTCGGCGTCGATCAAGCCACGGTAGCATTCGGCAGCGGGGCAGCTAGGGAGTGGCCCGGGCCGGGTTGGGGAACATGACATCAACCAGTTCACCCGGTCGAACGGCCGCTCCCGCCGGTATCTCGATCTGCACCGCCAACGCCAGTTGCACGACGTTTTGGTCGCGGAGCAGTTCCATCGGCAGCGGTTCCCACTGCGACGCCACATCCCGGACGGTGGCTTGGAAGACCGAGGTGCCGGCCGAGCGGACGCGGACATTGACCTTGGCGCCGGGCTTCAGCTGCAGCGGTGTGTGCGGCGGAACGTAGGCGGTGATGTGGCTCGGCTTCTCTGCGGCCACTGTCATGATCGGCTCGCCAGGACGCACCCCCTGTCCCGGGAAGTAGTGAATGGCCGAGATCGTGCCCTCAATCGGACTCCGCACCTTCAGCGTCTCCAGCATCGCCTCCACCTCACGCACCCGCGCCTCCGCTGCCACCACGGACGCCTTGATGGGCGCCAGCAGCTGTTCGATCTCGGCGTTTTCCACCGGCGGCAACTCTTCCTTGCGTTGCAACGCCGCCTTGTGATTCGCCTGCGCCTGCTCGTACGACAACTCGTGAGCGCGGACCAGCTTCTGGATGGCATCGCGCTCCACCGTGACCTGCTCAAGCTGCGACTTCGAGATCACTCCCTCCTGCGCTTCGGACAGAGCCTGCATGTACTTGAGCTGCTGGTTCAGGCGGCTAAGCTCGACGCGTGCCTGCTGGATCGTCGCGTGCCGGTCCACCACCTCCAGCCGACACCGCTCCACCTCCGCCGCCAACTCGGCCGACTGCCGGAGATGATTTTGCTGCCGGTCCGAATCGTCGACACGCGTCTCCGCGATCGTGCTCTCCAACTCCTTCTGGTAGGTGGCCACATCGCCTCGCAGAGCTTCCAACTGGGCTCGCAGCGGCGCGTCATCCAGCTGGGCAAGCACATCCCCCGCCTGAACCTTCTGGAACGGCCGGAACTGGCCTTCCAGCAGAGTGCCTGCGACCCCGGCCGTGATGTTGACCCGAGTGGCTTCGACCCGCCCCAGGACATTGGCCGTTCCCACACTCCGACGCCACAGCGAAAGAACGGCCACGGCGGTGATCAAGAAGATGACGATGGGCAATGCGGAGTGCGCAAAACGCTGCAGGCGAACCACCAGCGGGGTTCTGATCACTGTCGCTTTCCGCCCCATCATATGCGTCGACTCTTAATAAATGGGTCTGCCTAGACGCCTCATCGCGGGGTCCGCGCACCAGCAGGGCCTCCCCGAAAACCTGGCCTGCTCGCCTCCTGCCGGCCGACTTTCGGGTTCCACTGCGGTCCACGAAACTACCCCAACCACCCCAGTCTAAACACTCGGCCGCCCCTGAACTATCCTTCCAGTTCGTTTTTTCGGCTCACGGTGCCACCCCGGGCCCGATCATCTTAACCACGGCTTCACAAAACGTCACCCCCTTTTAACTTGGCAACCCAAACCGCCCATCACTTACCTGAAACCCATGACTTCCTGTTCCATTGGGGGGGCAAGAGGAACAGACAGGGCGAAACCACGGGCGGCCGGGACGCCCAGGTGCGATTGTCGTTGTCGGCCGGTTGTCGCTCTCCGCCGTGCTTTCGCGATCGCGCCCTACAACCGCTTCCAGCCTCAATGCCTGCCAAACCGACATTCGCAGCCCGACCGCTACATTCAGATTAAGTCCTCCAGTCTGACGTTCCGATGAAGGAGCACGAGGGTCGGAGTGCCTCGCCGCTTGGACTACACGGCGACGGGTCGAGGCGAACCGACGTTCACGAGGGATAAGGGCTCTGAACGGCATGAGACACTCACGACTAGCTTGGATCGCTCTGCTCGCGGCCACCGTTGGGTTGCCCGGGTCGCTTTCGGCTCAGGGCACCGTTCCAGACTCCGTTCAGGGTCAGGCCGGCGTGCTGTTTTCGACGGGACCGCAGACGGACCCGTTCGTAGACGAACCGGCCCCCCCTGATCCGCTGGCGGACATCTGGTCCGCTTCGGCCGCCGTGCCCTTGGGGCCCACGATTCCTTCCTCGGGCCAACGGCCCGACCCGGCGGTCCGGTTCTGGCACGAGAACCATCCGGACCTGACGAACGAGCTCCATGAGCAGGTGTTGAATCTGGAGCCCAGCGCCGACAACCGACGCGCGATTGAGCGGGTGCGTGAGGTAGCCCAACAGACCGAGGTCGGAGTCGACACGTCGAGCGAAGAGTGGATTGAGACCAAGGGGCAGCCCTTGAGCCTGCGATGGGGTGGTCGTATCCACAGCGACTGGGCCACCTGGGCCGACGACTCGCAGTTCACCGGCGGCCAATCCGACTACATTGAATTCCGGCGTCTGCGTCTGATGGCGGCCGGCGAAGGCTACGGCGTCTACTTCTACCAGCTCGAACTGGAGTTCGCGCCGGAGGGTCGGCTGGCGCCCCAGACGGACATCCAGACCGACACGTCGGGCCTGGTGAGCGGTGGCGTGGAACTGAAGGACGCCTACCTGGGCATGCGGGATGTCGCGGGCCTCGGGACGGTGAAAATCGGCCACTACTTCACGCCGATCGGCCTAGACGGCCAGACCAGCAGCAACTCCCTGACGTTCCTCGAACGCAGCTTCGCGTCCCGTTTCCTGCCGGGCCGCGAGTACGGACTGTCCGCCAGCAACCATACGGTGGAGCAGGACATCACCTGGAGTTACGGCATCTTCGCGTATGAGATGCGCGAGAACCTGCGAGCGATCGAAAACGACAACCAGGGCTACCGGCTGATCGGCCGCGTGACCGCGACTCCCTTCTACGACCAGGCATCGGAAGGGCGTTCGATGATGCACACCGGCCTCGGCTACGCCTTCTCACGTCCTCGGGTCGTCGACGATCCGCTGCGTCCCACCGAGGGCATCCGTCCGGTGGAGTTCAATGCTCGCGCCGAAATCCACCGTGGCGAGTCGCTGATCAGCACCGGCACGCTCGACACGGCTTCGTTCCACACAACGGCCACCGAGCTTGCCTGGGTCCACGGACCGCTCTCCCTGCAGAATGAGTTCATCTGGACCAGCCTCGACGACACGACGCTGGGCATGATGAACTTCTATGGAACCTACACGCAGGCCAGTTACTTCCTGACGGGCGAGCACCGACCGTACGATCGCCGACAGGGCGTCTTCGATCGACTCGTCCCGCTGGAGAACGCCTGGTTCGTGCCGACCCCTCGTGGCACCAGCGCCGGTTGGGGGGCCTGGGAAGTCGCGGCCCGCTGGTCGTACATGGACCTGAGCGCTGTGAACGACCAACAACTGAACGATATCACGGTCGGCATGAACTGGTACCTGAACCCGCACTCGCGACTCATGTTCAACTGGGTCCATCCGATCGCACTGAACAGCCTGGTCAGCGACCTGGAAACCGCCGAGGGCGATGCCTTGAGTGCACGATTCCAAGTCGACTTCTAGGACCCCGCTCCTCGGTCCCGGCCCCGCAGGTCCGGGACGCACCGCGGGGCTGGATGCGTCGCCACCCGCCGACCAGCGGGCATGAACTCGCAGTGAGACCGAACCACGGCACCGAACCAAGTTCCATCCGCACACCAGAAAACGCCTTGCCGGAGCATCGCCTTGGCGGTGGCTTCTCGAAGTCGCCGCGACGGGAGCAGCTTATGATGAGATCAATCCTGCATGCGATCCTGATGACCATGGCCAGCCTGGCCGCGACCGCGGAACTCCACGCCGGTTGCTCCCGGTGCGGCGCGCAGTGCGCCACGCAGCGTGTGTGCCGCACCCTCTGCACGACGAAGAGCGTCGAGTGCACGGAATGGGGAGAGTCGTGCCGTGAGGTCTGCCTGCCGCCGCATTCGTCGAAGTGCGGCCTGAGTGGACTGCTGAGCCGCTTCTGCGGGCTGGGGGGCGGTGCAGGCTGCGATGATCCGGCCTGCGACGATCCGACCTGCGATGATCCAAGCTGCCGCGAGACCTGCGACCAAGCCGTGCTCTGCGACGATCCCGAAGGCGGACTTCTCGGTGGCCACGGCCCCGCCTCCTGGTTCTCCAAGCTGCACGGGACCTGCGACACACGCGTGCGTAAAAAACTGATGCGCAAAACGATCATCACGCAGGTGCCGGTCACCGAGTGCATTGTGGAGGAACTGTGCCCGCAATGCTGCTCCGTGGCCCCCGCCCTACCCGCCGACCCCGTCTCCCTGCCCCAGGCGGAACCCCCGTCCTTCGGAGTACCGCGCATGGCGACGGACCCGGCTGGCGTCACGGCTGGATTCGCACCGATTCCACCACCGAACAGCACTCCGTACCTCGAAGTCCCGGCGTCGGCCACAACCGCCAAGCCCTTCTTCCAGACCGTGGGAGACGAACCCGTCCCGCAGGCACCTCTCACGGACAGCGGGCCCGCTGCGGAAAATCCCGCCTCCGGCGTGTCCCCCGCCTCGGCAGGTTTCTTCCAGCGGGTCGGGGACGACGAGCTGGCGGAGACGCCGATCCCGGGACCGATACCCGGGCCCCTGCCAGCCGGCGTTGGCGCGCCGCCGCTGCCTCAAACGCTGCCTCAAGCAACGCTGCCCCTGCAGCCGCCAGCTCGCCCCCGGTCGCCTGCAGCGACCCTGAAGAAGTCGGCTGGCGGCGCGGGAAAATCGTATAACTACGCTCCGCTCACAGGCCCGTCCTGGACGGAGCCCCAGCCGGCCGGCAGCGGCCGAGTCGGCGATCTCTAAAATCAACTCATCCAAGCCCTTGGAGGGAGAACCTCGCATGTCCCGTCTACTGACTTCGGCCGTCGGCTCGGACCACACCACTGGACAACCGGCCGTTCCGGCGCGGCGCCGCGTTGGCCTGCTGGCCGCGTTGCTGGCCGTGACCCTGGTCGGCCTCGCCGACATCGGTCGGCCTGCGGCCGCCCAAACTGTCCCGCTCGCGGAAATGGTTCCCCTGCAGGAACTCGAAACCGTGACCGACGACTTGATTCGCCTGGCCACGTCGTACGCCGACGCCCTGCGCGAGTACAAGACGGCCAAGCTGACGCTCGATACCCTGCAGAACCTCCGCCCCAACGCCGTGATCACCGGACTGGAGGTGCGGATCGCCCAGGTCAACGCCGAAACGGCGCAGGCGAAACTGTCGGTGCTGCGAGCGATCGTCGACAAGCAGCTGTCAGCCGCGCAGACCAAGCTGGAGATCGTGAAGCGGATCGAGGCCATGGACAACCAAAGCAACACGGGAGCCCCGGAGAGCAAACTGCGGGTCACCCAGGCCGAAGCGACCGTGGCCATCCTGAAGATGATTCAAGCCATGAAGTAGGAAGTTAAGAAGTTAAGCAGCGGCGCCGCCCACGACGACGCCCAACGCGCTCCAGGGAAACGCACGACGGACGAAGGGAGAACCCGTCCGTCCCGTGCGTCACCAAATCTTCGGGCCACAAACCAAGACCGCGAGGAAGTTCCCAGGAGCTTCTCGCGGTTTCTTCTTGGGACGCCTCCCGGCCCTTCGCTTGCCGGGCTCCTGAGCGTCCAATCGCCGGGTCAATGGGCGACTGGGCCACGGGGCCAATAGGTCGCCGAGCCGGCTGGCTCCTTGCCCTCTTCCGCTTGCCCCCCTCCTCCGAAGGCCGCTCGCGTTCGGAACGTCATACATCTTTTTCCTTGGCCCGACGTGCTGGATCCCTTAACATGATCTTCAGCGATTGATCGCGAAGGCCGGACTCTGCGCGCCCCAGGCGGGTTCGCTGAGCGGCCGGGTCTGCTTTTGGTCAGGCGATGGCCGCTGGCATCGACGCGGCAACTGCCAGACCGTCGTTCGCCATGGCAACGAAGCTCGCCTGCGAGACGAGAGTTTTGCGGGCGGGCGTTCCAGTCGCCGCGCACTCCGGGACGCAAGCCCGGACGCGGAGCCCATGCAGACCGCGACGATCGACGACTGTCCCCCCGCGTTCCCACGACAGCACTCCCGGCAGGGACTCGTCACTGCCTCCGCGGAACGGAGAATCGAAGTGCGTCGCGTGAAAGCGCCACGCGGGCGGACAGGACCAGGGGCACTCTCTCCATTTTCGGTTCGGAAAGGGATCAGACGATGAGGCGACAGGAGCAGGCAGCTGCCGGGAACGGTGCGCGCGAACAGAACGACAGGGAAGCGAGAGTCGGCGAAGAGGGTGTCACCGGGCGTGCGGGGGCGGTGGATCGATCTTCGGCCCGCCCCAGTCGACTGGCTCGGCGCCGCCCGCGTGCGCGTCCCCGAGCGCGCGTCGCCTTGGAGAGCCTGGAGTCGCGGCAGGTGATGGCGGTGGTGATCAGCGAGTTGATGGCCTCGAACAGCTCCACGATCGCGGACGCCGATGGCGACTATGCCGACTGGCTGGAACTGCGGAACGACGGCAGTGCGTCCGTCAACTTGAATGGATATTTCCTGACCGACAACGCTGGCGACCCGACGCGCTGGACCCTACCCTCTGCGTCGCTCTCCCCGGGCCAACACCTGCTGGTCTGGGCTTCGGGGAAAGACCGCGCCGCGGCCGGCCAGCCGCTGCACACCAACTTCAAGTTGTCCGCGGACGGCGAGTACTTGGCGCTGATGAAGCCGGACGGAGCGACGGTCGAATTCGCGTACGCGCCGGCCTATCCGGCGCAGACCGACGACGTGTCGTATGGCTTGAGCGTGAATGGACAGCAGCGGGGCTATTTCCCGCAGGCGACTCCGGGCGCGGCCAACGGCGTGCCGATTCCCGACGCGGCCCGCGCGGTCATCATCAGCGAAGTCATGTACAGCCTGCCTCGCGCCGACATTCTGGACGCGGAGAACATCCGGGAGGAGTTCATTGAACTGCATAACCGGGGGCAGAGTGCGCTGAGCGTGAAGGACTGGCAGTTGACGCGGGGCGTGAGTTTCACGCTGCCGGACTACACGATCCCGGCGGGCGGACAACTGGTCGTCGCCGCCGACGTGGCCGTGTTCCAGGCCAAGTATCCCGGTGTCGCGAACGTCGTGGGCGGCTGGCAAGGCACGCTGAGCAACAACGGCGAGGCGATTGAACTGGTGGACGCCAGCGGCGCGACCGTGGACCGCGTCGAATACTCCAACGAAGGCGATTGGGCCACGCGCGCTCCCGGACCCGATGACAACGGCCACAAGGGCTGGGTCTGGTCGGCGCCGCACAACGGGGGTGGCAAGTCACTGGAACTGATCAACCTGTCGACGACAAACGACGACGGGGCGAACTGGGCGTCGAGCCAGCCGGACGGCGGGACGCCAGGGCGCGTGAACTCCGTGGTCGCCGCGAACATCGCGCCGGTCATCCGCGACGTCCTGCACCAGCCGGCCGTGCCCCACTCCAACCAAGCGGTCACGATCACCGCGCGTCTGTCGGACGAGACGCCGCAGGGCCTCGTGGCCAGCCTGTTGTGGCGTATCGCGGGCCAGGGCAGCTTCCAGGCCGTCGACATGCTGGACGATGGAACTCGGGGCGACGGCGCGGCGGGCGACGGCCTGTACGGCGTGCAGGTTCCTCCCCAGGCCAACGGAGCCGTCATCGAATTCTACGTGCGGGGGCGCGACGCGACGAACCTCGAGCGTACTTGGCCCGCGCCCACGACGGCGGGGAAACAGGAGACCAACGCGCTCTACCAGGTCGTCAATGGGCTGAGCCAGGATCCGCTCGTTCCCGGAAGCCCGCATGTCTATCACGTGATCATGACACCGGCGGAGCGGACGGAGTTCAGGAACATCAACCGCGCCAGCGACGCGCAGTTCAACTCCACCTTCATCGCGATCACCGGCACGGGCACCGACATCCGTTACAACGCCGGCACGCGGATCCGTGGCAGCGGCAGCCGCCAGGATCCGATCCCCAACAACCGCGTGAACATCCCGGCCGACCAACCGTGGAACGGCGTATCGGCCATCAACATCAACCAGGTCAGTCCGGTGAACCAGGTGGCGGGTAGCGCGCTGCTGCGTCTGGGCGGCCAGGGCGTATCCGATGTCCACGCCGTCCGGATGTACAGCAACGGCGATGACCTGAAGAACGGCGGATACTACGTTGCCCAGGAAGTGCTCGACGTCCACATGACGGAACGGCACTGGGCGGACGATCCGAACGGCAACCTCTACAAGGGTCGACGCCCGGACGAATCTCCCCCGGGAGGCCGCGGCGCGGGCCTCGTCTACCACGGCCCGGACCCCGGCCCGTATGTCAGTTACCTCAAGCAGACCAACGCCAGCGAAGCGGACTGGTCGGATGTGATCGAACTGACGCGCCGGTTGAATCTTTCCACGGACGCCAACTACTCGGCGGAGGTCGGGGAGGTGGTCAACGTGGAACAGTGGATGCGTGCGCTGGCGATCAACACCTTGATCGGCAACACGGAGTTCGGCCTGCTCACGGGCGACCCGCGCGGCGATGACTACGCGATGTACCGCGGCATCGAGGACACGCGTTTCCAGCTGCTGGTCTACGACTGGGATTCGCTCTTCGGAGGCATCAACGCGTCGATTTTCGGAGCGAACAACGTGCCGGCCCTGCGCCGCTTCCTGGCGCACCCCGACTTCCGCCCGGTCTACTACGCACAGCTGCTGGACGTGATGGACAACCTGCTGCTCACCGACACCGCCCGCACCACGCTGCAGCAGGCACTCGGCGGCTTCGCGACGCCGGCGCAGATTGCCGGCATCCACACCTACC
>JBIIEC010000034.1:0-22436 GCA_044238045.1 Pirellulaceae bacterium | reverse complement strand
CGCGTGTGATGCGAATGAATGCGCCAAGCTAACCGGTGACAAGCAGGACCAGGTCGCCCCGGTGTCGTTGGAGTCCGAGGAGTCGGAGGTCGCTCCCGAGCCCGCGCTGCGCGTAGAGCCGGTTTCATTTCCGGAACGCGCACGCTAAGGCGTCAGGGAGTACTTGGACGAGAGTCGTCTGGTGTGCCCGGGGAGGGTGCGGCAGGAGGCCACCCTGGGGACGCCGGACGGTTGAGGGAAATCGTTCGTCGCAACGTAGCCGATGCGACTGGAGCTGTCCCAAGGACTGGGTTCGAGTCGCAGCCTGTTAACGGCAGGCGGTTCCGTCCTCAGCCTGTCGCGACGCTTACGCGGCTGGGTCGCCAGTCGGCGATCTGGAGTTCCACGTTCTGTCGACCGCGGAAGTCGTTGATCGTGGGGCGGAAGGCCAAGTCGATCTCGCCTTCGACGGCGGCCAACTCGGGAATCCATTCGGCTCGATTGAAGGCCAACGCGCGGAATTTAGTGCCGAGCTGTTCGACGGAGAGGCTGAGGTGGCGGTCGCCCTGACCCATGGTGCGGGGTTTGTCCGCGATGCGAACGCCTGTCGTGCACAGCAACGGTCGGGGGTTGCCCTGGCCGAAGGGCGCCAGGCGTTCCATGTCCCGCAGGCTGCTGAGGGTTAGTTCGGGAAGCGAGATTTCCGCGTCCAGCGTCAGTTCGGCCGCCGGCGGTGCTCCGCCCTGCAGCACTTCGACGCTCTGGCAGAAGTGCGCGCGGAAGTCATCGACTTGCCCTTCGTCGATGCGCAGGCCGGCGGCTGCCGCATGTCCGCCGTGGCGGATCAGCAGATGACTGCAGGCCGAGAGGGCTTCATGGACATTGAGACCGGGAATGCTGCGGACCGATCCGGTGCCCGGCTTGCTGCCCAGTTCATCCAAGGAGATCACGACGACGGGCCGGTGATACTTTTCAGCGAGCTTGCCCGCGACAATGCCGATCACGCCCTGGTGCCAGCCGCGGTCGGCCAGGACGAGCGCCGACTGATGGACCGGATCGAAGCGTTCCTTGACCTGTTTGGACGCGGCCAGATAGATGCTGCGTTCCAGATGCAGTCGGTTCTCATTGAGCGTTTCGATGTACTCGGCGAGCGCCTGGGCGCGTTCTTCCTTGTCGGTGGCGAGCAGTTCGACGCCCAGTTGGGCCTGGCCCAATCGCCCAGCGGCATTGAGACGCGGGCCGAGATTGAAGCTGACATCCTCGCTGGTCCATTCCGAACGACTGGCGAGGCCCGTGATGCGGGCGAGCGCGGCGAGGCCCAGCGTCGGAGAACTCTGCAGGCTTCGCAGGCCGTGTTTGACCAGGATCCGGTTCTCATCGACGAGCGGCACGACATCGGCGACGGTACCGATCGCGGCCAGGCCGAGCGCGCTGAGCAGGAAGTTACGCAGCGGTTCGCTGACCTTCTTCGCCTGGCTCATCCGCTGGCAGACGGCCCAGGCCAGTTTGAAGGCCACGCCCGCTCCGCATAGGTAAGGAAACGGGTAGCTGTGTCCCGGCAGTGCCGGATGGACAATGGCCGCTGCGGGCGGCAGTTCGGGCCCCGGTTGATGGTGATCGGTGATGATGAGTTCCAAGCCCAGTCGTCGGGCCGTCTCGGCCTCCGCCACGCTGCCGATACCGCAGTCGACCGAAACGATCTGCGATGCACCGGCTTCCGCCAGTTTCGTCAACGCCTCATGGTTGATGCCGTATCCCTCGTCCATGCGGTTGGGAACGTAATAGCCGACGTTCGCTCCCACCAAGGCCAGGCATCGTAACAGGATGGCCGTGGCCGTCATGCCGTCGGCGTCGTAGTCGCCATAGACAACGATCCGACGTTTGGCCGCGATGGCCGCATGAATGCGATCGGCCGCCTCCGGCAGTCCCGGCAGCATTTCAGGATCCCGCAGCTGGCTCAGCTTCGCTTCGAGAAACTCCTGAACCTGCGCGGGATGCGTCAGTCCACGTCCGGCCAGCAGCCGTGCAACCACGCTGGAAACTCCCGCCGAACGTTCCATGCGGGTGATGAGTGCTGAATCGTGGGGGCGGATACGCCAGCGTTTTTCGATGCTCTTCTCCATGGACTTCTCCGAAGGCGTCTCCATGGTGCTCTGAGCGGCGCTCTTGGCAGCGTTCACTGGGGCTGCCGCAGAGACGGCAGACGGCGGCGCGCGGTCTGGCCGCCGACCGCCCAACCGAGCATCGGGAGCAGGCATGAGAGGGCTGGGCGTTCCAAAGAACGTTGCCAGCCGGGAAGGAATGTAGCCAGCCGAGAAATGGCCCGAGGAATCGAGGCGTCCGGCGGCCCTGGGAGCGATCCTCGAAGCGGGACCGCACTCCCAGGTGAACGTATGAAGTACGCCTACTTCTTCTTTTCCGTGTGAACCGTGTGCTTGCGGAGACGCGGGCAGTACTTGTTGAGCTTCAACTTCTCCCCGCCGGGCTTCCGTCGCAGGACGTAGTTGTAGTCGCCCGTTTCCTGGCAGACCAGGAACACCGTTTCCGCCTTCTTCTTGCTCTTGGCCATCTGTACGCTCCTCCACCGCGGCGAGCCCGCTTGTCGGGACGCCTTGGGCTGTGACTCGGTTATTCCCACGAACCTGCTCGAAACACCTGCCCTGGCCTTCACCGCCCCATTCGCCCCAAGGGCTTCGGGTGCAGAGAACCGGCCGTGCGTTCCGAACCATGAATATCGGCTCTGCCGAACGCAGGATTGTAATCCAAGCCGGGCCCTGTTTTCTAGGTCGGGGATGACCGGATTTCTTCGCTCGACACCGCCGCACCCGAGGGCCATGCGTTGGGTGCCCAGCGCAAGCCCGGAATACCGGGGCTGAGCCGGTGAAAAAAAACTCTGGGGAGGGTGATTTGGGGGGAGTGGGCTGACTGTTGGGAGGAGGACCCGAAGCCAGCAGGGTACCGAGCCGCCAGGACCAAGCCACGAAAGGCCTCCGCCCCAAGTCTGGGTGTCATGGGGGCCTCGGATTTGTTGCAAGCGGAGAGGATTTCGATCATAAGAGAGGCTGGACGGGGACGCTGGGACTGGGACGATTCACTTCAGGACCAGCCCCGGGACGACCAGCCCTGGGACGACTACTCTCGGCAACACCCGGGGTCGGCGATCGGCCTGCATCGCTGGTCGGCGTTCCAATGCCTCCCAGGGCCGACCAGTCCTGCACGACTGACCCGTCCGCCCTTACCCAAGGAGATTGCCCGCTCGATGCCCAAGAAGCCTGCTCCAGATCCTGAAACGACGCTGCGGTCCGAGGCTTCTCGGCCGGTGGCGGCCGGCTTGGCGAACGCCCGGGCGGTCACGGGCGACTCGTCTCTGAAGTCGCTGTCGGCCGTGGTGGAGGCGGCTCCGCGGCCCACGGTTCCCGTCCGCGTGGATCTAGACGAGTCGGAAGGGGAGGCCGCGTCGGTGCCGCGTCGCTTCCTGCTGGCGGCGGTTCCCGGTTGGCTGTTGAGCATGTTCCTGCACTTGGCGGTGATTCTGGTGCTGGCCCTGCTGTCGTTACCCAATCCGATTCGCGAGCGGGTGACCGATCTGGTGATGGGGAATGCCGAGCAGCCGGAGGTCACGGCGGACCCAATTATCGATGCGCCGCGGCCATCGGAACTGGATCAGCCGAGCGAAGATGTGACGAGCCTGACGACGACGGAGCAGATGGTACCAACGGACAGTACGGCGGAGTTGGTTGCCACCGATCCGCAGCAGTTCGAGGCGAACGATCCGGACATGGCACAGGCTACGACAGATCTAGATCCGCTAGGGCCGGACCTGGGGCCCAAGAAGGACCTCATGAAACGGCTGGGGACTTTTTCCGGGGCGGGTCTGGAGGGACGTGGCAAGGCGGCTCGGGCCACGTTGCTTCGTGAAGGAGGCGGCACGGAGGGCAGTGAGCGTGCGGTGCAGGCGGCGCTGAAGTGGATCCAGCGGCATCAGAATCCGGATGGCAGTTGGAGTTTCCAGCATCTGGGCGGACGCTGCGAGTGTGGTGATCCCGGGTCGCTGGACATGGCCTACAACGGAGCGACGGCGATGGCTCTGCTGCCGTACCTGGGCGCGGGGAATACGCACCGGGAGGGCCAGTACCAGCGGGAGGTCCAGGCCGGATTGTACTATCTGCTGAGCCACCAGAAGCCGGATGGTTCGTTTGCGGAGGCGGGCGGGAATCTCTATTCGCATGGCCTGTCGGCGATCGTCTTGTCCGAAGCTTATGCGATGACCCAGGACAAGGCGTTGGCTCGCCCCGCGCAGGCGGCCCTCGACTACATCGCCTTCGCGCAAGACCCGGTGGGAGGCGGCTGGCGGTATGGGGTGAAGCAGCCGGGTGACACTTCCGTCGTTGGCTGGCAGTTGATGGCGCTCAAGAGCGGCCGCATGGCCTATCTGCACGTGGACCAGCAGGTCTTCGCCGGCGCATCGCGATTCCTCGATTCCGTGCAGACCGATTCCGGCGCCGCCTACGGCTACTCGGATCCTGGCGACCGCCCGTCGACCTCCGCCATCGGCCTGCTGTGCCGCATGTATCTCGGATGGGAACGCGACGAAGCCGCGTTGCTCCGCGGCATCGAACGCCTGGGCAAGTCCGGTCCCTCCGATGTCGACATGTACTACAACTACTACGCCACGCAGGTCATGCGTCACATCGAAGGGCCGGCGTGGGAGAAGTGGAACGAGGCGATGCGTGAGTCGCTGATCAAGAGCCAGGCGAAGAATGGGCACGAGGAAGGCAGTTGGTACATGGGGAACAACCATTCGTCCCAGTCCGGCGGACGACTCTACTGCACTAGCATGGCGACGATGATCCTGGAGGTCTACTATCGGCACCTGCCCCTCTATCGGCAGGCCGCGACCGAGGATGATTTCGAGTTCTGAGGGTGGCGTTGGTGCCTGTTGAGCCACGGGGCATGGACTAGGCCTCGACGCTCTGGTCCCGCGTCGAATGCTCGCGGGCGGCTGCCGTTCGGAGGCTCTCCAAGGTGGGGGACCTCCGGGGTGCGTCCGTTTTCCCCCACCGGTGATGCCATGCGTGTCTTGCCCGTGATCGACCTGCAGCGTGGAGTGGCCGTTCATGGCCGGGCAGGGCAGCGGGAACGTTACCGGCCGGTGGAGTCGGTGTTGTCGGCGTCGGCCGATCCCGTGGAGCTGGCCCGGGGGTTCCAGCGGCAGTTGGAGCTGGAAACGGTCTATGTGGCCGACCTCGATGGGCTGTCGGGCGAGGCCGTGCAGTGGCCGGTGCTGGAGGGGATCGCCGAGTTGGGCATGCGTGGCTGGCTGGATGCCGGTGTGCGTGATGCGGCGAGTGCCGCCCGCATCGCCGCTCGCCTGCCGTCCGACTGGGAGCTGATCGTGGGACTGGAGTCGCTGGCGTCGGCGGCGGAACTCGCGGCCATCGGGACCCACTGGCCGCTGGAACGCCTGGTGGTCAGCCTCGATCTGAAGTCGGGGCATATCTGGAGTCGCTGCGAATCCTGGCAGGAGAGTGAGCCGCTGGAGGTGGCGTGCGAACTGCTGGCCCTCGGGGTGCGCCGCATGATTCTGCTCGACGTTTCCCGCGTGGGCATGGAGGCAGGCACGGGGACGGCGGAATTAGTCCGCGCGATTCGTCACGCGCAGCAGAACCTGGTGACGGTGAGCGAACGCGTGGAACTGTGGAGTGGCGGCGGCGTGCGCGGCAGGGAAGAACTGCAGGCGTTGGCGAGGAACACATGTGATGGAGTGTTGCTGGCCACGGCGCTGCACGCGGGGCGGATCACGGTGGAGGACCTGCGAGCGATCGGCGCGGTGCCGCGGCGCGATGGATCGGCCTGACCGCGCGTGGCCTCCGCAGTGACCGGCTGATGTCACGATCGGTGGCCTGGTCTGCATATGCCGCGCTTGGACGGGCCGTGCTCGGACAGGCCGTATCGGGACAGCTCGCGTTTACCACGGCTTGGGGACTTGCCGTCGTATCGCGACTCGCGCGGGTGGGCATCCATCCGATCAGCCCCGCTGCTGGCCAGTTCCTGTTACCAGACCGCTCGGCGTTTTTCGCGGAATGCCTGCAGGCCTTCCCGCGCTTCCTCGGTCGTGCGGGCGGCGGCCATGACGGCGGCGGCGGACGCGAGTTGGGTGAGCAGTGTTTCGCCGACGGTTTCGTTCAGCAGGCGTTTGGTCATCGCCAGCGAGGTGGCGCTGCCGCGGCTGATGTGCGACACGACTTCATGGGCTTTGGCCCACAGCAGGTCGAAGGAGACGATCTCATGGACAAGGCCCCGCTGGTGGGCTTCGGCGGCCGAGATGGTGCGCCCGCCCAGCAGCAGTGAGGCGGCTTGTCCCGCGCCCACTCGAAAGGCCAGCAGGGGGGCCGACACGCCGGCGGCCAGTCCCAGTTCGGGTTCCGGTGCGCCGAAGGTCGCTTCGTGGGCCGCCACCACGTGGTCGCAGGCGGCGACCAGCGACAGGCCGGTGCCGAGTGCCGGGCCGTTCACGGCCGCGAGGATCGGCTTGGGAAATCGCAGCATGGCTTCCAGCAGGTCGCACAGCCGCTGGGCATCGGCGGACCACTGCTGGAAGGCATCATCGGATGTCATCGCGGACTGAACTTCCTGGAGGTCGGTGCCCGCGCTGAAAATGCTGCCCGCGCCCGTCAACACCACGGCTCGGACCGATTTTTGCCGATGCAGATCCTCCAACGCCTCCCGGAGCTGCTCCAGCAACTCACGGGACAGGGCGTTGCGCTGCGCCGGACGCCGCAGAATGATCGTGCCGCAAGGGCCATCCACTCGGACTTGCAGGCTGGCTGGGGCCGGGCGTGGGTCGTTCATCGGGGAAACTTCCGGGTAGGGCCGTGGTGGTGTTCTCGCCACATGTTCCCAGGTTTTGGGGGAGCGCGTTGTCTTCCAGCGACTTCGCCTCGCCGAGTTCCTGGGGGCCGTTTTGCAAAAAAGGCCTGTTTTAGAAGGGGTTTCTGAAAAACTTCGAACGCCGCTCCGGTTTGGCACCAAGCCTGCATTCTCCCCCCAGCACACAAGAGTCAACGGCTTCAATCGACCTGACCTTCTGCCTCCTGAGGGATTCGCCAGTGCCTAAAACTACCCGGAAGTTCTCCCGTCGGAAAGTCGCCCGCACCCAGGACCAACTGCCGTTGGATGACCTGTGCGGCCAGGAGGATGGTGGCCTGGGAGCCGTGGAACTCGGCTTCGAGGACGACCTCCACGGCGATTCGACGCTGGTGGTGGGCGAAGTCGACGGGCTGGACCTCGAGGAAGAAGATACGATTGCGGACCTGGGCGACTCGCCGATCGCCATCGACGATCCGGTCCGCATGTACCTGATGCAGATGGGCGAGATTCCCTTGCTGGACCGCGAGCAGGAAGTGACCGCCGCTCGCAACATCGAGGACACCCGGTCGCGCTTCCGCCTGTGCATGCTGGCCACCGACTTCATGCTGCAGGCGGCGGTGACCTGTCTGGAAAAAGTACGCGACGGCCAGCTCCGCCTGGACCGCACCATCGAGGTTTCGGTGACGAACACCTCGGAGAAGAAGAAGATCATGAAGCGGATCCCGCCCAACGTGCATACGCTCCGCCACATGCTCGTCGAGAACCACCGCGACTTCCGCTTCGTGATCGACAAGAAGAACTCCGAGGAGGCCCGCCGCGAGGTGTGGCACCGCATCATCCGCCGCCGTACCCGGGCCGTGCAGCTGATCGAGGAGCTGAATCTGCGGACCAACCGGATCCAGCCGATGCTGAAGAAACTCCGCGAGATCTCGCAGCGGATGGACGCCCTGGTGGCCCACATCCGGGTCCTGGAAGCCACGACGATCGGCAGCCCCACGGTGGCCACCCTGCGGTCGGAACTGCGTTACCTGATCCGCATCACGCTTGAGACCCCCGCCACCCTGCGTCGCCGCCTGGAACGCTGTGACCGCTACCAGAGCCAGTACGACTCGGCCAAACGTGACCTGTCGGCCGGCAACCTGCGGCTGGTCGTTTCGATCGCCAAGAAGTACCGCAACCGGGGCCTGACGTTCCTGGACCTGATCCAGGAAGGCAACACGGGCTTGATGCGAGCGGTCGACAAGTTCGAGCACGCCCGGGGCTATAAGTTTTCCACCTACGCCACGTGGTGGATCCGCCAGGCGATCACGCGAGCGATTGCCGACCAGAGCCGCACGATCCGCGTGCCGGTGCATATGATCGAGACGATGAGCCGTGTTCGCCAGGTGACCCGCGACCTCGTCCAGGAACTGGGCCGCGAGCCCTCGCCGGAAGAAGTGGCCGAGCGTGCGGGCCTGGACCTGTCGGATGCCCGCTGCATCATCAAGATGGCTCGCCAGCCCCTGTCGCTGGACCAGCCCGTCGGCGACCACGACGACAGCTACTTCGGCGAATTCCTCGAAGACTACCGCGGCGACGATCCGCTGGGCGATGTCAACCGCACGGCCCTGAAGCAGCAGATCGACGACGCCCTCCTGATCCTGAACCACCGTGAACGCGAGATCCTGCGTCTCCGTTACGGCCTGAGCGACGGTTATTCGTACACGCTGGAGGAGGTTGGCCAGATCTTCTCCGTGACCCGCGAGCGGGTCCGTCAGATCGAGTCGAAGGCGGTCCGCAAGCTGCAGCAGCCCTTTCGCTGCCGAGGCCTGGCCGGCTTTCTCGAAGGCCTCGACGTCCCGACTTCCCTGGACAACCGGCTGTAAGCCGCTCCCATAGGGTGAGTTCGCCCGCTGGGCCTCACCCACCTCCCTTCACTAGCCGCAGGCCGTCTCAAGATCACACCCCCCCATTCTTGAGGCGGCCTGCGTTCTTTCATATCCCCGCGACCCCGCCGGTCGCGGTCCCCTCTCCAAGCCGCCCGCACCCTCTCGCGGCGGCCCGCTTCCGTGACGACGGCTTCACCCCCGAACGATGGCCGGGCTCCACGCGGCCGATTCGCCAGCCGAGTCTCCCCCGCAGGCACAGATCGGCCCTCGCGGCCTCCTTACCGGGTTCCCATCGCCCGCGGGCAGGCACTGGCCGGACGAACGGCTGTTGCCCGACAAGGTGTCGTGATACCCGCCGCTTGGACAGGAATCGCTACCGATCACCGCGGGCCAAGACGCTTGACGCTATCCGTGACCCGGTCGTGTCCGTGATGCCCCGTTGTCTGTGACACGCCGTTGTCTGTGACACGATGCAGCTGATTCGCCGCAGGCGATCGTGCAGCTGATTCGCCGCAGGCGATCGTGGAGAAGGTGGGCCGAGACGCGGGCTGCTCCGAAGGGCACGCGAAACTGGCGGCGAGCGGCTCGCACGGCTGCGGGGCGAGGCTGCCAAGCAACCGTCGTGCAGTTTGAGTCAGCACCGGCGGCGGACGCTTCGTGATGGATCGGAACCGCAGAACGCGGCCCCGACTCAGGAGATCGAGAGCGACTCCAGCACCCGGCAGGTGGCCTGGGACTTGTTCAGCACGTAGTAGTGGATCCCGGGCACGCCCGCATCGATGAGTGCCTGGGACTGCCGCGTGGCGAAATCGACGCCTACCTCGAACTGCCACTCCTCGCTGTCCTGCTCCGCCAGACGCTCGACAAACGACGTTGGCAGCTTGGCTCCGCACAACGAAGTGATGCGTTTGATCTGCGCGAGATTGGTGACGGGCAGCAGGCCGGGGATCAGGGGGATGTCGATGCCCAGCTCCTGGCAGCGATCGCGGAACCGGAAAAAATCATCGTTGTCGTAAAACAGCTGGGTGATGACCGCATGGGCGCCGCAGGACACCTTGTGGCGGAGATGCTGCAGGTCGACCTCCAAGCTGGGGGCTTCCTGGTGCTTCTCGGGGTAACCGGCCACGGCGACCTGCAGCTGGGGGAACTCGCGGTGGATCAGCGAGACCAACTCGCTGGCATGACGCAGCCCACCCTCCTTGGCCTGGAATTCGGTCTGGCCCTGGGGCGGGTCACCCCGCAGGGCCACGATCGCGTCCACCTCCAACTCGCTCGCCCGGCCCAGGTACGCTCGCAGTTCGTCGACGGTGGAGCCCACGCAGGTGAGGTGGGAAGCCACGGGAACGCCGAACCGCGTCTTGACCGCCGAGATGATCTCCAGGGTCTTTTGCTGGGTCGAACCGCCAGCTCCATAGGTGCAGGTCACGAAGCGGGGCTGGTGGGCCATCAACGCCTCGACGTGCGCATAGAGCGAATCCAGTCCGGCATCGGTTTTCGGCGGGAAGAGTTCAAACGAGAGCCCGAACTGGCCGGGTTCGTAAGCAGAGGAAATGCACATGGTCGTGTGACGTCCAGCAGCACAGGGAATGAAGGGGGATCGCCCAACCCCGATACTCTATAGCGAAACGGGGCGGTCAGCTAGTTGGCGTCCCAGGGCAACGCGGTTGTAGACATCGTGCAGCAGCTGGCGGTGCCAGTCCTGCTGCTGGATCCCTCGGCGGAGGAAGACGCGTTTCTGCAACTCGACCATCACGGCGGGCGACAGTTCGGTGATTTCGCCGAACGACCGGGCGTAGTTGACGAAGCTGGGGACGTTCGTGGTGATGAAGCCGTACAGGGCGCTGCAGGTCCCGATCAGCTTGCCCGTGAAGATCGACGTGTTGATGGCCGTCCGCGTCATATCGCCCACGATGCAGCCCAGGAACTGCAAGCCCGTGTCGACACGACGGTCACCGACTTCGATGCGGATCGAACCATAGGTGTTCTTCAGGTTGCTGTTGGAGGTACCGGCGCCGAGGTTGACCCACTGGCCGACGTAGGAGTGCCCCAAGTAGCCCAGGTGCTGCTTGCTCGAACAAGCCTCGATGACGCTGGCCTCGACCTCCCCGCCCACCTTCGCCTGCGGACCGACACTGACCCCCGACTTCAGCAGCGCATGCTCGTTCACGCGGCTCATCGGGCCCAGGTACAACGGACCGCGAAGGCAGGCGAACGGTCGCACCACGGCTCCCGCGTCCACCACGATCGGACCTTGGCTGCTGTCCACATGCACCCACTCGGCCAGCTCCACGTTTTGGGCCACGAATACGCCGTCCCGCACCTCCCGGTAACGTCCCGATTCCAGTCGCCATTGCAGGTTGTCGCCCAGGACATCGAGATGGCTGCGAATCAGGTCGTGGGCATAGTTGACCAAAGGCAGCGGTGCTTCCAGCACGGGCAGGCTTTCGATGCGGGGATCCCGCAAGAACTCCTCGAATGCCTCGGCCCGCCAGGGATCGTCCAAGTCCGGCGCGCTGGGCGGCAGCAGGCCGGCCGCCAGCGTCTCGCCCTGGAAAACCAGTCCCGGTTCACCCATACGCTCCAGACGCCGCAGCGTCTCGAACGTCGTCGGGCAGGGGACCAGCCGCGCATTGACCAACAATCGCCAGCCGTCGCGGGTCTCGCGGTTGAAGCCCGGCTGTTCGGCCGCTTGCCACGCCTCCAGATGCGGACGGACCAGCCCCCGGATGGGACGGTCCTGCTGGTTCAGCCAGTCGGCCAGGCTCAGGCTGCCGCAGACGAGGCTATAGGCGGGGCGAGCCAGCGAAAGGGGTTCTAGCTGCTCAACAAGCGAGTCTTCAAAAACGATGATCTGCATGGGGCACCTGGCGTGGGCGAGTATCTTTTGCTGGCGTGATCGACCGCGGTGGCTGGTGGACTTTTTCACCGGCCGCTAGATGGAAGTTAGCTTATGGGGGCCTGCCGACCGGCAATTCCAGAAGCTCGCGCCAGGGCAACTCGGCGACCGCACCGTAAATCCTACGTCGGTGCAACGACCAGGGTTTGGGGGCCGCGGGATGAGTTCGCGCACGGGGAGTGGATTTTTTACCACGGAGAGCACTCTGCGTGTCCTCCGGCGTGAAATCCCCGTCAATGGGTCGTTGAAGAGTCCGCCAGCAGCGGGCTGGCGTGGGGGAACTCGGGCGAGTTACGGACTTGCCGTTCGATGGTGCGCATCAGGGCCAGCACCACGTCCTCGCGCCACCAGCGGCCGATCACCTGGGCGCCGATCGGCAGGCCCTCGCTGCCTGTGTCCGCGCGGGTGATGGAGCGATCGATCCAGTCGCGGCTGTTCGAGGGTACCCGATGTTCGCCCGGCTGTACTCGGGTGACGGGCACAACGCCGGCGGGCATCGCCAGCAGGTTGTAGATGCCCGTGTAGGCCATGGTGGCGTTTGCGTAGAAATCGTGGTGCGGCCAGGCGGGCATGGGATGCGGCGGGCCCAGCAGGGCGTCGAGTCCCTGGCGGTCCAGCGCGCGGCTCATCGTCATCCGCAGTCCGTGCATGCGGAAGGTCCACTGCGAGAGTTCCTCGCCGGTGAGCACTGGCCGTCGAATCATGCGAAGCGCCTGGGCGACGCGCGGCTGCCCGATGGCCCGCGCGCCGGTAGCGGCCAGTGGACGCACCCAGGCAGGCGGTTTGGCCAGACGCAGGTAGTCGCGAATGCGTGCATCGACGACCGATCCTCGCAACTGCCGCTGCATGTCCGTCAGTCCCTCGGCGTACAGCAGCACCTGGAAACACTCCCACATCGCCTCCGGCACCGGCGGTTCGAAGGGAACGACTTCCACGCCCGCGTCTTGCAGCGTCAGGACGCTCTGCTGGATCGCGCGACGCACGGCCGGCACGACGGGCAGGTCGCCCAGCTGTTCGTAGAAGCCGACGCGCAGGCGGTTCACTTCCACGCGCGCCGGATCGCCGGGCGGATGGGGGAATTCACCGTACTGGGGTCGCTCCGAGTTGGGCTGCGCGAGCACCTGCAGGGCGAGCCAGAGGTCGTCGACGGTCCGCGCCATGGGCCCAGGCTGCACCCAGTCGGCGGGCCAGTTCGACACCATCCAGTGACCCAGCAGGGGCAGGCGTCCGCCCGTGGGCTTGAGTCCGCAGATGCCCGTGACGTGCGCCGGCTGGCGAATGCTGCCGCCGCCGTCGCTGCCCAGGCCCAGCGGCGATCCGCCCGCGGCGATCAGCGCCGACTCCCCGCCGCTCGAACCGCCCGGGCTGCGCTCGAGGTCCCAGGGGTTGTTCGTGCGGCCGTAGAGCGGATTGTCGGTTTCGGCATAGAGGCCCAGTTGCGGCACGTTGGTCTTGCCCAGGACGATGGCACCGGCCTGCCGCAGGCGCGCCACCAGAATGCCATCCTGCTGCGCGAGGTTGCGTCTGCGCGTCGTCAGGCCCGCCGTGGTGGGCGTGCCCGCGACATCGAACATCTCCTTGATGCTCACCGGCAGTCCGTGGAGCGGCCCGAGAGGCTGGCCCGCGGCGCGGGCCGCGTCGGCCGCCAGTGCTTCGCGTCGACCTTCCTCCAGCCGATCGCAAACCAACGCATGGATCTTGGGCTGCACGCGCCGGATCTGCTCGGCGAACGCATCGAAGACTTCGACGGCCGCCAGTTCCCCGGCGCGCAGCTGTGCGACCAGTTCTGTCGCCGGACGTCGGATCAATGGAGTCACATGCGCATCCTGCTTCAGGGAGATTCCTTCTCGGGCGCAGCGGAGCCTGGATCGGCCAGCAACGCCTCGATCTTGCCCATGAGATCCTGCTTCAAGTCGGGCGTCGCGCCGACATGGACATGGCGGATGACGCCTTCGCGATCCACCAGCACCGTGTGCGGGATCGCGCCGGCGCCGAACAGCTTGCCCAACTCACCGTCGCGATCGAGGGCGACGTCCAGCTTCCAAAGCTGGCTGGCGAGGAACTCGCGCACCACCTCCGGTTCCTCCTGCTGGTTCACCGCAATCAACGAAACCTTGTCGCGCAGCGCCTCGTCCTGCGCGATCTCCATGAGCGAAGGCATCGATGCCAGGCAGGGGCCGCACCAGCTGGCCCAGAAGTCGAGGATCACCACGCGGCCGCGCAGGTCCTTGAGAGTCGTGGGCTGGCCGTCGAGCATTTTCAATCGCACTTCGGGGGCCGCCTTGCCCAGCAGGGGCGACGGTTCCTGAGGACCGGCCGACGCCGGCATCTCTGGCAAGGGCGGCGGGTTCCGTAAGGCCCAGTCAGCATAAGGCGACTGCGGCACCGAGGTCACGGCGAAGTAGATCTCGGCGACTTCAGACCAGGGAATGGAGATCGGCGCGACGGAGCATTCTCCCTGCAGCCACTGGTCGGTAGCGCGGATCTTGCGAAGAATCAACGATCCGCCGCGTCGCAGGACAACCCGACCCGAATCGGCCGCCGATTCCTTCGCGGCCTCGGCTCCCGCCGTGCCACCAGCCTCCGTTCCGCTACCGCTGGCCGACGCCGCTCCGCCACCCTCGGCCGGCGACTCCGCGGTCGGCGGCGGCAACTGGATGATCTCGGCCACCTTCTCACGCGGAATGGTCAGCGTGTCGAGCCGTGACTGGAACTCCACATGGTCGGCCGTCACGCCCACCAGTCGGCCGCGGAGGCTGTCGCCGTTCCAGGCCCGCAACACATGCGTGACCGCCTTGGGGCTCGCGCCGACTCGACGCGTCAGGAAACGTTCGCGGTCGTCCGACCGCATCTCGCCCGACCAGCGCTGGATGCGGAAATTGTGGAAGGTGGCAAGCGGCCGGTTGGCATCCTGGGAATTGCCCGACTGGGCGGGGCGGCTGACGGAGTCCTGTTCGCCGGTGGCGCCGAAGTACAGCAGCTTGCCTTCCAGGGGCGAGGTATCGCGCCAGCGATGCATCTCCTGTCCGTTGCCGAAGATCGCATACTCGCGGGCGATGGGATCGATGCGGATCTCGACGTGTACCGCGTAGTTCTCGCCCAACGCCAACGAGGTAATGCGTTCTTCCGCCGCGAACGGGTTGGCTTCGAACATAATGCCCAGCACGCCCGCCGCCTTGTTGACACCACGCGCCGTCAGCGAATTGCGGTGACGCGTCATGATCACTTCCACGACATAGTCGGGACGCTCCTTGGCCGCCTCCCGCAACGCCTCCTCGGAAGCCACATGGTCATTCGGTCGCCGCAGCGCATGCTGGGGCTCGTCCGCGCCGATTCCCACCACCACGTTGGAGTTCACCGTTCCGTGGAACTGCAGGTCGAACTGTACCGCGAGGCGAGTCTTCTCGGGGATCTCCCGCGCCAGCAATGCGGGCTTATAGAACTCCAGTCGCTCCGGTTGCCACGCCACGGCCCCCGCCTCACGCGTGCTCGCATACCACTTGTCGCTGTCGCGAAAACCCGCATAAATCCAGGTGCGCGGTGAGTACAGGCGGACTGCGCGCAACTGGTCGCGCGGGATCGACGCCGTATGCCCACCGGGAAAAGTCGCCTGCAGCCCCGTATCGTCCACGGTACCGATCCGACAGGGAATCGTTTCGCCCGTGACGAGCGTCAGGTCACCCCAGGCCTGCTCGGCGTCGATCGGCGACGGCCCCGGCTCAAAGCTCACATGCGCTCCCATCGCACCGACGAACCGCACCGGCTGTCGACTGAAGGCGCTTTGCCAGAGAAGCTGATCGGCGGTGGCCGAGTTGACGACGCGACCGTGCAGCCGATGGGTCGGGCTTTCGACTAGCGCCGGCGCATCCGCGAACGACGTCTGCGGACCAGGGCTGGCTTTGGCAAGGTCCTGGACGCGACGCAGGCCCGCCCAACGCGTCAACAGAGTGCCCCGCGCCTGCGCCATCTCCAGCAGCAGTCCCTCTTCGGTGGCACCCCCGTAGCGAGCCGAGAGGATCTCGCCATCCACATAATCGACCTGCAGGTCGGCGGCCGCGGCCTCGCCGTTCGCCTCACTCCCCGCCGCCTGCTCCGTGTTGCCCAGCATCAGGTTGCCCAGCACCAAGCGGTCCACCTGCGACCAGTCGATCTCCTCGGGCGCCGCGGCGCTGGGCTCCGTGTTCGTGTCCGTGTTCGCCCGCGTCTCGATCTTCAACTGGCCGCTCGGCCGCGTATACTCCACGATCCGACCCGTGAGGATCCGGCCATCGACGAGCTGGACCTGGTCCATGCCAGCCCGGGGCGACTCTTCCTGGAACTGGCCGTTCCAGCGGCGCAGCCGCGCCTGCTCAACTCGCAGTGCATTGCCTCGATTGCGGATCAGAATGCCTTTGCCCAGTTCACGCTCAGTCGCGACCAGTCGCAGTTGGCCGAGCCGCTTGTCGCCCGTGTATACGGTCAGTTCACGCTGTTCGGGTGCGAAGTAGATCCGCAACGCCACTCGGTGTTTTTCTTCCGCCGGCGCGTCCTCGGGCGTGGGCGATTCCAACTGCACCAGTTCGATCTCTTCCTCGCCCTCACGATAGGCTACGAGGCGGGCGCCCCAGTTGTCGATGCACACCGCGTGCGGCAGGTCACTCAGTTGCGGACCAAGACCCAATGCGATCTGGAACTCCGGTGCCGTGCCTTCGCCGGACAACGCGACCTCCAGCATCCAGGGTTCGACCTGTCCCGTTTCGTGGTAGAGGTTCGCGCCCTTTTTCTCCGTCCGCAGGCCGTTGCCGGATCGCTGCCATTCCGTGGTGGAACGATCTTCCGCTCCGAGGCTTTTCCAGCCTTGCAGTTGTATGCTGCCGTCAAAGATCAGACTCGAACGTTCGCCGATGCCTTCGATCTCCAGCACCGCTTCGCGCCGCAGCGTCACTTCGCCGTGCCGATCGCTGGCGAACTGCACCGACTCGCGGTCGATGCCCGTGATGGTGCCATAGAGCACGTTATCGCCGCGGACGGCGATCCGCGCGCCGGCGGGCCGCTGGGAGGGCGCTCCGGCAGACGCCGTCGGGGCGGTCTGCTTGGCCGAATCGGGAATCATCTGCAGGAGGCGCAGCAGACCTGCGGCGGGATGGAGCGGTGCGTTGATGGACGTGGCGGGCTTGGCCTCGCTTGCGGGAGCCATCTCGAAGTCGACCGACTCGATTGCCTGTCGATCGAGCAGCAGCGGCTCGGCGAAAATCGACGACCGCCACGCGATCACGTTTGGGTCGGACGACGGCGCGAAGTGTCCTTGCAGGAAATCGCCGTTGCGCAGCAGCAGTTTGCCCTGCTCGGCGCGTGACGAATCGACGGCCGCTTCCGCCGCCCTTGCCACGCTGGTGCGGGACCGGAGTGGCCCGCCGTCAAGGACGATGGAGACGAACAGCAGGCCGAAGCTGGCCGCGAGCAGGGAACGCACGCCGCGCGTCATGGGTCACCGTTCGTAGATCGGGAGGAATCGGTAGTTGAGCGCCAGGGAGAGCAGGCCCATGGCCGTCGAGTAGCTGCTGCCGCCGATCGAACCGTTCTCCTGCTGCTGCTCCTGCAACACTTCGATCGTCAACTGGTTCCATTTCGACCACGCCTCGAAGTCGCCTTGGAACAGGGCCTGCGCCATGTAGTACCGAGTGTATTCGGGCCATTGGCTCACGCCGGCGCGATCGGAGCGGTCGACCAGATACTTGAGCGTCGAGCGGAAAGCCTCGGACTCCTTGCGTTTCCCGATGGCCAGCGACAGGCAGGCAATCGAGGAACGGGCCTGGGTGTCGCCGAAGGCGAACCCGACATCGCCGACCTGGTAGGCCACGGCTCCGGAGGCATCGGTGGCTTTTTCCAGCATCTCCATCGCGCGTTCGATATTCTTGTCGGGCACTTCGATACCCGCGTTCCGCGCGGCCAGCAGTGCCACCAGGTTGGCACCGGACACGGAGGTGTCCGCATCCTTGGCGTCGGGCGTGTATCGCCAGCCGCCATGGGGATTCTGGTCCTGGGATTCGACGATCCGCGTGACGGCCAGTTCCAGGGCGCGGCCCAAGGTCCGCCGCTGCTCCGAGCTGTCGCCTTCCCAGAGCCGGTCGTCGTCGACCGCTCCGTAGGCCTCGGCCAGCGTGAGCGTGCCGAAGCCGTGATGGTACATGCTGCCGTGCGCCCCGGGCTGGTCGGCCAGTAACCCGGTCTCGGGATCCTGGCGACGGATGATCGACCGCAGTCCGCGCCGCAACGCGTCGTGGTAGAGGCCGAAGTTCGGATCTTCGCCGCAGGAGAGGATGGCGAGGCAGCAGAGGCCGTCGACGCCGGGTCCGGTGCCATACTGCGACGAAGCCCAGGTGCCGTCGGCCTGCTGTTCCTTGACCAGGTAGCCGAGCCCCGAGTCATAGATCGCCCGGACTTCGGAGGGCACGGGCGTGCCGAAACGCACCTGCAGCGCCTGTCCATGGACGCTTGCCGCCGAGACGACCAGGATCGCCAGCAGCAGCGTCGCGCGCCGCGAGCAGCGGGCGAACCTCGTCATGGGGAATCGAACCATCGGGATCCGGAAATCAGCCACCTTCTTGTCCCTCGATCTGCGAGAAGTACGCGTCCATGCCGGCGCGGAACTCCTCGGGAATCTGTCCGCGTTCCTGCCCCGTGGCCTGCATCACTTCGCGCGCCTCGGTGGTCGACGCTTCGCCGAGGCCGGCGAGCGCCGAGACGTCGTCCGCCGCTCCTCGCCCTTGGCCACCGCCGGGTGCATTGCCGCCGCCGCCCCCACCGCCGCTCTTGCTGCGTTTGGTGATCAGCAGCGCTTCGATCGCCTCGGTCTCGGCCGCGATCGTCGGTCCGCCCGACTCGGTGGCTGCGAGTAGTTCGGTCGCGTCGCTCATGGCGGTCCTGGCCTTCTCCAGTCGCTGCAGGGCCTCTCCGTAGTTCTTGCCTTCACGGGCCTGGATGTCGAGCAGCGTATCCACGACGCTCTTGGTGCGGTGGACTAGCTGCTCCTGGGTCGACTGGAGCGTCGCGGCGGCTTCGGCGTGCTCGGCCTCCTTCCGCACCGGTCGCTGCTGCTCAACGACGCGCGTGCTGTCGCGCAACTCCACCTCGGCCTTCAGGATCCGCAGAACCTCCAGCACCACCTGCGGCGGCAGGCTGTCTCCCTTGCCGCCCTTGCATTGGCTGCAGTTCTGGCCGGGCGGCCCCACGAGGATCTCGGCCCAGCGGTCCAGCTTGTCCGACCAGAACTCCGCATGCGCCACCACTTCACCCGCCAGGTTCGTCGTCACGTCGTTGGCCATCTGCTTGAACTCGCTGACGACCTCCGTATCCTTCATCTCATTGTGCACCTGCTGGAAGTTCGACTTCTGCGTGCGTTCGAAGTAGGCCTTGAGGTCGTCCTGGATGAGACGCACATCGTTGGTCGTCTCGACCTGCTTCATCTGCAGCTGTTCCAGTCGCCGTGAGTCGTCCTCCTGCAGCTGAATCGTCTCCTCGCCAAACTGGCTGGATAGGCCTTGGTGCAGGTTGGAGGCCAGGGCGAGTTCCGCATCGGCGGCGGCCTTCAGGCGTTTAACGAACGTGCTGCCCTGCAGTCCCTGCAAGATCTTGGCCATCTCGCCCATTACGCGGTTGAACTCTGCCAGCAGCTGCTCCTGCTCTTCGACAGCAGCCTGCGCGCTGTTGCTGGCCGACGGCGAACCGCTGCCTCCCGCGCCGGGCGGACCGGGCAGTGTGGTGGTGGGCAGTTGCAGTGAGCCACCGCCTTTGGAAGGACTGGGCTGCGACGCGGCCTGCTGCGCGTTCTGCTTCTGCGGATCGGTCTCTGCGCCGCGCACGCTGTCGGAGACGCTGGGCGCCTTGGATGGCGGGCCGCTGCCGGGCTGGCCCGGCTGGGCGCTCGAGTTGCCCGAACTGACCTTGGGAGCGTTGCTGCCCGGCGTTGCCGCGGGCGCGTTCGCGGCCTGGTTCAGATGCTCGGCGACCGACGGCATGTCCTTCTGCGAGAGCTGCTTGAGTACCTGCAGCATCTGCGCCCAGTTTTCCAGTGTATCCGCGTTGAATTCAGGATTGCGGGCCGCTTCATTGATCAGCTGCTCGCCCGCCGTCGAGATCGAAGCGAGCCGCTGTGCGTTCGCACGCTCGGCCGCGGCCTGTCGCGACAGACGCTGCCGCGTGGCCTCCTTGTTCCACTCCTCCTGCGGCAGTTGGGCAAGTTCCTTGTTCGCTTCTAGCAGTCGGCTCTCCTGGTCGCGCACCTCCAGCGCCTGCCGCTCCCACTGCTCCAGCTGTTCCGTGATCCAGATCAGGTGCTGTTCGCGATTGAGGACATACAGGCGATAGACGGGCGAATAGACGCGCGGCCGGCCGGGCAGATAGTCTTCGACGAAGATGCGGAGATGGATTGGCTGCGGTTCGATACCCAGACGCTTGGCCGAGAAGTCGCCTTTGATCGACAGGGTCGCCTTGTCTGGAGCGCCCTGCGCGAGCATATATTCGCCCTTGGGCGGCTGCGGATTGCGGCGCGGATCCTCGATGCCCGACCACTCGACGCCCACGCTGCGGATGCCGAAGTCGTCGGACGACTCCACGTCGAACGCCAGCACCTGTTCGTCCAGCAGTACCTGCTCTCCGGCGAGCCGCGCGGTCTGGACCGAAGGAGCTCGGTCATCCACGGCGCGGATCCGCAGGCGGAACGGCGACTTGGCCGACAGGCCTTCCACATCGGTCCACTGCAACTCCTGCGGCTGTTCCTCGTCGATCGCGATTGCGACCGACTCGAGTTGCGCTCCCTGCACGCGCACCTCGTCCGGGCGCCCGTTGACGCTGGCCTTGGCCAGTTCCCGCGAGGCGGTGGCTTGGAACTGGGCGCGACTGCCGCGGACGGCCGAGACGACGCCATTGCGGGCATCGCGTTCCAGGGGAGCAGCCGCCTGCAGGTAGTCGGGCAGCTGGATCTTCGCGACGAGCGCCGTCAGTTCGGGCCGCGGTTTGGGTTCGATATGAATCGTATGCCGGGCGTCGCCGATGGCGACGTGCAGCGTGGAGGCTTCGGTCTGGGCGGGCACGGTGAACTGATACGTTCCGGCCGACTTCTCGTGCGCCGTCTGCTCGGCGTGCAACCGCGGCTGGCTTCCGTAACGGACCGAACCACGCGCGGGCTGCCACGGGCTGCTGTCGGTCAACTGCACGGTGAATTCAAACGGTTCGCCGATGGGCACGACCTGGCGATCGGGCAACGACTCAAGTTGCGTGAACGTGTAACGCGGAATGGAGGCCCATGGACGAGCCCATCGCTGCAGTGCGTTCCAGCCGGCACCGGGCACCAGCAACGCGGCCAGGGCCAGCAAGGCGGCTCCGCCCGCAACCGCCAGCCAGCGGCGATGACGCGGCGCGGGAACCGATCGCAGGAAGTCGACATCGCGCGTGTCGTCGGCCACCTGCTGGATCGCCGCACGACACAGGGCCGGTGACGCATGCTGGTCGCCCCGCGCTTCGGCCAGTTCAATCACGCCCAGCAGCCGATCGCCCACCCGTGGCTGGTCCTTCGCCAGCAGGCGCGCGAGCGGAGCCAACTGCCGCAGGCTCCAGACCCACTGATACAACTTCCAGGGAAGGTAGCCGACGCAGGCGACCAGTCCGAGGGCGAGCAGACCGCCACGCAAGGTCGCGGGGGTCTCGCCGAGACGATCGAGCATGAAGACAAGCAGGTAGGAGCCGACAAGCGCGGCCAGCGCCACGCCCAGGGCCTCCAGGGTCTTGATCGACCACACGCGCTGCTGGAATCGCTCCAGCTTCTGCCGCAAGTCGCGAGGCAGTTCGTACTCGTGCTGTCCTTGTTGGATTTTCATGATCGTGCTCTTCCTCTCCTGCTTCGGAAGATTCCTGTTCAACCGCGCGTGGACCGCGCGGCGTAGAGGGATCCCAAGGGGGTTTTACCGCGAGGCGTCAGATGGCTCCGATGGCTTTGCGACCGATCCAGAAGATGCCCAGCAAGGTGACCAACAGGCCGGCCCAGACCGGACTGGCCCAGATCGGCTTCCGCCGCACCAGCGGTTCGGGCTCTGGCAGTTCCAGCACCTGGTCGCACAGCGTCTGCAACTGATCCTGCGGCACGACCTGGCCTCGCGTGATCTTGGCGATCTCACGCATCACTTCGACGCGGGCCGGCTTGCCGACATTTTCCTTCTGCTTCCCCTGGACGTCCAGAGTAACGTCCAGCGTCGCCGATGTCTGCTGGCAACGCAGCGTCAGCCGATGGGAGCCCACGATCTGCGGGGTGACGCGGGCCGTGTAGAGGCCGCCTTCGTCGCCGTTGGGGAGGAACCGCATCTGCTGTCGGCGGCCGGACGGATCGGTCAGTTCACCCTGGACGTCGGCCGCGCTCAGGGGAGCACCGGATGGGTCAAGAATCGTGGCGTTCAGCGTCAGCACGTTCCCCAGCGTCGGGCGGTCGGGCGTGTAGAAGACGCGGATCATCTCGCCCTCCGCCATCTGCCGCTGGTAGGCCATCCAGCGGGCCACCTGGCCCCAGAACCGGTAGTGGTACTTGTCCTCCACGCCTTCTCGCCATCGCCACGCGCCGTCGGTTCCCATGAACAGGATCTTGCCCGTGCCGAAAGTCTTCGTGACCAGCACCGGCGCACGCGACTTCTCGTCGATCGCCAGCACTTCCGAGCCAGCCGTCTGTCGAAGGGCCGGCGAACGCCACTGGAACCCCGGCAGGCTTCGCCAGACCGCTCCATTTTCGCGCGGCTGGTCGGCGAGTTTCGTGAGCAGGCTGGCCTGGCCTTCGTCGGTCAGCACAAAGTGCGAAGGGG
>JBIIEC010000033.1:0-22550 GCA_044238045.1 Pirellulaceae bacterium | reverse complement strand
AGACATGGGCAACGACGGTGTGCACGACATCGACGCGGCTCGCTGGGCGCTCGGCGTCGACACCCATCCGTCCACAATCGTCGGCCTGGGAGGCAAGTACTTCCATGACGACGACCAGGAGTTCCCGGACACGCAGCAGGTGACGTTTGAGTATCCAGGCGACGGCAAGCCGGGGAATCGTCGCATGCTGATCTATGAGCAGCGGCTCTGGAGCACCAACTACCCTCACAATGTGGACAGCGGCGTGGAGTGCTACGGCACGAAGGGCCAGATGTTCTTCAGCCGCCGCGGCAAGGTGCAGGTGCTGGACGATCGCAACAAACCGTTGCCGCTCGCCATCCAGCCTCGTTCGCAGGACGACGTGTCGCACGTGGCGAATTTCCTCGAAGCCATCCGGTCCGACGCTCCCTTGCAAGCGGGTCCGCTGACGGGCCACCTGTCCTCGTCCCTCTGCCATCTTGGCAACATCGCCACGCGTCTCGGTCGGTCGCTGCGGTTCGACCCGGATACCGAGACGATTTCAGGCGACGACGAGGCCAACCGGTTGCTCTCGCGACCTTACCGCGATCACTGGGCTCGTCCGCGCGACGCCTGAGAGTGTTGCCGCGCGTGTCCCGCCCCTTTCACCACCCCGTCCAGCCCACGGAGTCTCCATGACCTTCGCCCACCTCGCCCTTGGGTCGCGCGACGTCCAGGCCACCAGCGCCTTCCTGTGTTCGGTCATGGGCTGGTCGCCGATCCCCACGCCCTCGAACGCCCTTCAGGAACTTGCCTGGATCGACCTGTCCCCGCACCGCGATGGCTCGCAGCAGATTCACGTCATCCACTCGCCCCACTTTGAAGTGTCGCCATTCGAGCGTGAATTCGGTCGGCACCTGGCCGTCTTCCATCCAGGCCATGACATGCAGGCGCTGCGTGAGCGGGTCGTGGCCCACGGCGGCCAGCTGATCGCGCCGCAGCGGGATACACCGTTCGAGCGGTTCTTTTTCCGCGAGCCGGTGAACGGTTATATTCTGGAAGTGATTCACCACGAGCAGTGGCGGGAGGAACAATGACCGCGGAAGATCGCTTGAAGGCCTTGGGCCTGCAGTTGCCGGCGGCGCCCGCTGCCGTGGCCGATTACCGGCCGTGGTCGCGGGTGGGAAACCTGGTCATCACGGCCGGCCAGTTGCCGTTCCGCGACGGCACGCTGGCCTATGCGGGACGCTTGGGCGAGCAGATATCGGTGGAGGACGGGCAGCAGGCGGCGCGCCTCTGCGCCCTGAATGCCATCGCGCAGCTCAAATCGGCCGCCGGTGACCTGGAAAACATCGTCCAGATCGTGCGACTGGAGGGGAACGTGCATGCGGCCCCCGGTTTCGTCGACCACCCCCAGGTGCTGAACGGAGCTTCGCTGCTGATGCGGGAGGTCTTCGGCGACCGCAATCGACACTCCCGCACGGCACTTGGGATGGCTTCGATGCCGTTGGGCGCAGCGGTCCAGTTGAGCGTCTGGGCCGAGATCCGCGACGGCGCCTGACCCCTTGGACGCCAACTCGACCGCGTAACGCGGACGCCGATGCGACCGCCGCCTTATTTTACACTTGCTTCAACGGACTCCACTGCATGTCATCCCGCCCCATGGAAGCCAGCCGCTTCGTTGCCGAATTCAAACGTGCCCGCGCCTCCGCGATCCTTCGCACGAACAACCAGCGGGCGGCTCGCCATGCCATGGAGGCGGCGATCCGCGGCGGCTTCCACATTGTTGAATTCACGCTCAGCATCCCGGGCGCGTTGGAGTTGATCGCCGAGTTCTCGGCGCGCGATGGCTTGATCGTCGGCGCGGGCACGGTGCTGACCGTGGAGGAGGTGGACCAGGTGGTGGCGGCGGGCGCCAGTTTCGTGGTGTCGCCCGTGCTGGACGAAGGCGTAATTCGCCGCGCCCAGCATCATGACGTGGCGTCGATGCCGGGCACCGCGACGCCCACAGAGATGCTGCAGGCGCATCGCTGGGGTGCTCCCCTGCAGAAACTCTTTCCCGAGACCGGCACGGGACCGGCCTGGGTCAAACAGACGCTCGGTCCCCTGCCCTTCCTGAACATCGTCCCGACCAGCGGCGTCACCCTCGCCAACGCCGCTGGCTACCTGCAGTCTGGAGCCGCCGCAGTGGGCTTCGTGCAGAGCCTCTTTCCCGCCGAGGAAGTCCAAGCCGAGGCCTGGAACAAGATCGAGGAGCGGGCACGCCAGCTGCTGCAGGCCACGCGGTGAAACGAGTCCGCGTGCCAATGCCTGATGGCACGGTTGGGACAACAGGCTGGTTTCGGACCGCTTAGCGTCGGTTGTAACGCACCACGCGGCCGAACTGGTTGAACTCGGTCACAAATACGTTGCCGTGCTGGTCAAAGTCCACGCCGTGAGGGGCCGTGAAGATCCCGGCGCGCCAATCGGCCGGCTTTACTTGGTTCGTCGCCGTCTGCTCCTTGACCGTGTTCTCCCCCAGTGTCAGGACCGTGCGTCCTTCCTTGTCGAGCAGGCTGACGCGACCTTCGATCTCGGCGATGGCGGCCAGATCGCCCCAGACGGCGACGGCGGCGGGACGGCGCATCTGCTGCACGACATTCAGCACCTTGCCGTCCAGCGACAGCGTGACCACGCGACGATTCTCGCGATCGCAGCACAGCACGCGCGGCGGATCAAACCGCGTGTCGATGCAGATCTTGTGGTTCGTCTTGAACTCGTACGGCGAATCCTTGCCTCCCAGGCTCGACTCGTGCTTGCCCGTCGCGTCGAAAATATGGATGCGATCGGTGCTGTAGCCGTCCACGGCGAAGATGCGTCCGTCCGGTGCCACATCCACGGCCGTCAGCCGCAAGGCCGGTTTGCCATCCTGCTGGTTGACCAGGGCCGCAGGAAACGAAGTGACGGGAATGCGTAGCACGACCTCGCCGTCGAGTTTCATCTTCAGCACTTCCATGCCTTCGAGGCGACCGCCATAGATGTGCTCACCGTCCGGATCCCGATGAATCACGAAGCCATGGAAATCGTTGGGAGCTCCCGGCACGTTCCGCAGGTACTTGCCGTCTGCAGAGTAGACCTGAATGCCGGGCCTTGGTCCGGAGAGGATGCTGACGTAGACGTCGCCATTGGCACTGACCGCCACATCACCGTGAGCGGGCCCGATGGTCTCCATCTCCGTGGGCGGCTGAAGCCAGCCGTCCGCCACGGCGAAATCCGCTTCCGCGGCCACCAGTCGCAGCCCCATCATGGCCCACAGGCACAACGCTCCATAGATCGCCTTCATCGCACTTCCGCCTTTTTCGAGTGGTTAGTTGCTGCACGGGTCGGGGCTGTGTCCAACGCGCGTCGAACCTGCCGGGACAAGGGCGAGCCGCAGAGCCGCCGTCCGCTTCCGATCCGGCGACGAGTGTATCGCAGCCCGTCGCTCCAGTCATCCAGCGACTCTCCGGATTGAGAGCCCAGCCGACGAGTCGCGGCCCAAACCCGCTGGACCGCGTTGGCTGCGGTCCCGACCGTTGCCGACGGTCCCCAGCCCCGCACCGCCGTGCCTCGGCTCGCCCCCCGGCGGGAAACGTCGCTCAGTCCCGCTTCCACGACCGTCATCTCCTTCCAAACCCTGGAAGCAAAATGCGGGGCCGCTAGCGGCAGGATGCGGAAGCTGGCCGCTTGATTCGGGCAGAGACAGCCCCAGCCCGTCGCCCGTTTTCGCGTCCTGGGCTTGTCCGCAGGACGGCTTCTGATACACTGCTTGAGCATCGAGCTGGTCAGCTGGCCGATGGCAACACGACCGTTTCCGGTCTGCACCCCTAGCTCAATTGGATAGAGCATCGGTCTACGGAACCGAAGGTTAGTGGTTCGAGCCCACTGGGGTGTACTCTCTTCGCTGCCCACCGGCAGCTTCCACCGAGATCAGGCTTTGGGCTCTCGGCGTCGGGCGCCCCGCAGCCCTTGCCCATGCAGCGTGTCGGGGCGTTCTCACCTGGGACTTCCGCGGCCCTCGCTCGATTCGCCGGGCATCTTCGACTGCGCGGGTTCCCTGCGGTTCCCCCGGGCTCGACTCCTTCACGGTCAAACCCGCCGTGCATTGTCCTGCGGACGCACAGCCAGATCCGCCGCGCGGCATGATTCGCGCATCGACGATCTGGAGACGATGAGCGCTCGACCGCTTCCGAGCCGCGCGCTGCCTCGGTGGTCGGGCACCACTGGCGCGTTCTCCAGCGAACCGGGGAATCGTGTCCGCCAGACCTTGCCGGTCAGTTGGCGGTCGCGACGCTTAGCTGGCGGCCAGCCGATGGCCGCGGACATGGCCATCGTAGTGGGCCGTGTAGATGTCGATCTGGTTCGGATGCAGGTCGCAGTCGAAAATCGGCTCCGGCGTCTCCAGCAGGTGGAACACGTCCTCGGTGGCCCCGTTCCAGAAGCCCAACTCCTTCTCCACGATACCGATCATCGTCCCCGTGGGATGGTACACGGCGCGCCACATGGTGGCGTCGAGTTCCTTCCGGAGACACTCCTGCTTCGGCAGCTTCTCGCCGGTTGCCCAGTCGAACGAGACGGCGACCGCGCGGCGATTGCCGGCGGGCGCGTTGGACACTTTGTAGAGGCCGGTCGCCGTGATTCGCTTGCCATCGGGGCTGAAGGCCAAGTTGATGATGCCGCCAAAGGGAGCGATATCGCCGATGTGCGAGAAGATCTCCGCCACATCCAACTTCCGCACCACCGAGCGATCCTCGGCGTGCCACTGGAAGATATTTCCCACGATGTCACCACTGACGAGGTCGTACGTGCCTGGCACGAACTGGACGCAGTAGGGAAGGTTGGGATGCCCAGGCAGTTCGCACACCAGTTGCCCGTCCGCCGCCGACCAGACCTTGACCAGCTTGTCATTGCCGCACGTCGCGATGCGCTGGCCGTCATGGCTGACGGCCAGTCCGCGCAGCCAGCCCTGGTGCGCCTGGACCGTCAGCACCGGCTGCGGTTTCTCCGCGGCGATCTCCCAGGAGATCAGCCGGCCATCGTAACCGCCCGAGTAGAGTTTCGCGCCGTCGGGCGAGAAGCCCAGCATGCGCACCCAGTTGTCGTGTCCCGCCAGCAGCGTCTTCGCGCCCGTGGCGATCTCCCAGCGCTGGATCGTGTAGTCGATAGCTCCCGCCACGACATACTTGCCGGTCGGATCGACCCGGCAGCACAAGAGCCGGGCCTCATGCGTCCAATCGGAGATCAGTTTGCCAGCAAGGGGATCGAACTTGGGACCTTCCGCTGGAGCTGCCGTGTTGTTGTCAGTGCTCACGCTAAGAGCTCCTCGATAGGCCCGTAGGCTGGATCCGCAATCGGAAACTTCCGCCCCGCCACGTCAAACTCACTCGACGAATCGATGCCGACGGCGCGCAGGTACGTATGGAACAGGTGCCGGTGATCCACCTTCCGGTCGGTAACCTCGATCCCCTTCGCATCCGTCTTGCCGATCACGGCTCCCTGCTGAATGCCGCAACCGGCCAACGCGACGGACCAGGCGTTCGGATAGTGGTCGCGTCCATATCCCCCGTTGATCTTGGGCGTGCGCCCGAATTCGGTCATCACGATCACCAGGGTTCGCTCCAGCAAACCGCGTTGTTCCAAGTCGCCGATGAAGTGGGCGAAAGGGCGATCGAAGTCGGCAACGTAGTGCAGGTGGAACTCGAAGTTGTTGTGGTGGAAGTCCCAGCCGGCATGCTGGATCTCGATAAAGGGAACCTCCTGCTCGACCAGCCGCCTGGCCAGCAGCAGCTGCTTGCCAAACTCCGACTTGCCGTACGCTTCCTGGATCGCCACCGGCTCGTGCGAGATGTCGAACAGTTCGCGTTTCTCCATGAGCCGCAGGGCCTGCTCGAAGCACTGCGTGTACGCATCCATCTCGGTCGACTGGACGCGTCCGCGGTGCCGCGTGTTCACGAAGCGTCGCCAATCGTGGCGGCGGCTGTCCACGGTCACCGACATTCCTTCGGGCAGCTGCGTGTTGACGATGCCTCCCTTTTCCGCTCCCACCGAGACGCTCGCATACCGGGGCCCCAGGTACGCGGCGTTGTTGGCTCGCCCTCCCGCGCCGCCGACCATCGTGGCAATGTGGCCGGGCAGCGGAAAGTCGGGGCGTTCCAGCCCCTTCGCCACCACGGCACCCAATTCGGGAAACTCCGTCGCCGAGCGGGTCATCCGGCCGCTGCGGACCAGGTTGTTGGCCAACCCGTGGTCGTCCAGGTCGGTCGAAACGCTGCGGATCAGGGCCATGTGGTGCATCTGCTGAGCGGTATGCGGCAGCAGTTCGGAGATGTGCACGCCCGGCACCGTGGTAGGAATCGCCTTGAAGGGACCTCCGGTTTCCAGGTCGCTCTTCGGATCCCACGATTCGAACTGGCTCACGCCGCCATTCAGGTAGACGACGACGACCGATTTCCCCTGCCGGGCCACTTCGGTCGCGCCCAGCGGATGGGAGAACAGGCTGGTGCCCGCCAACGCTCCCAGGCCCGTCAAAAACTCGCCCATGAACTGCCGACGACCAAGACCATGGTCGGCCGTTCCACAGGGCTTGTACTGGTTTCTAAGCATGGGTCACCCCGAGATCTTCCCGTTCCAGCGAATATGATTCGTCGCTTGGCCGATGCGGCGCGACGGGATCCCAGCCACTCACATCGAAAATCGAAACTCGGACGACGCCAACAGCCCCCAGACCAGCTCCTGTACGATCGCAGCCCGTTCGGATGCGTACCGCGTCAACAGCTCACGCACCATGGTTTCCTCGTCCGCGTCCGGCGTCCGGCCCAGGACCACCAAATAGAGTTGCTGGGCGACCACCGCCGGATCCTCGATCGTCGCCAGTCGATGGATCAGCGTGCCCTCGGCACCTTTCAACCAAGCCTGGAAGGTGGGGTCGTTCTGGATCATCAGGGCCTGGTCGACGGTGGCGAAGAAACCATCCTGCGGCGCGCCCGCCGGGCTGGAGAACCGCGTCACCACCAAGTCCTCCACCGTGTCCCACTGGTTCTCCGCGACCTTGCCGCTGACGAACGCCTGTCGCTTCCGCGCATCAGCCAGATCAGCCGGGTTGCCCTGCTGCGTAGTCTCCCATTCGCTCAACGCCTTCACGCGGATCAGGCGGTCCATTTCCAGCGCGATGTAGGTAGCCCCAGCCATCTGTTCGGGAGTCAACGAGCGCACCCGCCGCAGGGCGTAGCTTCGATACCACGACTCGATGAGTTCCGTTCGGCACCGATCCTGTCGGAGGCGAAGCTCCGCAAGCAATGTCTCGTCACCGGCCGTCCGGGCCAACTCGTCGCGCACGGCGAGCCAATCCCGCAGCGTCTGGAGTCGAACCTTCTGCTGCTCGCAATCCGCCTGGGCATCCGCCACCACCTGCGCCTGCTTCATCAGCCGCCGCTGGACTCCGCGAGCCTCAATGACGAATTCCCCCAGCGCCATCCGGCGATTCACCAGCGAAAAGATCCGACTTCGCTGGTCTTCGACGCGAAAACTGGCATCCTTCACCTCCTCCTGCAGGGACTCCAATTCCGAATCAAGGGTCGCCTTGTCCGTCTTCGCCTTCTCCAGTCGCGTATTGAGCAGCGTGCGCGACGCGACGAGTTCCTGGTCTTCGGGCGTGAGCTTCAGGATCTTGTCGGCCTCACCCATGGCGGCCTGCAGCGCGTCGACCAGTTGCTGCTGCCTGGCCTGCTTCTCTTTCACCTCCGTGGATCGTGCCACCTCCTTGTCACTCTGCGACATCAGCTCCTGCAACTGCTTCTTGGCTTCATCGCACTGCGTCTGCAGGCGGTTTACATCATCCTGGTATTTCCGCACCTGCTTCGCGGCCTGCGCCAGCTCCGTCGTAACCTGGTCGGCCTGCGGCTTCAGCTCCGCCATCTTCGCATCGCATCGAGCCGCCTCCTGCTCCAAGGCCTCCAGTCCGCCAGGCGGCCCCGGCCACTGGTCGAGCTCAGGCAGCACCACCGATCGCTGATAGGCCTTGGACCGGGCGATCTGCCGGAGGAAATCCCGCAGGTTGAATTGGCTGGCCACCAGTTCGTCCGACAGCAGGCGCAGCAGCTTCGAGGACGTCGGCGGATTGCCCGCGTGATGCATGTCGACCGGGTGCACCACGCCCATTCCCATCATGTTCGCCCAGAGTCGGTTCGCGAGGTTCCGATTGAAACTCTCGTTTTCCGGATGGGTCGCCAGGACGGCCAGCTGCTGGCGGCGACTGTAGCGAGGAATACCCCGTTTGTCTTTCTCGGGGGCCACCACATACGCGTCGGTCGCGTTCAGGAAGTCCGGCTCGCTGTCCATCGCCATTGCCATCGGCAGCACCGGCTGTGCGACGCTCTTTCCCGCCTCCGGCTCGAACACCGAAGCGAACTGCAGTTCCCCGTCACTCTTCTCGCCCAAGTAAGGCAGATTGCCTCGCTTCTCGTCTTGGAAAAGGTAGGTGCGATGCACGAAGGAGAGAAGGCCGTAGTAGTCGGACTGGAGGTAGCCTGATACCAGCGGGTGGTCGTGACACTGGGCGCACTGCATGTCGCGCCCCAGGAAGATGCGTCCCACATCGCGCGTGACGAGATTGGGTTCCGCCTGCCGGTTCAGGATGAAGCTGGCCGCCGCTCGATTCTCGGCCCCCGTGCCATCCGCGGCCAGGATCTCCGTGCACATTTCGTTGAGCGGTCGCCGCTGCTCCAGCCACTGATGGATCCATCCGCGGAACTCCTGAACCGCGATCACCTCGCGACGCTCGGTGAACATCACCTCCAGCACCTTGGCGTAGTACCGCGAGAACTCGTCCCGCTCCAGCAGGTCGTCAACCAGCTCGTTGCGAACCACCTCCGACGACTTGTCGCCGGCCTGCAGCCGCCGCGCGAACTCCTCCGTCTCCTCACCGGTCGGGCCACGCCCCACCAAGTCCAAGTAGATGCGACGATGAAACTCGTAATCGCCAGCCAAAGGCACCTGGGGCCCCCGGTGAAACTCCGCCATCGTCGCATCGATGCGATCCGCCAGCGTGCCGGACTCCCGCCTTGCCTGGGAGTCCGGCGAAGGGCTTCCCGCCGCATCGGTCGGCAGCGTAGCCTGTGGCGCGGCGTTCCCGTCCGATGTCGCATCTCCCGGAGCGGCCCAGGTCATCTCCGACAGCAGACAGCACGACGCGAGCAGCGCCAGGCCAAACATCGGGACACGTCGAGCGGAGGGGAAAGAGTGCGTTTGGGTCATCACGAACCATCCGTTGCGATTCAAAATTACCAGCGTGGCAGGTCCGCGTCGCCAGGCGCCGACGAGCACCCCTGGATACGTTTCGGATTCGCAGGATCAGGCGGGAGGAACAAGGCGAGGTCGAGCAGCGTGGAGGGGCTGGCCAGCCATGAATCGGCGAAGTCGCCTCATGGAATGGGGCGCCCCCCCTTCTTGCTGCTTCTTAGATTAAACCCTACAGCGAATTTGTCCATGCCTTTTGGGCTGCGCTCTCCCCTGTCCGAGCGAAATAGTGGGAAGCGCTGCGTCCCTGGTTGGAGGCCTCTCGAGAGTCGATTCGGCCCCCCAAGGCTGGGTGTCCCGAACCGCGGTGCCCCCAAAGCCAACACCGCGTTAAGGGAGCGAAACTCGTCCGACCCCATGAGCAGGAACGGTTTGGCCCTGCATCCCTCCGGGCCACCCCCTTTTGCCCCAGGAGAGGACGCCTGCCGGGACCAATCGCCGCTCCCCAATGCTCCACGGCGCCGCTGGCAACTCGGGGAGAACGACCGACTCGGCTCCCCAAGGCCTCCCGCAACCCTTCCTGTCGTGACGATTCTCCCGCCGCAGTCGTAGGCCTCGCCCGCCGACAGCAACGCCAGGTGTTGGCGATGGGCCAGGTGGCACCCAGCGGCACGCAAGTCATGGCAGTGACACTCCGGTGACACAGCTGTGCGACTGCGACGCAGGCGTTACCATGGGACCACCGTGCCGCTGTCTGGACCTTCGCTCCAACCACGCAGGTGGTCACCATGGGTCGCCTCCATTTTGCTTGCCGCTGGCTGCTTCTTCTGCCTGTGGTCGTCTTCGCATCGGCGTCGCTGGCGGCCGAGCGGCTGAACGTGCTGTTCATCGCCGTCGACGATCTGCGACCGGCGTTGGGCTGTTACGGGGACTCGCTGGTCCAGAGCCCTCATATGGACGGTCTGGCAAAGCGGGGCCTGGTCTTGGAACGGGCCTACTGCCAGCAGGCCGTCTGCTCGCCGTCACGCTCCAGCGTGATGACCGGCGCGCGACCGGACACAACGAAGGTCTGGGATCTCAAGACCCACTTCCGGGACGCCCTTCCAAACGTCATGACGCTTGGCCAGCACTTCCGGCAGCACGGTTATTTCGTGCAAGGGATGGGCAAGATCTTCCACCCGGGATACGACGACAAGGAGAGCTGGTCGGTAGCCTGGCAACATCCCGAAGCTCCCACCTATGCCCTGCCGGAGAACAGAGCCTCCAACCAGCTTCCACCCGAGTCGTCCGGCAAACGACGACAGCGAGGCCCGGCCTTCGAATCGGCCGACGTGCCGGACCATCACTACCGCGATGGCAAGGTGGCGGACCTGGCCGTCGAGACCCTGCGTGAGTTGCGGCAGCGGCGTGCATCGCAGCAGCAACCATTTTTCCTGGCCGTCGGGTTTTCGAAGCCCCACCTGCCCTTCATCGCACCGCAGCGGTATGCCGACCTGTACGACGCGGGAAAGTTCGCTCTGGCCTCCAACCCGTTTCGGCCGCGCGGCGCGCCCCCTTTCGCGATTCTCGACGGAAATGAACTGAGGAACTATCGGGGCATTCCTGACGGGCCGCTGCCCGACGACCTGGCGCGGCAACTCAAGCACCACTACTACGCCTGCGTCAGCTACCTCGACGCCCAGGTCGGTCGCGTGCTGGAGGAGCTTGACCGTCTGGAACTCGCGCGCGACACCGTCGTGGTGCTCTGGGGAGACCATGGCTGGAAGCTGGGCGAACACCAGGCATGGTGCAAACACTCCAACGTGGAACTGGACACGCGCGTGCCGCTCATCCTGGCGGCGCCGGGCCGCACGGACCTGGGCCTGCGTTCGCGTGCGCTGGTCGAACTGGTGGATATCTACCCGACGCTGAGTGAGCTGGCCGACCTGCCGCTGCCGGAGCACCTGGAGGGCACCAGCTTCGTGCCCCTGCTGCAGGACCCGGACCGACCTTGGAAGAAAGCCGCCTTCAGCCAGTATCCGCGTCCCGCGGCCCAGACCGACACCGGCCCTATCATGGGGTACTCGATGCGGACCGATCGCTATCGGCTGACGCGCTGGGTGCATCGCGACGATCGGCAGAAGTTCGTGGCGACCGAACTGTACGATCATGCCAGCGATCCGGACGAGAACACGAACCTGGCCGACGACGGCGGCTCCGCGGACCTCGTCCTGCGTCTGACGCAGCAACTGAACGGCGGTTGGCGGGCGGCACGGCCCGAGGCCCCGAGGCCTGCCGGCAACGACCCGCAAGGCAGCGCCCATCCATCGCCACCCGCCACGGCGATTCCTCGCGCGGGCGGGAAGCCGTCCGCGACCTAAACTGCCTCGCGTCGATTCGCGAGCGATCTTCCAGCAAGACCCAATCCAACCAGAGAAGCTCCATGTCACGCATCGACGGCTTGATCCAGCAGCAGGGCGTCCTGCCCTTGCCCGGTGTCTTCGATACGCTCTCCGCCCGCATCGCCGAGCGAGTCGGATACCGGATGGCGATCGTCTCGGGTTACTCCGTGGCAGCCACCACCATCGGCGAACCCGACATGGGACTGCTCACCCAGACAGAACTGGTCGACCGCGCCCGCCGCATCTGCGGCAGCGTGAGCATCCCGATCCTGGTCGACGCCGACACCGGTTATGGAAATCCGCTCAATGTGTTCCGCACGGTCAAGGAACTGATCGCCTGTGGAGCGGCCGGCTGTTTCCTGGAGGACCAGGTGTGGCCCAAACGCTGCGGCCACATGCGGGGCAAGCAGGTGATTCCCACGGACGCGTACCTGCAAAAGATCCGCGCCGCCGTCGAAGCACGCGGCGACCAGGATTTCTTCATCGTTGCGCGCACCGATGCCTTGGCTGTCGAGGGCCTGGAGTCCGCGTTGCAGCGAGTCATGGCCGCACGGCAGGCCGGCGCCAATGCCAGCTTCATCGAGGCCCCCGACTCGCTGGACACGCTGCGCGCGATCGGCCAGCGGTCACCTGGCCCCAACGTCGCCAACATGATCGAAGGCGGCAAGACCCCGCTGCTCGAGCAGCAGGAACTGAAGTCGCTCGGATTTTCGCTGATCCTCCATCCGCTCTCTGGTCTGTACGCCGCCGCCCGCGCCCTGGAGCAGACGTTCACCCAGCTCCTGCACCAGGGGTCCTCCCGGGGACTCGAGGACCGCATGATGACGTTTGGCGAGTTCAATTCACTGGTGGACCTGGACGCGAAGTACGCGATGGAGGAGCGATTCGCCGTCTCCGACGCGCAGGCTACCCATCGTGAGAGGGAGAATTCGTGAAGACCGCGATGCGACAGTTGACCACCACGGTCGCGCGAGTGACGGCTCCCCGCCAGCATCGCCGCGGGAATCAGCCGCCACGTTTGCCGGGGTCCAGCAGCTGGATGACATGACGTACCTCGTACGGCCGTTTCACTAGGCCGAGCGTGCGGGCGGAGTGCCACTGCATCATGCACACGTGGTTGCTCGTCGCCAGGATCACCGGGTCGCCCGCGGCCTGTTCCAGGAACGCCGCCTTGCGAGTCAGGATCTCGCGAGCTCGCTCGGGCTGCTGCAAGTTGTAGACGCCGCCTGATCCGCAGCAGTCGCGTGCCATCGGAGCGTACTCCCACGCGTAGCCTGTGGCATCCAGCACGTTCGCCGCGATGCCCGCCACCTTCTGACCGTGCACCAGATGACACGGCAGGTCGACATAGACGCGAGGCAAGGGATCGGGACGCTCGTTGCGACGGAGCGGCAGGCGGCTGAGGAAGTCGAGCACATCGTAGACGGGCTTGTCCCCCGACATTGCCTTCATGGTCGCCAAGCCGCAGCCGGAGGAGTTCGCGACGACGGCATCGACGTCAAGCGACGCGAACACGCGCCGATTGTCGCCGCGCAGCGTCTCCACCCCGTCCAGCCCCAGGTGCTCCTGCATCGCCCCGCAGCATCCCTGCTCGCGCGGCACCACGACCTGCACGTTGTTCTCGATCAGGACGCGCACCGTGGCAAAATTGATCTCCCGAAACAGCGACTCCATCAGACAACCGGTCAGCAGCGCGACGCGCGGGCCGGTCGGTCGACGCGGATGGCTCGCCATCAGTTTCTCGGCGTAGTCCGCGGTCGAGAGCGTCACAGCCGGCTCGCCGGGAAACACCATCGAGTGGCGCAAGAGTCCCTGCCGGCGCAGCAAGCGCGCGGGAGTCATCAGCCGGCTGAACCAGCGCGGCCAGGCCGCCAGCTTCGCCGCCATGCGCAACCAAGCCGCCGGCTTGGTGCGCCCCGTCGAAACATGCTGATGCCGCGCCTGCTCCAGGATCGTGCCGTACGGCACGTTCGCAGGGCACGCTGATTCGCACGCCAGGCAGCCCACGCACTCGGCGGTGTACGCCAGCGTCCAAGGATCGGGCTCCAGTTGGCCGTTCGACTCCTCGCGCCACAGCCGCAGCCTTCCGCGGGGCGAGTTGTTCTCGTCCCCGGTCAACTGATAGGTGGGACACACCTCCAGGCAGAAGCCGCAGTGGACGCAACTGGTGAGCAGATCCGAGTCGATCGCCGTGCCGCACACCGGCCGCGCACTTCCCATGCGGTGCTGATTGTCGCTGGTTGGCTCGCTCATACGGCGGAAAACTCCCGATCCAAGATCTCTAACCAGTGCCGCTCGTCATCCCGTAGGGCCGTTACGGCCGGATCCAAGTGTCGCGAATGCCAGTCGCCCCCGACCTTTTGCACTTCCGGCTCCAAGCGACGGCGCAGCGCCTCGACCTCCCCCCGAACCACCTCCGGCAACTCCGGCTTTTCACGATAACCGTGCACGACGCCCGGATACGCCAAGGTGACGCTTCGCCAACCCTGCTCGGCGGCCACCAGGCGTCCCAGGAGCAACGTGCTGTCGGGAGTCGTCTTGAGCACGAGATCCGGGAGCCCATCGGGCGCCAGATCCGTCCCCGGTTCCAAGACCATCCGGAGCGTATGGGACGACGCCACCGACGACAGATGCCGCTCGTACACCAACCATTCGTCTTGCGGACAGTTGAGCGCAATACGCAGTTCGCACTCGTCGTCCCGCCCATTCCTCAGCACGTCGACAGAATCGAACCAGTGCAACCAGCAGCTGCCCAGCACCTGCCTCATCGCGCGATCGACGGCCGCAGCGGCTCCACGCATGCGCAGCACACCGCTGTAGCCAAAATCGGGCCGCAGTCGCATCACCAGGTCCGTGGGCGCCCCCCACCGTCCACCCGAATGCATCAGGAATCGCAGCAGATCGTACCCCGTCGTCGATTTCGCGACGCGCTCGCCGATGCGGACTACACGACCGCTCGGCAGCCTCCAGTTCATGCCCAGGATATTGTCACAGTAGGGACCGAAGCGCGACGATGCCGGCGCGTACGGGCTGGCAGCGAGTTGCTCGGCGAACGTGGCCTGCGCATCAAGCACCAGCGGGAAGCGGAACCGGTGCCTGTTTCGTAATTCCGCCAGGTCGTGCCCCTTCCAGTGCACGGGTCCGCAGCAGGTACCGTCGATCTCATCAAAGAACGGTTCGAACAGCGCGCCCCCTTGCAGGGCAAGCTCTCCCTTCCCGGCCTCTGCCGTCCCCTGATCACCGTATCGCCGGGACGTGAACACCTTCAGCGGATTCAGCTGGTGGTCGGCATTGAAGATCCTCGGGACCGTCAACTGCAGCCGCAGCGTGGACTCGTTGAACACGAGCGGCATGTAGGCCGCCTTGTCATTGCCGATGCCGTGCTCGCCCGACAGGGTACCGCCCACCTCCACCACACGCTGCATCAGTCGCTTGCTGATCGCTTCGACCTTCTCCACCTCGTGAGGGTCACGCGAATCGAACAGGAAATTCGGATGCAAGTTGCCGTCGCCGGCGTGGAACACATTCACGGCGCGCAGCCCGGCGGCGTCGGCCTCGTCGTAGACCAGCTGCAGCACTTCCGCCAGCGCACGTTTCGGAATCACCGCATCCTGCACGAGAAAGTCGGGGCTGAGCTGTCCCATCAAGCCGCCGGCCACCTTGCGAGCTTTCCAAAGGCCCTTGCGGGTCGCTTCATCGTCGCTGTACTCGACCGACAGCGCACCGTGTTCCCGCAGCAGGCTAGCCACGGATGCGGCGCGCGCGTCAACCAGTTCGGCCGGGCCGTCGATTTCGGTCACGATCAGAAACGCATCCTTGGGCAATCCCACGGCCATCGGACTGTTCTCGACCATGGCCACGCAGCGAGGGTCCATCAGTTCAATGGCGACGGGATAAGATGAGTGGAGGGCCAGGGCGTGGACCGCGCTTTCGGCCGCCTTGAGGTCGGCGAAGGTGGCTCGATACGTCCAGCACTTCTCGGGACGCGGCAGCAAACGCAACCAGAATCGCGTGAACGCGGCCAGCGTGCCTTCGGAACCCACCATCAAGCGTTTCCAATCCGCGCGCCACGGCCCGCGTCCCCCGGCGGGGCCTCCGAATCGGTGGACGCTGCCATCGAGCATCACCGCCTCGACGCCCAGGACGTAGTTGCTGGTGACGCCATAGCGAAAGCAATGGGCACCGCCCGCGTTCATCGCCACGTTGCCGCCCAGGGTGCATACAGGTCCGCTGGAAGGATCCGGCGGATAGAAAAGTCCGTAGGCGGCGAGTTCGGCGTCCAGCTGGTTGAGCACCACGCTGCACTCGACCTCGCACCAGAACCCCTCGTGACAAACGTTCCGCACACACCGCAACTGCGACGTGTGGACGACCACTCCGCCCTGAGCCGCGACGGGGCCTCCCGAAAGCGAGGTGCCGGCGCCGCGCACTGTGACAGGAACGCCCAGTTCCCGCGACGCACGCATCAGCGCGACGAGTTCATCGGCATCGGCGGGAATCACCACCGCGTCCGGGCGAAATGTCTTGTAGCCTAGACCATCGGCGTTGTATCCGGCAAGCTGCGCCGGTGCCGTCAGAATTCGGCCGCGCGACACGACACGCCGCAATACCTCTGGCAAGCAACTCACCACGGGCGATTCTCCCAAACCAAACGCATCGCCACTCGCCGCACGATCATCGACGGCCAGATCTCGCGGACGACCTCTGCTTCTCCGGGCGCGACGCGCTCTTTCGAAATGCCCGCAAGGAACCGTGCACTCGCCCCCTAACTCCCCAGCGTAGGATAGGCCCGCCTTCGACTTGCCGCAACCCGACTCGCGGCAACCGCTCGTCCAAACGCAGCCTTGCCCGACTCCACCAAGCCGGCCTGACGATTGAATGTCCTCCGGTCTCAAACGCACCGGAGTTTGATCGCTCGCGTTCTCGGTGACGCGACTCCATCCATCGCCGATTGGATCCGCCCGGGTCTCGTGCTACCATCTTTTCCTGGGATTGCCCGTAGCCAGCCGACGATCGGCTCCCGTCCCGACGAGCCGCCGGTTCATCCGCCCTTGCGTCTCAAGCACTCTCCGAGGTCCTATCCATGCACGTTCAGCCCGCTGCGGACACAGCGAAGGGTACGACGTGGAGCGACCGGATCTGCACGGTCCTTGCCAGCCTTACGATCGCAGCCACGATGTCCAGCCTGCTCGCGCGATCCTCCTGGCTGGCCGAGATCCTGGCCAACCTCCGAGTGCAGCAGATGATCGGCCTCGCCATTCTGATTGCCTGGTCGTCTATCTTGCGGCGCCGTCGCCTGGCGATCGTGCTGGCGTTTTGTGCGGCCTTGCATCTCCCGTGGTTCGTGGCCAGTTCCCGAGCGCGCGCCCTCGACCGCCTGTTGGACACCAGCGTGCAGACACCCGATCTCACGGTCACGTCGGCCAACGTCCTGATTGGAAACGAGCAGTTCGAAGCCGTGGAGGAGGCGATCCTGGCCCCGCAGGCCGACGTGCTCGCCGTCCTCGAACTCGACTCCCTGCTGCAGTCGCGACTCGCGAGCCGGTTGCCGGCCCTCTACCCACATCGCCACGAGCTCCCGAGGGACGAAGACGGTTTCGGCATCGGCCTCTATTCGCGTGAACCACTGCAGGACCTGCGTGTAGTGGACCTGGGCGGCATCTTTCGCGGGCTGGCAGCGAGGATTGTCGTCCGCGACCATTCGTACCGCATCGTGGCCGTGCACACGATGCCCCCGATTGGCTCCGGGGGTGCCGCCTTGCGGAACGAGCACCTGCAGCGTACGGCAGCCTTCGTTCGAGAATTGGAAGTCCAGGAGCCGGACTGCCCGGTCGTCCTGATGGGCGACCTGAACGTCACTCCCTGGTCCCCGCACTTCCGATTGCTCGAGGACAGCAGCCAACTGCGGCGCGCCGCGCGAGGCAGCCGTCTGACACCCACATGGCACTGCCTGCCGGCCTATCCCTTCGGCCTTGTTCTCGATCATGTGCTGATCAGCGACTCGTTGCAGTGCCTCCGGACTGCTGTCGGGCCGCCCATGGGTTCCGACCATCGGACGATCACCGCCGAACTGCACTTCCGACCACCGGCCTCTTCGCGGAGTCAGTTCACTCCACGCCCTCAGCCGCCGGCCTACGCTCCATCCGTCGACCTCCCCAGAACCGAGTGAACGACCGGGCCGCGATTCCGCGCCGTCCCTTCCCGCTCCCCCAATTCTTTAGCGGAAACGCATGGCAGCCCTCTTGGAACAACCGAGTTGAAGGCTAAGATCAGATCTGCCGGGCGGGAGGGCGGTCCTGCACCGGCAAGAACAGCGATCGTTTGGTGACTAGCGGAGGGTCGGCGCGGGCCGGTCCGCCGCGCGTTCCCCGATACGATTCGCCTTCGAGCCCACTCTTCAAATCGCGGGCCCGTCTTCCCATTTGACTGAAAGGCACCGCTCCATGACCGCTGACGATTCGCATCTGGACCTGATCCATAAGTCGATCCAGTCGCTGCACGCCCGCTATCTGGACTGCGACGAAGGCAAGGTCGCCACGTACATCCCCGAACTGGCGAAGGCCGACCCTTCGTGGTTCGGCATCGCCGTGGCGGACGTGCAGGGAAACGTCATCGCGCATGGGGACTGCGACGTGGAGTTTACCATCCAGTCGATCTCCAAGGCCTTCATCTTCGGCATGGCCCTCGAGGAGCACGGGCGGGATGACGTGCTGAAGCATGTGGGAGTCGAACCGAGCGGCGACAGTTTCAACAGCATCGAACTCCAAGGAGACTCCCGCCCCCACAATGCGATGATCAATGCGGGCGCGATCGTGTCGACCTCCTTGATCCCCGGCAAGGACAGCAACGCCAAGGTCGAACGGATCCTGGAAACGTTAAGCACCTTGGCCGGACGCCAGTTGCGTGTCGATGAGACCGTGTATCGGTCGGAATCGGATACCGGTCACCGCAACCGAGCCATTGCCTACATGCTGCGCAACGTCAACCTGCTCGGCCAAGACTTGGATGAAGTGCTCGACGCCTACTTCCGCCAGTGCTCGATCCTCGTCACTGCTCGCGACCTGGCGATGATGGGTGCCTCGTTGGCCAACCTGGGCAGGAACCCGGTAACCGGCCGCGAGGCGATGGACCTCTATGCCGTCCGCGACGTGCTCAGCGTGATGTTCACGTGCGGCATGTACGACTTCGCGGGCAGTTGGGCTTTCCGCGTGGGCGTGCCCGCCAAGAGCGGCGTGTCCGGAGGTATCTTGGCGGTCGTCAACCGCCAACTGGGGCTCAGCGTCTTCTCCCCGCGTCTGGACCCGATGGGCAACAGCGTCCGCGGCATTCGCGTCTCCACCGATCTCGCGGACCAGTTCGGCCTGCATGTCTTCAACTTCACCAACATGGGCTCGACGTTCCTGCACGCCATCAAGCCCAATGCGAGCTCCTAATAGCCGGCACGCGTAAACGGCACACGCCGTTTGCCGTCATCGAGCCGCGTTAAACGCCTTTGCGAGCCCGCGTTCAAACCAGCGATGGACCCTGATGGCCCTGATGGCCCCGAAGGCCAAAGCGGACCGACCTCTTTGCCGAGATTCGGCACACGGCGTGCACCGACTATACCGGCTCGACTTACCGTTTGATCCGCATGCCGTAGAACGAGCGATAGACGAAACAGGCGGAGATCGCCAGAAAGACGACGGCCAGTCCAGTCGTCATCCCGCCGCCCTCTTGTTCCTTGAGCGACACGGCCAGAGGCACGGCCAGCAGGCCGAAGAGTGTGGTGAACTTGATGATCGGGTTCAACGCCACGGACGACGTATCTTTGAACGGATCGCCGACGGTGTCACCCACGACACAGGCCGCATGCAGATCCGTCGTCTTCTCCTTCAACTCCGTCTCCACGATCTTCTTCGCGTTATCCCACGCTCCGCCCGCATTTGCCATGAAGATCGCCTGGTACAGACCAAAGAGGGCGATCGAAACGAGGTAGCCGATGAAGAAGTAGGGATCGAGGAAGGCGAAGCCCAGCGTCGAGGCGGCGACTACCACGAAGATATTGAAGGTGCCCGCCTGCGCGTAGTCGGTGCAGATCTCGACCACCCGCTTGCTGTCCTCGATCGACGCCTTGCCGTTGCCGCCGTCGAGCTTGATGTTCTCCCGAATGAATTCCACCGCCCGGTAGGCTCCGGTCGTGACCGCCTGAATCGAGGCCCCCGTGAACCAGTAGATCACGGCGCCGCCCGCGATCAGGCCCAGCAGGAACGGCGGATGCAGCACCGACAGGTTCCCCATCAGGTGCGGCTGCAGGCCGTGCGTCAACTCAAGGATGATCGAGAAGATCATCGTCGTGGCGCCGACCACGGCCGTGCCGATCAGCACCGGTTTGGCCGTGGCCTTGAAGGTGTTGCCTGCCCCGTCGTTGAGTTCCAGGTTTTCCTTCGCCATGGCAAAGTCGGGCGTAAAACCGAACTCCCTTTGAACTTCGCTCGACACGTTCGGCAGCGACTCGATCATGGAAAGTTCGTAGACCGACTGCGCGTTGTCCGTGACCGGCCCGTAACTGTCGACGGCGATCGTCACCGGCCCCATTCCCAGGAAGCCGAAGGCCACGAGGCCAAAGCCGAAGACGGCGGGAGCCACCATCAGGTCGACCGGGATCAGCAGGCTCATGCCGTACGCGATACCCATCAGCAACATGATGACAATGCCGAGCCAATAGGCACTGAAATTACCAGCGACGAGGCCCGAGAGGATGTTCAGCGATGCGCCACCCTCGCGGGAGGAGATCACCACTTCCTTGACATGCCGCGACTCGGTGGAGGTAAACACCTTGACGATCTCCGGGATCACCGCCCCGGCCAGGGTGCCGCAGGTGATGATCGTGGAGAGCTTCCACCACAGCGAGGAATCGCCAGCCAACTGCGGAATCAGCAGCGCGGAGGCGATGTAGGTGAGCAGGACGGAGGACAGCGATGCCAGCCAGACAAGCAACGTCAGCGGCGCCTCGAAATTGAAGTGCTTCGCGTGGGCGTACTTCGCGACCGCCAGTCGCTCGTTCACGAAATACGACAAGGCCGAGGAGACGACCATCATGACGCGCATCATGAAAATCCAGACCAGCAGCTCCACCTGCACCTGCGGATCGCCGACGGCGAGCAGGATGAAGGTGATCAGCGCGACGCCCGTGACGCCGTAGGTTTCGAATCCATCAGCGGATGGCCCGACCGAATCGCCCGCGTTGTCGCCGGTGCAGTCCGCGATGACGCCCGGATTCCGCGCGTCGTCCTCCTTGATGCGGAAGACGATCTTCATGAGGTCCGCGCCGATGTCCGCGATTTTCGTGAAGATACCGCCCGCGACTCGCAGCGCCGCCGCTCCCAGCGACTCGCCAATCGCGAATCCCACGAAGCAGGGACCGGCGTAGTCGCCCGGCACGAACATCAGAATCACCAGCATCAACAGCAGCTCCACGCTGATCAACAGCATGCCGATGCTCATGCCCGCCTTCAGCGGAATGGAATAGCACGGAAAGGCCTCGCCGCGCAGGGACGCAAAGGCCGTACGGGAGTTGGCGTAGGTGTTCACCCGGATTCCGAACCACGCCACCAGGTAGCTGCCAAGGATGCCAATCACGCTGAAGGCCAGGATGACCGCCACCTTGATGGCATCGAAATGCAGCAGGTAGTGGAAGTAGAAGACGATGACCGCGGCGATGAAGATCCAGAGCATGCCGAGGAACTTGCCCTGGGTCAGCAGGTACGTCTTGCAGGTCTCGTAGATCAGTTCGGAGACTTCCAGCATCGAGGCGTGCACCGGCAACCGCTTCAGCTGCCCCGACACGGTCAGGCCGAATGCCAGCCCCAGCACGCAGACCACCACGCCGCTGTAGAGCAGTGTGCGGCCACCGACCTGCCCGCCGAGGAAGGTCGCGCGATTCAGGTCCGGCAGCTTCAAGCTCGCCTCGCCCCCCACATGCGCATGCCCCGAAGGCTGCACGGCGGCTGTTGCCTCGCCGGACGGTGAAGCCCCCTGCTGCCCCCAGGCACTGCCGCCCGTCCACCAGAAACCAAACAGCAGCAACAGCATCCAAACGGGCCAGTTTGACGATCGCTCAAGCTTCATAAGTCGTTCCGAAGGCTGAAAAGGACTCTAGGATCCGGCTTCACAGGCTCAGGCTACTTCAAGCTCCCCCAAGCTCCCGCATCGCATCTCTTAGGGGCCGTCGTTCGGTACCGGCGGAATCGTGCTCTATTTGTCGGACAAACGATCGAGGCATCGCCACGAAGAATAGGGTATCCACCGGGTATTTGATCGTGACACGGTGTTGCCACCCCTTTGAGGGAGCACAGTTTACGCATCCTGCGCAGCAGGAACCAGTCGAGGAACGGGCCCCGCTTCGCAAAAACTTCGGATCAACAGCAAGTCGCTCCGGAAGGCAGCCGGGAAGGCTTTTTCCACGACGAGTTGCCAAGCCTCTCCCGAGCCTTCGATGACTCGTGCTTCGTACCGCGAGAGCTCAGCCCCGACCTCGCCTCAAGCCGGCTCGGATTGTTGCGGAACCGACCAACTTGCCGGTGCGACCATTCACCCATGACGATGCCGTAGCCAACCGGAAGAGGGCTCGAGGACGAGGCGACCACAGGCCCTTCGACCGCTCCCACTGCCGCCGGATCCGCGCCCAACGAACCAGGGCCCAACGAACCAGGGCCCAACGAACCAGGGCCCAACGAACCAGGGCCCAACGCCCTGCGGCCCGCAGGGTGCGTGCCTGGCCCTTTCCGCCAGGATCGCTCCAGCCAACTCCTCTACGCAACCGACTCCCGGCAACTCACGCGACACATCAGCCTGCGAGCGTTCGCGCCGCTGCTCGCTTCCCCCCTGGTTGCCGGGCCCTGGTTGCTGGGCCCTGGTCGCTGGGCGGCGGCCGGCGGCAAGACGAGAGCCCGACCGCCGACCGACGCCAGGCCGTCGCTA
>JBIIEC010000032.1:0-22582 GCA_044238045.1 Pirellulaceae bacterium | reverse complement strand
CAAGGCGATGCGAGGCCGACCATCGTGGGCTACGTTGCGTTCGGCGCTGAGCGTCGTGAGGTACCAAGCCCAGGGCGTCATCCGCGGCGCGCCGCGGCCGCCCGCGCCACCGGGCATCGGCGCGAGCCCCTGCCCGGCTCCCTCCATGCCGGCCGGAGCGCCGCCCATCCCCGGGTCACCGCCCGCGCTCGATCCGAACTGGCTGGTGACAATCTCCGCCTGCGAGGGCACCAGCCCTATCAGCTGATCGCGTGTCACACCACGAACGGCAAGCAGATCCTCCAGCCGATCGGGCACGCGGTTTGGCGGTTGTCGAGGCGGATCCTGCGCGAGATAGAACTCACTTTCCGCGCCGAACTGTCGCCTCTCATCGTCGCTGTCCATCCAGTCCAACAGCGAGTCGGCGATCGCTTCGGTCATTCCCGGCAACTGCATCAGGGCCGACCGTCCCGCGTTCTCGGCGCCCTGGTCGAGCACGAGCAGCGTTTCCAGCGGCATGCGGGCACTCAGGTTTTGCAGGCCAAAACGATAGCGTGGCAGCGGGTCGGGCGGGCGATAGAAGGCGGCCAGCAGACTGACACGTCCATGTCGCGAGCCCGCCGGGTCGATGTCGACCACCAGGCCTTGGAACATCGGATCGTTCCCGCGCGCCTCTCCCCAGAACGCGCGCTGGGCGCGCGAGGCGGCGGCCCAGGCCCGCGCGTACTCGATGCCGGAGCTCGCCAACTGCTGCGACTGCAGCTGGTCGGCTCGCTGCAGCGCCGCGCGATCTTCGGTCTGCGTCATGACCAGGAAGCCGTAGGCGGAGAGCGTGACCATGGCGACCACGATCGTGACGACAAAGAGCACCATACCGCGGGGCCGACCACGGCGGACAGGGCCGCGAGGCCGGAGACGGAGGGCAGGGCCACGATATCCCACGCGAGGCGGATTGTTCATGGCTGCACCTCGCCAGGCTCTCGGCCAGCCCCGAAGCCGCCGTATCCCACGCCGCTGTCGGGCGAGAAGCGATCCGGCGCGTCATCGCCACGCGACTCCATGCCCGGACCACCGAACGACTGCCGCAGCTTCGGCGGCGATGCCAACAAGATGACATAGCGGTGGTCTTCGATCGGAACGGTTTGAGCAGACCGCAGGCGATCGTCGGGGTTCGCGTCCAGGGCTCCCCCGGCCATCCATGCCTGCCCCATCTCGGCCGACCAGTTGCCTTCCGACGTTCCTTCTGGGCCCGCCTCCGCGTTCGCCCCCGCACTCGAGGCCTCGCCGCGCGGGCGCGGGACTTCAAACAGGAACCGCATCTCAACCGCGACGGGCAGCTCCTGCTCCTGCCGCGAATCCCAACGCTCCCGCCATCCTTGACCATCGTAGTATCGCAGGCGGAACGCTTTCACTTCGGGCACGTAGTCGATCTTGGGCGGTTCCATCACGAGCCCCATCGAGCCGCTCGAGGCAAGCCCTGGGCTCGACGGGTTCTGCGCGAACGAGATACCTTCCAAGCCGCCCATTCCCGGCTCCGCCATGCCACCCGCTCCCTCGCCGCCCATCGCGTCTTTCAGCGTCTGCTGCACTCCCGTCAGCGGCTGCACGAGCGCGTAGAGGTCGGCGCGATCCGGCGCGAGCGTGCGAATCATCGCCAGATGACGATTCGTCAACTCGCATCGCAGCAGTCCAGGTGCCCTGCCCGTGCGCAGCGCGGCTTCGGGGTCGGTGAAGAGATAGACGATGCGGCGTGAGTGTTCCGGAATGTCGGCAAACTCCTCGGGCGACCCGCCGCGGAAGGCGTCACGGTCGTTCGCGATGCCGGAGAGCCCGGAGTCGCCCAAGCTCCCGGGCGCCGCACCGTCGCCTGGCAGCGACGAGGGAGCGAACGGATCGGCGTTCCAGGCCGGCGGCGCGAGATCCTCGGCGGGCGTCAGGATGTCGCACACCAGTGCCGATCCGGTTCCCAGGAAGCGTACTTCGTTGGCGAGCCATTCGCCCTGCGATACCTCATCCGTCTCCGCCTGGAAGGTCATCGATAACTGGCGGGTGTCGCGAGACGGATCCTCCATGCCTGCCATGTCCTCCTCGCGGCGCACGGGCGAATCCGCGTCCCTCGGACTGCCTGCGTCTTCGTTGCTGAACGGTGCCGGGGGCCTGTCGCCCGCAGACTCCCCCGCGCCGACCGGAGCAGCGTTCTCCCCGCCCGCGTTCGCGGCATCTTCCAAACCTGATGCTGACAACCGATTGTCACCGCTCGCCGGGCCGTCCGCGGAGGCGGTATCGCCACCGGCCGGGCCTCGCATCAAGCCGCGAGCCGTCGCACGATTCCGGTCCGGTCGCCGCCCGCGCACGACCAGCCCGCTGGCCAGGTCGTTCTCCAGCGTCTGCTGCACCGCGCGAATGAGCTGCGAACGTTCCGTCCGCGCCTGGCTTCTTTCAAAACGGTCGCGAAACGTATTCAGCAGGCTCCAGGTCGCACTGAGGACGGCCGTCATGAGCAGCATGGCCACGACCACTTCCGTCAGCGTGAACGCGCGTCGCCGGATCCTCTTCGAGGAAAGGTGACGGCGCTGGAGCGGGAGGCTTCGCGTGTTCATCGGCGCTTGGGTTTCGAGAAGCATGGCGGGCGGGGAAGGCAGATCGCGGCGAGGCGGCTATTCGGGAGGCAGCGGCGTGATGTCCTCGAACCCGCCGGGACGCGGCCCCGCGGAATCGGAAGGCATCGCGGGATCCACAGGCAGGGAGCCGTCCGCAGGCGTTCCGCGCCCATCGCGACCGGCGGTCGGCAGCGTGGCGCGCACCCACCGCGTCCAGCGATAGGTCGGACGTCGATCGCGCGACGCGATCGACTCAGCACCCTCAGCACCACTGGCGGCAGGTGACGGGGCGGACGGCATGGCTTCCGTCGTCGGCACACTGGCTCCCGGCACGGCGGTCGCTCCCGCCGATGCGCCCTCGCGTCGTGAGACGATCACTGTCAGCGCCGCGAGGTCGGCAAACCCGAGCGGCTCCACAGTCACTTGATAGTCCCAGGGGCTGAACAGGTCGATCGGTTGCGGGCTGGTCATGTTCTGCCAGGGTCGCACGCCCGCGACCAGTTCGTTCATCAGGTTGTGGCAGAGCGTCACGGCTTCGGTGCGTTCCTCGGAACGCGTGGAGCGGCGGACGGCCATCTCGACCATCTGCGCGATGACGGCCGCCGAGCCGGCGAGTATGGCCAGCGCGATGATCACTTCCAGCAGCGAAAGCCCGCCGCGAGCAGCGTGCTGGCGCGGGACATGTCGGCGTGGGACACGTTGGCGCGCAGCCGTTCTTGAAGTCGCGAGCAAGCGGCCGGGGCGTATCATGGCGAGGTCCCCTGCCCGCCCGCGCCGGGTGCGTCGATCGTCGCAGGAGCCTCCTCCGACGGACTGTCGGGCGGCGTATCGGTATCGTCCATCGCGGCGGCATCGGCCGACGTGGCCGTCGCGCGCACGGGCCCCACCGTGGCCATGCCCGTCAGTCCACGCAGCGTCACGTCCAGTTCGTAACCTTCTCCCGACTCCAGCGTCCACTGCGCATTGGTGGCGCGTCCATCCGGATAGAAGGTGACGGTCTCCGACCAGGCGCCACCGTCCTCGAGCAACGCCTCCAGCCCATCCCCCTCCCCGCCGGTCGCTGCTCGCTCTGCATCGCCGATCGCGGATCGCTCTGAGCCCGGCGTTTCCAGCGTTTCGGCGGATAGCGATTCGAGTGGCCGCAATCCGCCACGGCGATCGCCAGAAATTGCGGCGCGAAAACGGACGCCGTCAGGAAGTCGGAATTCGGACGCGTCGCGGGCGTTGCTGGATCCCGTCGAGAGCGCGTCGCGGATGGGGTTGCGCGCGAGGTCGTCCGGCGGGAGGCCGGAGGAGTTGTCCGGCGACGGCGCAAGGGCAGCGGCTTGCCCTGCTCCGCTCGCGTAGGGATCCGGAGCGGATGTGCCAGTTCGCGTGGAACCGGGCACGGCCGGGTCCAGCCCGCGAGCGATCTGGTATTCGGATCCGCCCGGGCGATAACGCAGGTGGAAGACGCACGAGCGTTCGATGGCGAGGCCGCGGGTGCGGTTCAGCTCCCGGGCAAGTTCCTGGCCGGCCTGCTGCACCAGGTTCTTGGACCAGGGTCGCATCAGCGCCGGCCAGCTCAGGCCCGCCATGGCGGTGAGGATCGCCAGGACAATCATCAGCTCCAGCAGGCTATATCCCCGGTGACAACGGTTGGTCACCGGGGCGGGCCACGAGGCGCGCAGCGGACGATCAGGGCTGGGCATTGGCGCCGCCATCTGCAGTGGCGGCTTCCGTGCCTCCCGCGGCATCGCCTCCCTCGGCGGCCTCCTTCTTCCAGTTCACGATGTCATCTTCCGTCTCGTCCTGCCCGTCCGGGCCGGCCGACCAGATGTTCGGCTTGTCGGTCGACGCGCCGCGCGTCGGCGGGAACTCATAGCGGAACGCGTTGCCCCATGGATCGGCCGGCAGCGCGTCCTCATCCAAGTACGGTCCCGCCCAGTTGTTGCCACGTCCCTCCTCCGCCGGCTTCTTCATGAGCGAGCCGAGTCCCTCTTCGGTCGTAGGGTAGCTGCGGACGTCGTTCTTGTAGAAGTCGAGAGCCTGTTCGAGGTTGCTGATCTGCGTCTGCGTGATTTTCAGGTCGGCCTTGTCCTGGGTCTTCAGCACCCGCGGCCCCACCAGCGCGACCAGCAGCACGAGGATCGCGAGCACCACCATGATTTCGACCAGCGTGAACCCCGCGGTCGTGTTTCGTCGACGAGCCATTCCACATTCCTTTCTGAAGGTATTCCCCGAGCAATTCCCCTGGGCCGCGCGGCGGCTAGACCGAAGTGCTCATCTCGAATACGGGTAAAAGCAGCGCGACCAGCACAAACATGATCGCGACGCCAATCAAGACCAGCATGATCGGTTCCACGAACCGCACCATCATGGTCAACTGTTTCTCAATGCGACGGTCGATCGTGTCGGCGATCCCGACCAGCACCGTGTCCAGGTTGTTCGATTCCTCGGCGATGCGGATCATCGCCATCGTGGCAGGCGGAATCAGGCCACACTGGGCCAGGGGCGCCGACAGCGTCTGTCCAGCGGAGATATTTTCCGCGGAGTCCAGGATCGCCCTGGCGAGGAGGCGATTGCCGACCGAGCCGCTGCTGATCTGCAGGGCCTTGAGGATCGGCACTCCGTTCCGCAGCAGCGTGCCCAGCACGCGACAGAATCGCGAGACGGCCGTCTCGTGGAAGATCTTTCCCGCCAGCGGCAGTCGCAGCTTGACGCGATCCATCAGCGTCCGTCCCCGGTCGCTCGACAGCCATCGCAGGATGCCCATGATCGCCGGCACGATCCCGATCAGCACCAGCCATCCATACGACAGCAGGAAATGGCTGGCCGCCAACAGGATCACCGTCGCGGCCGGCAGTCCGTTGCCCTGGCGTTCGAGGCGTTGGAAGAGGCCCTCGAACTTGGGCACGAAAAACACGACCAGCACCAGCGTCACCACCATGCCCATGAAGGCCAGGAAAAGCGGATAGGCCATTGCGCCTTTGACGCGTCCCTTGAGTTCCTCTTCGAGTTCCAGGAAGCCGGCCACGCGCGTGAGGGCTTCCTCGAGGAACGCGCCTTCGGATCCCGCGCGGATCATGCTCACCGTCAAATCCGAGAAGACCTTTGGGTGCCGCGCCACGGCGACATCCAAGGCGACGCCTTCGGAAACCGCGGCGTGCAGCGACGCGAACACGTCACGCAGCGTGGCGTCCGGCGTCTGCTCCGAGAGCAGCTTCAGCGCCGACAGCAGCGGCACGCCGTTTTGCAGCAGGTCCGCCAGCTGGGAAAGTCCGTTCGATAGATGCTCCGTCTTTACCCGCCCGCTGCGCCATCCGGCAAGCTGGTCCTGCCAACTGGGCCGGGCCTTCTGGTCTTCCATGCGGAGCGGAAAGAGCGACTTCTGCGCGAGCATCGACATGGCATCGCGGCGGCTGGGAGCGTTCAACTCTCCCTCGACGCTGCGGCCATCGAGCGATCGGGCGGTGTAGACAAAGGTAGGCATGGATCGTGGGGCGGGCAGGAACGCTCAACCGATTCGGTCAGTCGGCCTTGGTGACCCGCAGGACCTCCGCGATGGTGGTAATGCCGGAGCGGACCTTGTTCCACCCATCCATGCGCAATGTCCGCATGCCCGCCGCCATGGCGGCCCGCTTGATGACGTTGGACGCCTGCCGCTCGCTCGCCAGCAGCCGGATCGCGTCGTTCGCCACCAGCAACTCATAGATACCCATCCGGCCCGAGTAACCAGTACCGCGGCACTGGCGACAGCCGACGGCGTCGTAGATGCCGCCCTGCGAGCCGATGATCTCGTCGTAGGGAAAGTCGTCGGGCACGTCCTCGCGGTTCGGCACATGCTTCTCTCGGCAGTGCTTGCACAAGCTGCGGACAAGCCGCTGGGCCATGACGCCCTCCACCGTGCTGCTGACAAGAAACGGCTCCACGCCCATGTCGCAAAGACGCATGAACGCGCCAGCAGCGTCGTTCGTGTGCAGCGTGCTGAAGACCAGGTGGCCCGTCAGCGACGCCTGGGTCGCGTTCTCGGCCGTCTCCAGGTCGCGGATTTCGCCGATCAGCACCACGTCCGGATCGTGCCGCAGGATGCTCCGCAGGCTCGCCGCGAACGTCAGGCCCACCTTGTGGTGCACCTGGATCTGATTGATGCCTTCCAGCTGGTACTCGATCGGGTCTTCCGTCGTGATGATCTTCGTGTCTTCGCTCTTGATTTCATTCAGGGCACTGTAGAGCGTCGTGGTCTTGCCCGAACCGGTCGGACCGGTCACCAGCAGAATGCCGTGTGGCAGCCGGATCAACTGGCCAAACTGCTCGTACACATCCTGCGGCATGCCGATCTCGCGGAGTGAGAACTGCATGCGTTCCTTGTCCAGGATACGCATGACGATCCCCTCGCCATGCAGCATCGGGATCACCGATACGCGGATGTCCACTTCACGGCCGGCGACTCGCAGCTTGATGCGCCCATCCTGCGGCACACGCTTCTCAGCAATATTCATCCGCGACATGATCTTCAAACGGCTGACGATCGCCGGATGGAAGCGATTCATTTCCGGAGGCGTCGGCTGGCGCTGCAGGACGCCGTCGATGCGATAGCGGATCTTGATGCCCGACTCCTGGGCCTCGATATGGATGTCACTCGCCTTCGCCAGCACGGCTTCCGAGAGAATTTCGTTCACGAGCCGGACGACCGAAGCCTGCTGCGCCATCTCGGACGCTTCGCTGTCGTCGAACTGCACTTCGTCCAGCAGTTCGATCTGCTCGTCCTCAACGGCCGCCATCAGCCCGTCGACCGTCTCGGCGCCCACGCCCAGGTGCGACTTGATCAGCTTCTCCAGTTCGTCGGCTGCCGCCAGCAGCGGCGTCACGCGGCGACCAATGGCCCCGCTCACCGCATCAATCGCGTGCAGGTCGAACGGATTGCTCGTCACCAGCAGCAGGCTGTCGTCCGAGTCACCCAGCGGGAAGACGCCGTAGCGATGGACCAACTTGGCCGGGAAGGCCTTCACCACCTCGGGATCGGCCGAGCAACGGCTGAGATCGACCACCTGCATGCCCAGCGTGTTGGCCAGTGCCCCCAGCGCCGTCTCGGCGGAATCCAGACCCAGATCGTTGGCAATCTGGTCCAGCGATCCGCCCTGCTCCAGACGCTCACGCGCCGTTCGCAGGTCGCCCGCTCCAACCACCACACTGGTGATCGTCGGCTGTACGATGAGAGTAGCACTCATGGCGTTCATACACTCTGCTTTTTAGCCCTCAACCGCTCGCATCCTTGGGCGAGCAACTGAAAAACCAGAAGTCGCCGACGGCGACCCCCGATCTCGACTCGGCGTCGTAGTCCATTACCAGACAGAGCGAATCAGGCGGGAAAGTAACCAAGGCAGGAAGTTTAGGCAGGATGCCGCGCGATCCAGGCGAAGTCCTTGCCCGCCGGCGACCTGGGTCAGCCTAACAGACGGCTCTGGAAATCGTCAAGGTTAAGCAGCCTTCGACGCCACCTGCGATGGGCTTTTTGGACGAAGAAAGGCCCGTTTCTTGCGTCCTTCGCCGCAAAAAACTTTTCGCTTGATGGCGTTCGCCGATGTGAACATGTGGCAATCCACGCAGGCTGCAGCGTCACTGCCAAAGGCTGAGCACCGCGAGCCGTGTTCGCGGCCTGGGATCAACCGCCAAGCCCGTGGCGGGAGTCAAGGATCGTTATCGCGACGATCGACGAGATCGCATAAGCCCCTGCAGGGCCCCTTGGATTTCGCGCACGTTCGTGCCTTGCAGCGGCACGACGCCCACCGTGCGGCGATCGGCTTCTTGCGCGTTCGCATCAAGGCGTTTGGCCAGCGTCGCGACCTCATCGACCAGTTGACGCGGGGCCATGATGACCAGCGAGTTCGTGACGTCATCCACCTCCAGCGTCAGCAGCGGCCCGCTGTTGCTGGCGTTCATCTGGCGCAACAGCAGCGCGACTTCGGACGAGACCCCCTTGGGGATTTCCATCTCCTGCCGTCGCCCCCCCGATTCCAACTGCGTGCGATAGACACCTCGCAGGATCGTTCGCGCTTCCGCGGCGTTCATGTAATCGAGCTGCACGATCTGCGGCACGGTATTGGCCAGCGAGTCGGGAATGTTCGAGGAGTCGAGAACGCGAAGCAGTTCGGCGATAACAGCCCGGTCACCGGGGCGTCCATGGACAACGACGGCGTTCAGTCGATCATCGGCGACCATGCTGACGCGACCGAGCGTCGCGCGCTGGGTGAGCGGCATCTGCTTGAACAGTTCTTCCAGGATCTTGGAGACGGCACGTGCACCCGCGTTTCGCAGGGGGATGACCGAGAAGTTCCCCGCGCCGCCGGCCATCGTGGACTGCTGCTCGATCGTCCGCAGCATCGACTCCACCTGCTGCAGCGCTTCCGGATCGTCCGAGATAACCGTGATCGCATCGTCGCTCGGCAGGATCAACACCGGCGGAGCTTCCTCCTGCGTTGTGGCCGAAACCGCAGCGCCAGTCGGCTCCTGCGCAGCGTCGGCACCCTGTCCGTCCACCACCTTCTTGGTCGCCGCATCGTCCTCGCGGTTGGCGGGATCCGCGACATAGCGCAGCTCACCGAGGCGGCGGAGCATCGCGTCGCCCTGGGGCTTGGGTTTCGCCGGATCCGATGATTCGCGACCGTCGTCTTCGCCCTCAGGCTTGGACGACGATGGATCGTAGGATGATCCGTCGCTGCTTTCCTCCTGGGCGGGAGGATCCTGCCGCAGGATGCGCATCTTGTTGGAGCGTAGACCGGGCCAAGCCTGCTCGAGTTGCCGCAGTGCTTCGCCCACGTCGCCTCGATAGCGAATCACGCGCATCCCCTGCTGCGACTCATCCGGCAATTCTCCCATCATCTTGAGCAGGTCGCGCACCTGCTTCATCTGCTCGACGGTGCCGCGAACGAACAGCTGCTGCGCTTCGCCATCCGCGTTCGCCCAGGGGCGCTGGGGCTGGCCTTCGTACAGCCGATCAATCGCGCCTTGGATGGCAAATGGATCCACCGACCTCAACGCAAACACCTCGAACACCGTCGGTTCACCGCGAATCTGCTTCACGGCTTCGGCCAGGACGCGATGCTGGTCGGGCGTGGCGACGGCCAGGACCTGGTTCGTCTGTTGGTTGATCGAGATGTCGACGGCGGGCGACTTGCCGCGAAAGAGCTGGGTGAGTGTATCGAGCACGGCCTTGGAGTCGCTGGCCGGCAGCGGGTAGGCTTCAAGTCGGCGGCGGGTGTCGTCCGTCACGCCATTCTCCAGCCGGGCGATCACCTGGCTGATTTCCGCCTGGTCCCGCGGCAATGCCTTGGCGAGAATCGCTCCATTGGCGACATCGGCCGAGATCGACACATTGTCGTTGCCGGAGTACAGGTCCTGCAGCGAATCCAGTACGGAGGCGACGGAGACGTTGTTGATCTTGTAGGCCACCAGCGTCGGCAGCTGCGCCGCTTCGCGGTCCAGCTGCGGCACGAGATCGGCCACGCGCTGCTGTTCGTCGGCGGCCGCGGTGACGATCAACGATCGGTTGCGGATGTCGATCGAGATGGTCGCATTCGGCAGGAGTGCCTCGAGTGCATCACGGGCCGCGCGGACATCGCCGGAACGGAACTGGTAGGCTCGCGTCTCCTGCGAGGTGGCGGAGGGCTTGTCGAGCTGGCTGACGATCGCCGCAATCTTCTCATGCTCCTCCTTGGTCGCGGTGGCCAGCAGCGAACGGTTGTCAGGATCGGCCGCGATGGTCGCTTCGGAGAACTGATCCTCGAGCGCCTCGACGGCCGACCGCACGTCCGCTCGCTCGAGCCGGTAGACTTTGGCCTCTCGATTCGTGTCGCCCGGCAGGTCGAACTGCCGGATCACCTCCGCGATGCGCGTCTGCACTTCGGGGGTGGCGGTGATCAGCAGGGAACGATTGCCGCGATCCGCGGCAATCGACGCGTCCGGGAACTGCTCCAGCAGTGCATCTTCGGCAGAACCGACGTTGCCGTACTGCAACCGATAGACCTGCGTCTGGCGATCCGAGGCGACGGTCTGGTCGAGCTGTCGAACCACTTCGGCGATCTGCGTCTGCTCCTCCGCCGTGGCCGTCGCGAGCAGCGTCCGCAGTGCGCGATCGGTCGCGAACGTGGCTCGCGGAAACTGCTCCTGCAGCGCTGCCTGCGCGGCGCGGACACTGGCCTGCCGCAAGCGGTAGACCTGCGTCTGGCGGTTCGCAGGAGCCGGGCGATCGAGTTGCTGGACCAGGTCGGTGATCCGCGTCTGCTCCTCGGCCGTCGCCGTCACCAGCACCGTGCGCGTGTCACCGTCGCTCACGGCGCGCACCGTCGGCAGCATCGACTCAATGGCATTTTCCACCGCGTTGGCGTCGGCGACCTTCAGGGTATACACCTTCGTCTGGCGGTCCTGGTCCATCGGACGCGTCAACTGTTCCACCACATCGGCCACCTGCTGCTGTTCTTCGGCCGTTCCGGTCACCAGCAGCATGCGGCTGGACCAGTCGGCGCTGAGCAGCGCCTTGGGTACAAGGCCCTGGATGGCGTCGCGCGTGCTGCTCAGGTTGCTGCCGCGCAGCCGATAGGCTTTCGTCACCCGTTGCGTGACGGAGGGCTGGTCCAGCTGCGCGACCGCTTCGGCCAGCCGCGTGTGTTCCTCGGGCAGCGCCGTCGCCAGGACGCTCCGTGTCGCCGCATCCACCGTCATGGTCACCGTGGGAAACACGGCTTGCAGCGGGGCCAGCATGGTGGTCGGATCGGCGTGGCGGAGGCGATACGATTGCGGCGCCCGCCGCTTGGGCTCCGGAAGCTGCCCAAGCAGTTCGGTGATCGCGCTGCCCAGACGCTGCAACGGCTCCTGCGGGCCACGCACAATCAAGGCGTTCCGCAGCGAATCCGGGGTGACTGACAGGCCTTCGAGCAACTTGGGGTCCAGCAGCGACTGCACCAGCGCGGGCGTGGCTTCCTGGAGGTCGAAGACACGAACCACCTGCGGCACGGGTTCCGCCAGGGCGGCCTCCAGTTCATCGAGCGTCTTGCGGATCAGTTCATGGTCGGCTTCACGCGCACGGAGCAACAGTCGTCGCGGATTGTCGCTGCCCAGGTACTGGACGCTCGGCACGGCGGCGCTGATCAGCTCGCGCGCCTGCGCCGACGTGGCCTTGCGCAGCTCGTAAGTCTGGAACTGCCGATCACCCGCCGGGATCTCCTTTTCCAGCGCATCAAACAGCTTCTGGATCTCCACGTGTTCGGCGGTGGAAGCCCAGATGAGCACAACGCCCGGCTGGTCTTCCGAGAGCACCTTGGCTTGCGGCGCCTTTTCCAGCAACAGGCCTTTCACTTTTTGCAGCACCTCGGGACGACTGCGATAAGTGCGCGGCCCGGCATCCTGCTGGCGTGGATCACCGGCTTCGATCTGCGCGACCACCTTCTCGACCTGGCGATGCTGGTCGGCCGTGGCCCAGACCAGCAGGCGCTTGCCATCCACGGCGGCCTGCACCTGCGCCGACGGCAGGATCTCCTTCAGCAGCGGCACCACTTCGGCGGGCGTCACGCGGCTGACTGGATAGATCGACAGCGATGCGTCCCCCTGTCCCTCCGACTCGACCATGATCGCCACAGCCTGCTCGATCGCCGCGTGGTCCTGCGGCGTCGCCCAGGCGAGGATCGTGCGCTTCGCGGGGTCACCGACCATTCGCGCGGTCGGGGCCAAGTCGGCCAGCATCACGCGTGCCTTCTCCACGCCCAGCGTACCGCAGGCGTAGCTGGCGACCTTCCGCGCCGACGCGCCTTCCTGCATCCGAAATTCCTCGACCGTCTTGTTCAGCTTCGCATGCTGTTTCTCATCGCCCCAGGCGATGATCGAATTGTTGTCCGGCTCCGCCACCAGCGACATTTCGGGCACCAGCTTCTGGAACAGTTCCACCACCTCGCGCACATCGAGTTCGCCAAGCCGGTAGTATGCCATGCGTTTCTTGCCGGCGGCCGCGGGCGCATCAAGCTGCTCGACGGCCTCGGCGATCGCCTCATGCTGCCCGGCCGTCGTCCACACCATGACGCGACGACTCTCCGTGTCGACGAGGATCTTTGTGTCCGGATAGAGTTCCGCGAGTACCTTCTGCACGGCGGCGGGATCACCCTCGTTGACCGGGTAGGCCACCAACTGCATGTCGGGCTGCTGGTCATCCGCCTGCAGGGTCGGCAGCAGCCCCTCGATATATTCACGCTGCGTCGCCGTGGCCCACACCACCAGCTCCCGCGGCCGCGACTCGTCCAGAACCCGCACGGAACCGAGTTCGTCCTTCAACGTCGGCAGCAGCGACTGGAACCGAGTGCGTTGGGTTGGCGTCACCGGAAAGACATGCAGTTGGGCGCGTTCGTCCGGCACGTCCTTTTGCAACTGTTCCACGAGCGTCCCGACCTGCTCGTGCTGCGCGTCGGTCGCCACGATGCCGAGACGCGGATCGTTGGCATCCTGCAGCACCTGCACTTCGCCCAACTGCGGAGCCAGCTGGCCGCGCAGTGCGAGGAACCGTTCGCGAATGGTCGGCGTCACCTCGTAGTAGCGCAGTTGCCGGTCTTCCTCCGGGAACTGTGATTTCAGCTGTTCCAGTACGCGTTCCACGCGCGCGTGCTGGTCCTCGGTCGCCAGCACCACCAGTTCGCCGGGCTTGCCGGAATCCAGCAACTGCAGCGTCTGCAGTCGCGGATCGAGCTGCTGGTACATGCGCTGGAAGCGATCCCGCAGCGACGTGGATATCTCATGGCGGCGAATGACGCGTGCCGCAGGGGTCGGAGCGGTTTGCGCCATCTGCTCCAGCAGCGACTCCACGCGCGACTGCTCCTCCACCGATCCGATCACGCGCAGCCGTCGATTCTCTCCATCGACGGTCACGCGCAGGCCGGGGACCAGCGTCGTGAGCAGGGACTGCGTCTGGACCGGATCAAGCTTCTCGAGGACGTAGTCCTGGATGCGGAGTGGATCGTCGCGGCGTGATTCCAGTTGTTCGATGAGGCCTCGCACGACAAGCTGCTGCGCGGCGTTCGCGACCACGACGACACGGCGGTTGACGGTGTCCACCGTTACCTTCGCCTTGGGATACAGGGCCTGGATCATGCCCATGACCACCGCTGGATCGGCCGCGTCCAGCGAATAGACGGCGGGCGCCTGCTGGACTGCGTCGGTCCCCTCGGCCTGCAGCGTCTCAATCGCCGCCTCGATCCGCTCGTGTTCGGCGGGCGTCGCCAGCACCACCAGCCGCGATGGATCGGCGTCGACCGACACGGTGGCGCCGGCCACGACCATCTTGAGCTGTTCCGCAAGCGACGCGGGCGCGGGATGCTGGATGCTGTAGACGTTCAGCACCGGCCGCGACTCGACCGGCTTGTCGCCGCTCACCTTCTCGATGAACTTCTTGATTGCCGCCTGGCGTTCGGGGGTCGCGAACACCTGCAGCTGGTTGTTCTGTTTATCCAGCGTGATCTTGGCGTCGGCGGCGACCACCTTGAGCATGTCCGTGGCCGCTTCGACATCGAAGCCCTTCACCGGATACGTCTCCAGGACGGGCGGCGGTGCCGGCGGTGCCGGTGGCTTCGCGGCAGGCACCGCTGGCTCGGGGATCGACTCGATGATCGCGCGGATCGCCCGCACCTTGCCCGCCGTGGTCGAGACGAGCATCTGGCGCGTCTCGGGCAGCAAGGTGGCTCGTCCCAGACTGCCGACCAGCGGCGTGATCTCCGCCAAGACGGCGGGACCGGGACGGCGACCCAGCGGAAACATCACCTCCACCAGTTCAAACTGGCCGCGTCCATCGAGGTCTTCCATGGTGATACGCGGCACCAGTCCGTCAGGAATTCCTTCCTTGAGGTTCGCGCAGACCAGCACCCGTTCGCGGCGGACGAGTGAGAAGCCGCGCGTCACCAGGACGCCGTTCAGCAGGTCCAGGGCCTCCGAAGGAGTGTACGATCGCGTATCGCTGTAGGTGAACGTGCCCGGCGGCAGTTCGTTCACGACCAGCGAGAGGTCGGCCTGGCGGGCGAACCAGTCCAGCACATCCACCCACTTCTGCTCGCGAAACGCAAACTGCAACTGCGCTTCCACGCCCACGCTGTCGGCTATCTTGCCGTCGGCAGTCTTGCCGTCGGCTGTCTCACTACCGGCGGGCGGCGAGGTTTCCGCGGCGGGAGTTGGGGCGGGAGTTGCATCCTGGGCGCTGGCCGTGGCAGACAGGCCAGGCAGGAGACCCCAGTCGACACCAGCACCCACGCCGGCCAGCCACAGCCCGCAGGCGAGCAGCCATCTCGACATCCAAAGTGGACCACGGGCAGACGCTGGGGGCATTCGCAAGAACAGAACCACGGGATAGTCTCTCAGACGGGCTCTCGGGCGGGCAATCATGGCAGGTGGGACTCCGCGACACGGCGTGCAGCGTGTCGGCTTCTCAGGTGGGAGCCTCATTAGAAGCCAATTCCGGGCGGCCGTAAAGCGTCACCCGCGCACCGCGTCGTGGCGCGGTTCAGTCGCCGAAACATATGCGGGGCGTGTCAAGCCATGCGCCCATGGTCCGCGGCCGCGAAAGATGAACAACGGCCGTTCTCACGCAGTCTCGCTCAAGCGGCCCGGCGGACCATCGAAGGCAGGGAATCGGCTGGCGCGACACGCACCTCCAGCGGCCCGGCGACATCCAGATGCACGTCGCGCTGCGGATAAGCGATGGTGACATTTGCCTCGCGGAACGCACGCTCCATCTGGACCCGCAACGCGCTTTCGGCCCGCAGGCTGTCCATCTGCGTCCGCATCCGCACCCAGAAGTGGACTTCGAACATCAGCGAGTTGTCGCCAAAGTCGCCGAAGAGCACGATCGGCTCCATGCCCTGCAGAACGTACGACTGCTGGAGTGTCACTTCCCGCAGCAGCCGCATGACCAGCTCCACATCCGATCCGTAGGCGACTCCGATGCGGATCATGGTCCGGATATCGTTGCTGGTGCGTGTCAGATTCTTGACATTGTTCTCCAGGAACTTGCTGTTCGGAATGATGATCTCAAAATTCCGGCCCGTGCGCACCCGGGTGCTGCGGGCGCCGATGTGCTCGATCGTTCCATGCAGCCCATCCACTTCGATCAGGTCGCCGACGCGAATTGGCTGCTCGCCAAGGATGATCAGGCCGCTGATGAAATTATTGAGGATGTTCTGGCTGCCGAAGCCGACACCGATGGCGATGGCTCCACCGAAAATAGTCAACGCGGTGATGGGAATGTTCAGCGCGTCGAGCGTACCGATGCCGAAGACGAGCATCATGGCGTAGAACGAGATGGTTTGCGCCGCCAGCGAAGCGCCCGGGTGCACGCCGACGCGCGGCAGCAGCCGGTGGCCGATGAGGCGGCTGGCGACGCCGGAGACGAGGTAGCCGCCAATCAGCAGCAGGATGCCCGTGACCAGCTTGCCGATCGTCACCGGGCGATCTTCGACGACGAACAGCTCCGTGTACCACCAGGAGCGAGCGAGCGGTCCCAGGCGTTCCCAGGTGAGTTGCGTCCGACGCGTCTGGATGCGAGCCGACAGTTCGTCGTCGAGCCGCGCGAGGATGCGCTGGTATCCGCGCAGCAGCCGTTGCCGTGCTCCAGCGAGCTTGAACCCATCCGACAACACCTTCGTGCGCAGTTCACCCAGCTGTTTCGTGACGCGTGTGACCTGACGCCGATTGACGGCATCGACCTCCAGCCGCGCTTCCTGCTGGCTCGCCAACAAGGCTTCTTCCGCGTTCTTCACGCGATCCAGCAGCTGGTCCACATCCGCCCGCATCTCGACCAGCTCCTCCGGCGTCGCCAGTCGGTTATGCAGTCGATAGCGTGACTTCCAGACGTAACGCGACTGCAGAATCGTGGCGAACGACTCGTTCGCCTGCGCGATGCCGCGATTCAGCGAGCGGCGAATCACCTTCACCGTCTCGCCATCCGAAGTTTCCGTGAGGTCGTTCGAGGTGAACGACATGGCCAGCACGTCCACTTCGCGCAGATCCTTTTGCATCGTCGCCAGCTGCTGGTTCAAGGCCTGCTGGTCGGCATCGGTGCGGGCAAGCAGTTGCGCGAGATCTTCTTCCGGAAAACGAACGACGGCCTCGACGGCCGGAATCAGCTTATCGAGAAACTCGGTTCGCTGCCGCGCAAGGTTGGCCTTCAGCTCGTTCACCCGCAGGCCCTGCTCACGCAGAGCGAGCAGTTGGTCGCCGATGCGACGCCGCAGCTCGAGGATACGCAGCTGCTTGGTGAGGTCGGCATGGCGGACCGGATCGCGTTCACGCTCCAGCCGCTCCATCACCTGCCGCCGCTGTCGCTCGTTACCGGCATACTGCTCGCGCACCGACTCCACGAACGCCTGCATCGCCTGGCTTTCGCTCTCCGCCAGCTTGCACTGCATCTGGGAGTCATCCCGGCGGTCGCGAAGCTGTTCCAGGGCTGCGAACGTGTAGCTATGCGCCGCTCGATTGCCCAGAAGCTGAATGCTGGTTCGTTCGCGTTGGAAACCCTGGAAGTCGTCGCGCAGTTCCCGTTCGCTGTCGAGCACCACCTGCTGCTGCGCGTAGACCGACTCGAGATACTGGAGGTAGCCCAGGATCTGGATATCCGACGACGGGCGATCCTCGGGTGCGTGTCGAGCCGTCGCGGCTTCCAACTGCGCGATCTCCCGCGCCAGTTCGTCCCGCCGCTCGGCGATTGCCTCCGCGGTCATCAGCAGGTCGGCCGCGCGCGCTGCCTCGGAATCCGAGGCGTCCCCGGGCGAAGCATCCAAGGGCCGCGCTGGCGACTCCGCCGAAGAAGGCCGAGCGCCTCCGGGCGAACCAGCAGTCGCGGGCAAACCCGGGGATGAGGCATCTTCGACGGGGCCAAGCAGTCGCAGTGGATTGGCCGACTGGGCATAGACGGGAAGGCTTCCGGCCAGCAGCGCAGCGGCGAACAGCGCGGCGATGGCAGCCGCCAAGAAGCGTTTTGGCACGGGGTGGCGATGACTGGTCGACTCGGCGCGCACGGCGAATAATGCCTCCACCGACTGCGGGGCCGATCGCTGCGGCGTTGCGGACAATCCGATCGCCGAGGTCGTCCCGCGACTCGTCCAGCGGCCGTTAGTACGCGAAATCGACACCCGACCGCAAGTCCGGTTGGTTCGAGCGAGCCCGCGATGCGCGGGAAGCCCGCCCCGCTTGCAGGCAGCCCACCGCCGTCAGCCGAGGCGGCGTTCCGCATAGGTCGCGACCTGCACGAGGAACAGCACGACGGCCAGAAGAAGAAGCCCCAGCGTGGCGAGCCCCAGCATTTGGCCGCGTCGCCGCTGCGGATGGCTCAAGCCGACCATGGCCGCGATCGTCGCCGAACCGAGGGCCAGCGCGGACAGATAGCCCAAGGGTGCCATCAACGACAGCGTCTGCGGTGAAGAACGCATCAGCCAGGAAGTACCCCAGAGCGCGTAGCCTGCGACTGCCAGCAGGAGACTGAGCAGGCTGGCTTGGTTCCAGCCGCTGCCGGACGCTGGCGCATTCGCCGATGCAGAGGAGCGGCGACGGGTGAGCACCCAGTACCATCCGCTCAGGAAGAGTGCAGAACAGACCAGCACGATGAGGCTGCGGCGCAGGTCGAAGGCGAGGCCTCCACGGCCGAAAGCGCTGGAGGCACCCACGGCCAGGAACACGCCCCAAGCCACCAGAGCCGCCATCAACCCGCGCACCCAGACAGGCAGTCGCTCGGCAGGGCGGTCTGGAATGTCATTCATGGGTCAGGCCGCCGGATCGCCGCAGCTCAAGCCGACGGGAGCTTGCGCAGCTGGGAAAACTCATCGAGCGTCACGGTTGTCAGCTCGCCGCTGTCACGACGCAGCAGGATGACATCGCTGTACACTTTGTCATCCGCATTGCGGCGATAGTGGAGACCATGCCGCCGTCGCTCGGCGGACACTACCGTGCCCACCGTCACGGTCTCCCAGCTCTTGAAACCGACTTTCACTTCGTGGCGCAACTCCACGCGATCGCCCGGCTGCAGGGACGAGAACGTATCCAGGGTCGACTGCTGCAACGCGTTCATCGGTAAGCTCCCTGGGAAAACCCAAGCTGGTGCCATGGCAGCCCGGCGTGCAGGACTGCGCCGCCGGGCTGATCTGGGGATGCTGCACTCGGGAGAAGCCGCCCGCTTCCGACTGGCGGAAGGGGCGTTCCGCCCGATTAGACTTCCTTGGCCTTGATCCAGGACATCAGGCGGCGCAGTTCGCGGCCGACCTTCTCCAGCAGGTGGTTTCGGTTCCGACGGCGGACCGCCTTGAACGAAGCCGCTCCCGCCTTATTCTCGAGGATCCATTCGCGAGCGAACTGACCCGTCTGGATCTCGTTCAGGATCTTCTTCATTTCGGCGCGGGTCTGGTCGGTGATGATCCGCGGACCACGCGTATAGTCGCCGTACTCGGCCGTGTTCGACACGCTGTAACGCATGTAGTTCAAGCCGCCCTGGTAGAACAGGTCGACGATCAACTTCAGCTCATGCATGCACTCGAAGTAGGCCATCTCGGGCTGGTAACCCGCTTCGACCAGCGTGTCGAAGCCGGCCTTCACGAGTTCGCTGACGCCGCCGCACAGCACCGCCTGCTCGCCGAACAGGTCGGTCTCGGTCTCTTCGGCGATCGTGGTTTCGATGATGCCCGCGCGAGCACCGCCGATCCCCTTGGCGTAGGCGAGGCCGATCTTGAAGGTCTCGGGGCTGGCGCCCTCGCTGACGGCGATCAAGCACGGCACGCCGCCGCCCTTCTCGAATTCGCTGCGGACCAGGTGTCCGGGGCCCTTCGGGGCGACCAGCAGCACGTCCACACCCTTCGGCGGCACGACCTGCTCAAAGTGGATGTTGAAGCCGTGCGAGCACATCAGCACGTTGCCCGGCTTGAGGCCCGGCAGGATGTCGGAGCGATAGATGTCGCCCTGCACTTCGTCGGGCAGCAGGATGTTGATGATGTCCGCCTTCTCGGCGGCTTCCTTGGCGGAGACCGGCTGGAAGCCGTGACTGACCGCCAGGTCATAGTTCGGGCCGCCCGGCCGCTGGCCGACGATCACCTGACAACCGCTATCGCGGAGGTTCTGCGCCTGGGCATGTCCCTGGGAACCATAGCCGATGATGGCGATGGTCTTGCCCTTCAGGACGGAAAGGTCCGCGTCTTTTTCGTAGTAGATCTTTGCCGGCATTCCGGTTCACCTCAAAATCAAAACAAGAAAACAGCCATAACGGAAAACGAAAACGGCACTTGAGTCTGCAAGCCTACTCGAACCGCTGGAGGGCGGTCTGGTCCCCGCTACCGGCAGGTACTGCGGGCAGGGGACGGGCGAGCGGCATGGACAGGGAGGGACTGCCAGCGAGCAACGGCGACCCTCGCCAGATTACTCCGCGCGTCCCTCGCACCGATCCGAGGACCAGGCGAAGGATCCGCAGGCTCCACTGACCGCCTAGCCGTCCTGGGCCAGGTTTTCGACGGACCCGTCCGGGCGCGTCAACGTGTTACGAACCATCGCGATACGTCCCGTCCGCACCAGTTCGGCGATGCCATACGGACGCATGCGATCAATAAAGGCCTCGATTTTGTTCTCGCGGCCCGAGATTTCAATCATTACCTCTTCCGGCCCGACATCGACAATCCGCCCCCGGAAGATATCCACCAACTCGCGTACCTCGCTGCGCTGACCACCCGGCGGAGCCTTGATCTTCAGCAGCAACAGATCGCGTTCGACGTAGTCCTGGGCGCTGACGTCCACGACCTTTACCACCGTGACGATCTTTTCCAACTGCTTGCGGATTTGCTCCAGGACGCGGTCATCGCTGACCACAACGAACGTCATCCGCGACAGGTGCGGATCCTCCGTCTCGCCGACAGCCAGGGAGTCGATGTTGTAACCGCGCGAAGCGAGCATGCCCGAGATATGCGCGAGCACTCCGGGAACGTTTTGCACAACGGCAGACAAGACGTGACGCATAGAGAATCGTCCGACCTCAGCAGAAATCTGGGCAAACGAGCATGATAGTCGCGTGGCTGGAAAGGAACAAGCCGGGCCCTTGCGGAGTCGGATCCTGCCAGTCGCCCGCAGTCAACCCGCCTTAACACCAATCGAGCAAGGGGGCGGCGAGCGGACTGGGAATTCACGCCGGCGGTCGCTCCGGCCGTTCGACGGGACCGCGCCCCGCTTTCTGCCCAGCGCCCGCTCCTTGCGCATTGCCCGCTTTTCGCCTCGTCCTATCCATGTTCGCCCCATCGTCCCGCGATAGAATGACGTCGAGCCAGTAAATGTGCGGCATCGGCGAGACGCGGCAAGGCGTACCCTCGCTGGCGGGGCAGGGCCGGCAACGATCTTCCGAGAGGACGGCTCGGGCATTCCGGGCAGCGTCGTTCAAGAGATTCCAGATAGGTAGTCGACGATGAACAACGGTCCAAGTGGCACTCTGGCAGAGCCCATCCCATCTCCAGCCAGCACGACTCCAGCCACCACGACGAACTGCTCGTCGGCCGTTCGGCCGCGACCCGCTCGTCCGGTCCGTAAACCCGTCCGGCCGCTGCGGCCACCTGAACCCTATCCGGAACTCACGTTGTCGACCTCCAAGATGTTTCGTGTTGACCTCGACATTTTTCGCGGTCCGCTGGACCTGCTGCTGTATCTCGTGCGGAAGCATGAGCTGGCGGCGTCCGAGCTGCCGTTGGCGATGATCACGGAGCAGTATCTAGAGCACTTGTCCGTCTTGGAGCAGCTGGACATCAACGAGGTGGGCGACTTCCTGGAGGTAGCCAGCTGGTTGATCGAGATCAAGTCGCGAATGCTGCTGCCGGACATGGACGCGCCGGTGGAGGAGTCGGAGGACTTGGAGGAGCCGGGCTTCCGGCTGGTCGAGCAGCTGCTGCAGTACAAGCAGTATCGCGACGCGGCGTCGATCCTGGAGGAGCGAGGGCGATCGTGGTCGCACTGTTTCACGCGGATGGCCAACGACCTGCCGTCGCGTGAGATCGACCCGGCCTCGCAGCCGATCCAGGAGCTGGAGCTATGGGACTTGGTGAGTGCGTTGGGGCGTGTGCTGCGAGCGAACGAGAAGGCGCAGCCGGCGAACATTGTTTACGACGACACGCCCATCCACATCCACATGCAGAACATCCACCATCGGCTGCGTGAGGACGGTCAGGTGGCGTTCACGGACATGTTCCGTGCGAACATGAACAAGGCGAAGTTGATCGGCATCTTCCTGGCCGTGCTGGAGCTGGTGCGGCACCACTGCGTGTGGGTGGAGCAGTCGGAAGTTGGCGGCGAGATCTACCTCAAGCGTGGCGCGGAGTTCCGGGAGGAGCTGGCGTTGGAAGAGGTCGACGAGTACGAAGCGACGGCGAAGCCTCGCTAACCGGAGCGCGGGCGTCCCGCCCGCCCCAGTCCAACGCCCCATCTAAGCGTCCCGCCAGCCCAAGCGTGCCCCATGGCATCCGCATTTGGCGGGACGCGCCGGTGTCACGCGAAGAACGTGACGAACCGGGCGTAGGCGTTGTCCCACGGCCGCGATTCCTGGGGCTCGTAGCGGACGAGCGGGAAGGAACGGCCGAGCATCTGGCGTGCTTCGGCGATGGACGCCAGTTCGCCGCGGGCGATGGCCTGCACAAGGACGTTGCCGATGGCGGTGGCTTCAACAGGTCCCGCCAGCACGCTGCGATTGCAGGCGTCGGCGGTCATCTGGCAGAGCTGTCGGTTCTGGCTTCCGCCGCCCACCACATGGATGGTCTGGAACGCCGCGCCGGTCAGGTCCTGCAACGACTCCAGCACCATGCGGTAGCGGAGGGCCAGGCTTTCGAGCGCGCAGCGGATGACAGCGCCGGGCGAATCCGGAATCGACTGGCCCGTGCGTCGGCAGAACTGGCCAATCGTGGCCGGCATGTCGCTGGGCGCGAGAAAGCACGGGTCATCGGGATTGACCAGCGACTGCAGCGGCGCGGCTTCCTGAGCGAGGGCCACCAGTT
>JBIIEC010000360.1:0-6464 GCA_044238045.1 Pirellulaceae bacterium | reverse complement strand
GCGGCGCGGCTTCCTGAGCGAGGGCCACCAGTTGTTCCCAACTGTAGTCGTGTCCGGAATGGGCCCAGCAACGACGACACTCCTGGACCAGCCAGAGGCCGGTGATATTCTTCAGCAGACGGATGGTGCCGCCGACGCCGCCCTCGTTGGTGAAGTTGTGGCGGGCCGAAGCTTCGTTGATCACCGGCGCCGCCACTTCCGCGCCCATCAACGACCACGTGCCGCTGCTGATGTAGCACCAGTCGGGCACGCCCGCGCTGGAACTGGAAGCGGGCACCGCGGCCACGGCGCTGGCCGTGTCGTGCGTGCCGGGCGCGATGACGCGCAGATGCTGCAGCCCCGTTTCGCGGCTCACCTCCGAGCGCAACGGGCCCAGGTCCGTACCCGGCTCGATGATCGGCTGCAGGATGTTGGTCGGAATCTGGAAATGGTCGAGCAGTCGTCGCGACCAGTCGCGTGTGCGAGGATTCAGGAACTGCGTCGTGGTCGCATCGGTGAACTCGTTCGCCTTCACGCCGGTGAGCAGGAAGTTCAGGTAGTCGGGAATCATGAGGAAGGTCTGCGCCACGTCCAGCAACGGCGACTTCCGACGTCGCAGCGCGGCGAGTTGGAAGAGCGTATTGAAGTCCATGAACTGGATGCCCGTCTCCTCGAATACCAACGCACGATCTGCGGCGCTCAACTGCTCCACCGAACCCACGTTCTGGTGGTCGCGGTAGTGGAACGGGTTGCCGAGTAGCTGGTCGTCCTGGCCGAGCAGGGCGAAGTCGACGCCCCAGGTATCGAGGCCGACGCTGACCAAGTCCTCGCCGTAGCGATGCCGGGCGACACGGAGCCCTTCGAGGATCTGCGTCCAGATCTGCAGAATGTCCCAGTAGAGGTGTCCCGATGCGGCGACCGGACCGTTTCCGAACCGGTGCACCTCCTCCAGCTCCAGTCCCTGTCCGCCAAAACGACCGGCGAGCACCCGTCCGCTGGAAGCGCCCAGGTCCACGGCGAGATAGATCTGTTCTGCCATCGAAACCCCCTCTGGTGTGAAACCCATCCTGCGGGCTGCCAGCTCCCCAGCCCCTCGGTGCCAGCACCCAGGCTCCGACCGGAGCGGGACGCAATGTCGCGTAATCGCGGGCTCGGCGTCAAGCCCCGGGCTGGTTCAGGCCGAAACCCTGATCTATCCGGCATAACCCAACCAGCCGGCTTGCGGTCATACTTGACTTAGTTGATCAACATTTCTAAGATTGTGCCATGAGCCGCACGCAAGACAAGGAACAGGCAGCCGGGCAGCACCAGCCGGCCCGTCAGGAGGCAGCCGCGTTGCGGGCTTCCTCACGGGGAATCCCGCAGCCACCCCACCTGCCCCTCGATGCATCTCCGCGTTCCGACGAGGAGACGCATGGCGAGGCGGACGGAGGGTCGGGCGACCGTCGGCTCGCGACCGCCGCCGCACCGAGGGCGGCCCACCCAGACTCGGCGACTTCGACCATGAGCGAATCCGCAGACAAACCCGCCTCCTCCGATAGCGATCCGCCGCGCGCCGACCTCGCAGCCGCTCCGCTGGTGGAAACAGCGGAGGGGAAGCCGGAGCCGACCGAGGCGTTGATGGCGGAGTTACGTCGGCGGAGCGAGCAGTTCGAGACGGCGTCGCCGGAGGAGATCCTGCGTTGGGCCACGGATCGGTTTGGCGATCACCTGACGATGGGCACGGCGTTTGGCCCCGAGGGCATGGTCATCATCGACCTGCTGTCCCGCATCGCGCCTCGCACGCACCTGTTCAACCTCGACACGGGCTACCAGTTCGCCGAGACCCTGACGCTGCGTGACCGCATTGCCGAGCGGTATGGCATGGAGGTGGAGCTGTTGCGTCCGGAGCTCTCGGTGGCGGAGTACGAAGCGCAGCATGGCGGACCGGTCTACAAGACCGACACGACCCAATGCTGCTTCGACCGCAAGATCCGCGTGCTGCAGCGGGCGGCGATGGGGCGACATGCCTGGATCAGCGCAATCCGGCGTGACCAGAGCGAGAACCGGCGCGGAGCGGACATCATCGGCTGGGACCGGAAGTTCGGCCTTGTCAAAGTCAACCCGCTGGCCAACTGCACCAAGAAAGATATCTGGCGGGCCATCATGGAACGCAACATTCCGTACAACCCGCTGCACGACCAGGGTTACACGAGCATCGGCTGCTGGCCTTGCACGCGCGCCATCACGTTTGGCGAGGACGAGCGAGCGGGGCGTTGGAGCGGCACGGCAAAGACCGAGTGCGGGCTGCACACCCCCGAGTAGCCAGATACCGCATGATCCACTTCACGGCGAAAACCGAATATGCCTGCCTCGCCATGCTGGACTTGGCGGCGACGCACCTCGCGCGCGAACCCCTGCAGGTGCGACGCATCGCCGACGCCCACGGCATCCCCCAAAACTTTCTCGTGCAGATCCTCCTGCAACTGAAGAAGAACGGGCTCGTGAAGAGCACCCGCGGCGCGTCGGGCGGCTACCGCCTGACGAGGCCTCCGCACCAGATCAGTGTCTGGGAAGTCGCGGCCGCCATGGAGGGTTACGACTCCGAAGTCACCACGCAGACCGGCGGCCCGGCCGCCGACGTGCTCCGCGAAACCTGGAACCGCGCCGCCGATCGCAGTCGCGATGTGCTCGAAAAGACATCGCTCGCCCGACTGGCCGAACGCGTCCGCAAGGAATCGCACGACATGTATTACATCTGAGTGCAGCAACGAACAGCAGCCGCGCAGCCGGCTCCGTTCCCGCGCCTCACACGAAGAAGTCGGGCATCAGGGCACTGCCGGGCTCCACGGCGTAGTCGTCGAGGTCGATCCCCGGCAACTGGCGGACGATCTCTTCGTCCAGGAAGAAGCGGCCCGTGCTCGCCCGCGATGGCTGCGTGAGGATCCAGTGCGCGGCGTCGGCCATGATCTCCGGCTTGCGGCAGTGCTTCAGCGCCTCCTGGCCGCCCAGCAGGTTGCGGATCGCGGCGGTGGCGATCGCCGTCCTGGGCCACAGCCCATGAAAGGCAACCCCACGCTCGCGCCACTCCTCCGCCATGCCCAGCACACACAGGCTCATGCCCATCTTGGCGATCGAGTAGGCGACATGCGGCGCGAACCAGCGCGGCTCCAGGTTCAAGGGCGGCGCGATGTTCAACACGTGCGGGTTCGCCGCACGCTCCAGGTACGGCAGGCAGGCCTGCGTGGCCACGAACGTCCCCCGCACGTTCACTTCGTGCATCAAGTCGAACCGTTTCATCGGCGTCGCCAGCGTGTCCGCCAGAAAGATCGCGCTGGCGTTGTTCACCAGGATGTCGATCCCGCCAAACTCGGCGACCGCGTGCTGCACGGCCGCCTGCACCTGGTCCGGATCCCGGACATCCATCACGCAGGCCAGGCCCCGGCCCCCTGCGGCGACCATCTCCTCGGCCGCCGAATGCACCGTGCCCTCCAGCTTCGGATGCGGCTCCGCCGTCTTCGCGGCCACCACGACATTCGCGCCGTCCCGCGCCGCGCGCAGGCCGATCGCCTTGCCGATACCGCGACTCGCGCCGGTGATGAACAGCGTCTTGCCTGCCAGGGTAGCGGTCATCGATCCTCCTTCTGCGAAGCGTCGATTCCCGCGCGACCGCGGTCCTGCCGCCCCGCTTCGCCATGACGGGCCGGGACCAGCTTCGGCTGCGGAATCCGCGCACCATAGACGCCCCCATGGCGCGCGTGCAGCTCCCGAAACGACAACTGCAGGAACTCATACAGAGCCACCGGCGGTCTACACTCCAGCCACCGCCGCGCCATCAATTCCATCTGCGCATCGTACTCGCGCTGCGAGTGCGAGTGAACATAACATCGCCCGGGATGCCGCCGGAGATCTCCATCGAACGCCGGGCTGATATGCCACAACTCGTGCAGGATCGTCGACAGCTTCTCCGTCAGATCCACCTCCATGAACCGGGGCAGGTAGAACGTCAGGATGTAAAGGTACTCGCGGCCCGCCGAGTCGAGCACTCGTTGCGCGCGATACTCCTTGCCCCGCCGGCGAAAGGTCAACGCCCCGCCCTCGAAACGCATGGGAGTCAGCGACGCATAGAGGCCGTGGATGGTGCGCTTGCGCGTCTGGGCAACGCGCAGCGCCACGCGCGGCAGATGAATGTGCGCGAGTTCCGGAAGCCGGTCGACCATGTCTTGGACGACGTCGCGCATCCGGCTCGTGAAGTTGAATCCCTGGGGGCCGTTCATGGTGAAGCATCCGCCTGCTTAAATGCCACATCCAAGCTGTGACATTGAAACAGACGACCGGAGCCCTGCCTAGCGGCAAAAAGAAACGGCCGCGTGAATCACGCGGCCGCTCTCGATGGTTTCTTGGGACCGTCCGACGACGAAGTCGCCGCGAGCGTCCCTGCCAGCTCTTCCATGCGTCGATCGTGCGCCCTGCGGGTTGCGAGGCGGTTTCGCTTTTCCAGCGTCGCCGCCAACCCACCAGACTCCACTCGACCGCTCGCCTTATTCGGCGGCAGCCGGAGCTTCGCTCTCGAACGCCGGACGCTCGCTCTTCTTCGCTTCGCGATCGCGAACGCCCACGAACTCCAGAATGGCTCGATCGCCCGCATCTCCCAGACGCGGCTTCGCCAGCTTCAGGATGCGGGTGTAGCCACCCGGACGGTCCGCAAAGCGAGGGCCGAGCTGCGAGAACAGGATGCTCACCGCCTGCTTGTCCCCCAGCATCTGCAGGGCGCGGCGACGCAGGGCGAGGGCCGGCGCGATCGTGTCGGCCCACTGGCGCCACTGCGGGCTGCTCCGCCAAGCCTTCCATTCCGCCGATCCGCGGTCCGCCTTGCTGGCCAGCTTGTCGGCAGCCTCCAAGTGCGGCAGCGCGCGACGAGCGAGCGTCACGCAACGCTCCACCAGCGGGCGCACTTCCTTGGCCTTCTGCAGCGTCGTCACTACGCGGCCCTTCACGGCCGGCTTGTTGTCATCCAGTTCCGCATCCCGCTCCGTCAGGATCAGGCTGCTGGCCATGTTCTTGAACATCGCTTGGCGATGGCTGGACGTGCGGCCGAGATGACGGCCCTTTTTTCGATGTCGCATCGATCTATCCGCTTATCTGAAAAAACGTACGTTCTGGAAAACTCACTCGAGACCCATGGGCAACCTGCCCCTTGGCCTGTCACGGACTCGTCCGCGAACAGCAAGCCAGCCTTAGCTGGCAGCCGGTACGCGCATTCCCAGGTGCAGACCGAGCTCGCCGAGGCGATCACGGACTTCGTTCAAGGTCGTATCCCCGAAGTTTCGCACCTCCAACAGCTGATCTTCCGTGAACTGCACCAGTTCACGCACCGTGGCGATGCCCTCCGACTCCAGGCAGTTCGTAGCCCGCACCGACAGCTTCAGGTCGCCCAGCGACATGCTCAGCTTCGACTCGAGGATCGCGTCGATACCGCCGCTGCCTCGAGCGGGCGAGTGCACCTTCGGGCCGAGTTCCGAGTACTGCACGAACGGATTGAGGTGCTTACGCAGAATCTTGGCCGCCTCAACCAACGCCATCTCCGGATCGATCGACCCGTTGGTCCAGATCTCCAGGTCCAGGCGGTCGTAGTTGGTCTTCTGGCCGACGCGCGTCTCCTCGACGCCGTAACGCACTCGGGTGATCGGACTGTAGACGGCGTCCACCGGGATCACCCCGATCTCGTGCTCCGTCGTGCTATGCTCCGTCGCCGGCACGTAACCGCGACCGTTCTCCACCACCATCTCCATGAAGAACGGCACGTTGTCCGTCAGCGTGCAGATCACCAGATCCTTGCTGATCACCTCAACGTCCGAGTCGGTCATCACGTCCGCTCCGGTGATCGGCCCGGCCGTGCTCTTCTCAATCGTGATCACCCGCGTCTCGGGCGTATGCTTCTTCACGACCAGCGACTTGGTATTGAGCACGATATCGGTCACGTCCTCCAGGACGCCCGGCACCGTCGAAAACTCATGCTGCGCACTGCGAATCTTGATCTGGGTGATCGCACTGCCCTCGAGGCTCGAGAGCAGGATGCGACGCAGGCTATTCCCAATCGTGGCACCGAAACCACGCTCGAATGGCTCGCCAAAGAAGTGGCCGTACGTCGGGGTCAACGTCGCCTTGTCGCAGTTCACCGCACTGGGCAGTTCCAGACCACGCCAACGAATATGCATAGTAGTCTCCCTAGAATCGTGGTTCGACTGTTTCGCTCTCGATGCCCGCCAGGTTCCGCCTCACGCTCACACCCGGCGGGATAGGCCCCTGCCCGCCGCCGGAAGTAGCCGAAGACCGAACTGCCCGGCTCGACTGCCCGACTCGACCGCCCGCTCCAAGTCCCCCACTCGGGCAACTTCCCCACCGTGCGAGTCCCGGCAGTCGCCGCCTGCGACCCAACACTCAAAAGGGGCTGGAGCGTTGGGGATGCGGCTGAACGACGGAGAACGCGGCGAGGGCATGCCTGC
>JBIIEC010000359.1:0-6496 GCA_044238045.1 Pirellulaceae bacterium | reverse complement strand
GGCCTGGGATATCGGCCTGGCCCATCCAGATCTCTGGGCTGGAGTCATGCCGATCGCAGCCCAGGCCGAGTACGGTCCCGATGCGCCGCGTTATGTCACGCACTACTGGCAGAACGCGAAGTACCTGCCGCTCTACTTCGTCGCTGGCGAACTGGACGGCAAGAAGATGGAGATGAATGGCCGGGATTTTGACCGTTACCTGACCCATCGGGGGTTTGACGCCCTGGTGGTGGAGTTCCAGGGACGGGGGCACGAGCCGTTTTCGGACGAGATCCATCGCCTCTTCGAATGGATGGAACTTCATCGTCGCAACGCGGCGCCGCGCGAGTTCGAATGCGCGACGATGCGCAACTTCGACAACTTCTTCTGGTATCTCGAAGTCACGGGGCTGCCTCCCCGGTCGCTGGTGGAACCGCTGGCCTGGCCGGCTCCCGCGTCGACGCGACCGACCTTGCAGGAGTTTCGGTTGACGGCGAACGACCAGATCATCATCAAGACGGGTGCCACCGCCGCCCGGCTCTGGCTTCCGCCCGGGCTCGTCGACCTCAGTCGGCGTCAGATGATCTCCGTGAACGGCAAGGAGCGACCATACGACTTGAAGCCCGACGTGTCGACGCTGCTGGAGGATGTGAGGACGCGAGGCGACCGGTTGCGGCCTTACTGGTTGAAGCTGGACCTGGTCACGGGCCGCCGGTGAGTTGATCTTGGGGTGTGTGCGGTAAATGGAGCTGCTTGGTTGGACGTGTGGGCGGTGCTAGCTGCGTTGTCTCTCGAGGTTGTGGCGATCGGCATGGTTCCGGTATACTCCGAGCGGCCCCCGGTGCGCAAAAACGAGGTGGAAATATTTTGAACCCTCGCCGGCTCGTCGGCGTAACAGGATCATGCTGATTGGGTGAGACTCCTGTCGATCGGGCAGGGGCCTCGCGGTACCGAAAGGCATGCGTCGAAAGTTCGACTCGGGGAACTGTCAGAGTTTGGACCCGTTCGACGGAGTGAATGGGAGGAGTGAGACTCGCGAGCGTGCTCGCGGGGCGGATGTGAAGAGGGCGTCGTTAAAGGTGACGCAGGTGGGGAACCACGCGGGAACCGTACAAGAAGTTCGCGAGTGGTTTTTGAGAAGCCCTTGGAGGGGCGGACCGATAACGAAACCTGCTTTCGCACTTGTTCTCGCGGTCGCCATCTCTCGACGCACGGAACGCTTTCTCCCGACACGGAACGTGAACTGTACTGAAAGCTATTTACTCAGGCGAAGCCAGCCCGTTGCCACGGGTTGGGGCCTGTACCGAGACCGTCACTCCGGAAACGACGAGGGTTGTAACCGGATAAGCTCCCGCAGCGGCGGTCCTTGGGCTTCCAGATGCATGCTTGATTCTTGAGGAGAAAAGCGAAATGGAAATCTATGGTCTTGGTCGTGTCGACAGCACCCACGCGGTCCATGGTCCCCACCAGACGCGAGCCATTGAAGCGCGGCAGGGCGTAGATGGCCTGCAGGCGATGGACCAGGTGGATATCTCTCCGGCGGCCGAAATGGTGGGTCGGGTAGCGGACCTGCCGGAAATCCGGGCGGACCGGGTCACCGAAATCCGCGCCCAGATCGCCGCGGGTGTGTATGAAACCGATGCCAAGCTGGATGTCGCCCTGGGACGCCTGCTCGACGAAATCGGCTAAGTCGTTCTCCGGCGGCCTCTCCCCGTGATCGTGGCCAAGCTGGGGCCACGTCGCTGACTTGGCAGCGCGGGGAAGACGGCGGCTGCTGCCCCTGGGGCCCGCCAGCGGGTCCCCGGGGAACTCGTTTTTCCCGATCCCGGCCTCCTAGTGGCCGAGGCCCGCGCCGGGCCTGCGAAGTCCCGGTGGTTCGGCCGGGCTCGATCGAGGCGGCTCCGACCCCGGCCCCGACGGGAACGCCGAGCGCGACGCGTGGGAACGCGGGAGCGTCGAGGCCCCGCCGGGAATTCTGCACCCTTGAAGACGCGGGCGAGCGGGCTACAATCGCCTCGGAAGACGTCTCATCCCCGTTCATCTCTTTGGACGTCCTCTTGGTCTCCTCCGTTCCAAGCCTCTATGCCCGGGCGTACCGTTTGCATGTCGGACTACTCCCTCGGACCCGTCGAAGTCTCGCTTTCGCCCCTGGAGCGATTTGAGGAGTACCTCCAGAGTCGCGGGAAACGCATTACGCAGCAGCGGAGGGCGATGGTCAATCACGTCTTCGCGCGGCACGAGCACTTTGACGCGGACGAGTTGATCGACGAATTAGCGCGAGGCGCGGAAGGTCGGCGGATCAGTCGGCCCACGGTCTATCGAACGTTGCGGGAACTGGTGGATGCGGGCCTACTGCGGCAGATGAGCTTGGGTGGGCGAGCGGTCTACGAGCACGACTATGGCTATCCGCAGCACGACCATCTGCATTGCCAGAAATGTAACAAGCTGATTGAGTTCCACAGCGACCAGTTCCAGAAACTCCGGGATGCGGTGGCCCAGGAGCATAGTTTCCGGGTGACCGGCCATCGGTTGATTATCTCGGGCATCTGCGAGGACTGTTCGCGGAGGACTCGGCGACTGCGGCCGCACGATCGGATCTAGCCCGGCCAGGGGAGTCGGTGGATCGGTCTGGAGTGCGCGTCCGAACTCGCCAGAGGATTCTTGCGGAGGACAGGGACGTGTCGACTCTTGTGGCGCTGGGGTTGGTGATTCTGGTGGTTGCCATGCTGGCGTCCTACCAGATGGGGTATGCCGCCGGGTCGAAGGACGGCTATGGCCGCGGGCACGCCGACGGAAAGAAGGACGGAGTATCGCGAGCTTACGCGGTCGGTTTTGACCGAGGCAGGCGGGCTGGCCGGGAGAAGGAGGCCGAGGCGGCCGAACCGGCGACGCCGGAATCGCGCGTGCGTTCCGTTTGGCTGCCGGCGATCGTTGCCCTGCTGGCGCTGCTGGCCTTTGTCGCCATGATGGCCCGTCTAGCACGCGAACGGTCTGCGGCATCGTCTGCCTGGGACGCGTTTCATCGCGGAGGATCCCACGCGCGGCCCGAGGGCTCGGCCTGCGGTTGACGGTCGAGCGGCGCGGGTCAGGAAGGGCAGCGTCGCACTTCACCGGGGGCGTACGTGCGGCCCTCGTTGGCGCTGGCAATGGCGGCGAAACAGAGGGCGAGGCTGGGAAGGCAGCGACGCGCCGCATGACTGGGCTCGCGGCCTTCTTCGATGGCGCACAGCAGTTCCCCCATGGTTCCTTCGAAACCGCAGTCGAACCATTGGCCGGAGAGTTGCGGGGACGCAGTCCCTTGGGCCGTGGTGAGTTCCACCTGCTGCCGATTGAGATCGGGGCCCCAGGCGCGGACCGTGCCATCGCGTCCGGCCACGGTGGACTGGTCGCGTTGACCATGCTGCGTCTGGGCGTTGAGGGTCAGACGCGCCTGGGCGTGCGGGTAGTCGACGACGGCATGCGCGAGAAACGGCGGTCGGGCCGTTTGGAATTCCGAGTGGCGGACGGACGCGAAGACGCGTTCTGCCTGCTGGCCGCCCATCCACAGGGTCATGATGTCGAACCAGTGGATGGCGAAATCATAGAGCAGCAGGTGGTGGATCTCGTTGAACGGACTGTGCTCGGTCCAGGTATGGTCCCACTGGAGGGAGAGGTCGATGGAAGCGAGGGGGCCCAGCAGGCCGGCGCGGACGACGCTTTCCAGGTAGCGGAAGTGGGGAGCCCAGCGACCGTTCTGGTTCACGGCCAGCAACACACCCTGCCGCTCCGCCAGGTCGGCCAGATACTCTCCGTCGCCCAGGTCCAGCACAAAGGGCTTCTGGCTCAGCACATGCTTGCCGGCGCGGAGAGCCGTTTCGACCAAGGCCACGCGTTCCTTGGGGTGCGTGGTGATATCGACCACTTCGATACCCGGGAAGCCGATCGCCTCGGCCGCGTCGCCGGTCACGGCAGCTTCCGGAAAGAACGCGTCCCGCCGTTCTTTCGCGCGGTCCAGGTCGATGTCGCAGATCACGGCCACCGTCAGTCCCATCTGCCGGTATGCGTTCAGGTGGTGCTTGCTGATTCCTCCCGCGCCCACCAGCGCGATGGGCGGGCGGTATGTGCGCGGACGCGGGGGCTGGTAGGCCAGCGGGGGCGGCGTGAAGGAACGTGGGGATTCCGGGCGGCCGAGGCGTTCGCTGACGGGCTGGTTCTGGTTCATGGCTCAAGCGTCCGGGGTAGGGGATGGTCAGGTGAAGAGCGGCAGGGCGCGTTTTTGTTCGGCACTGGCGAATGCGGTGTCGACGATCTGCTGGCCGATGCGGCTGACTTCCGGTGACAGGGGCCCCTCCACGGGCCTTTCGTGAGCGAGGCAGTGCAGGAAGTAGGCGATCGGATTCATTTCCTGGGGTGCCAGCGTGTCGACGGGCAGGTCGCATCCGGCGGGATCGCGCCGCGTCTGGAGGCGGACGGACGACTCGAAGTCGTAGGAGCTGATGGCTCCCTCACTGCCTCGGATCACAAAGCCGCATCGGGGCAGGGGCTGGTGCGTCCAGGGATCGGAGAGGGTGCCCCAGCGCGTTTCGAACTTCGAGAGTCCCGAGGCGTACCGGGCGACCGTGATGCTGTGTTCGTCCACTTCCAGGCCGTCCGTGCGGTCGACCATGCACATGATCTCCTCCGGCTTGCCGTGGCCGCGGAACCAGGTGCCGAGCGTTGCGCCGTAGCCGAGATAGTCCAGCAGCGAACCGCCGCCGTAACGTCGCTGGTAGAACCAGCTGGATCGCCGCTCCTCGACCGTCGGCTCACGCTCCACTTTGTCCGCACCATGCCAGAGCGGCCCTCGATTGCCGTCGTAGTAGTGCACTTCCAAGACCTCGCCGATGCGACCTTCGTCGATGAGGCGATAGGTGGTGGCGTGCGAGGGATACCAGCGGAGCGGCCAGTTGATCGCCAGTTGTCCGCCACCGGCTTGCGCGGCCGCGATCATGCGGTCGGCATCGGCCAGCGACGCGGCGAACGGTTTCTCCATCAGGACGTGGATTCCTCGTCTGGCCACACGTTCGGTCCACTCGGCGTGTCCGGCGGGGTTCGGGCAGAGGATCACGACGTCGGGACGGGTCTTGTCGAGGCAGGCTTCGAGGTCGGTGAACAGCCGGTCGGCGGGCACGGCAAAGTTGCGGCGAGCATCCTCCATGCGTTCCGGCTGGGGATCGCAGAGTCCTACGATGTCGGCCTGGGGGTGTTCCTGGACCATGCGGAGCAGGTCACCCATGTGGAAGTGGTCGAACTGCACACCGGCGACTTTCCAGCGGCGAGGCATCAATATCGCTCCTGATGGCGCGCCGGTGAGACCCGATGGTCGCGACGCGTTGCGAACGTAGGGCACGTGGGGCTGGGGGCTGGGGGCTGGGGGCTGGGGGAACGCAGGTCAAGCGGAAGCTATCGCGTGCGTGCAAACCACCGGCGGTCGCCTGCACGCCGTGCGCGTCCGCTCGGCCTTCACGCAGCGGCATCCGCCAACGGTCTGATTGTCGGGGGCTTGGACCGCCAGTGTCAATGAGACGCGCGGGAGCGACAAGGTTGCACGGGGGAGGGGCGAATGTTGCCGGACGGAGATAATCAGGAGCCGTGGTTGGTTTGACTGCCGGGAAGCTTGAGGGAGTAATCGAGTCTGATGGTGATGAAGCTTCCATCGCACGAGTATGCTCGGCGCGACTCCCGAGTATCCGGGGCATCGAACGAAGAAGCGGTCCGCTGGGGCTTGCGGCAGTTGCCGGGCCTGGCGGTTTTCGCGAGCGTTTCGATCGGCACCTGCTGGGATCGCTTCTGGCCTGCGGAGCCGCGGGTTTATTTTGCCGCGCTGGCGGGTGCGGCGATTGGCTGGTGGCGATGGCAACGACCATGGCGATCAAGCGACGATCGGGGACGCCATCTCCTGGGGGGGACCGGTTGGGTGCTGCTGGCGGTCGCCTGTTCGGCGGCGGCATGGCACCATCGTCATTGGCACTGGTACCCCGCGGACGAAATCGCCCGTTTCGCGACGTCGGCCCTGCAGACTCCGCCTCTGGTCTCCGTCCGCGGACAGTGGGACAGTTGCGTGCGTCGCGAGGTGAGTGAACTGGACGGGCAGGTGCGTATCCTGGGCAGCCTGAAAGTGGCGGCTGTGGAAGACGAAGGCGTTTGGCGGACGGCCAGTGGGCGATTGCAGGTGGTCATTCGTCGGGTGGCAGCGGGGGAGTTGGAACTGCAACCCGGCGACGAGGTTCGGGTTACGGGTGAGTTGCGGCGCGTGGAAGGGCCCGCGAATCCCGGCGAATTGGATCGCCAGCGGTACTTGCGGGCCGCGCGGACGCTGGCTCGACTGGAAGTCGCCAATGCCGGATGCCTGCGCCGTTTGCAGCCCGCCGGGGTGGGCACGCCCGGCTGGCTGTATCGCTGGTCCGACCGGGCGGATCGGACGTTGCGACAGCACCTGGGCGAGGCGATGCACCCGGTCGGCGCGGCGTTGCTCCTGGGACGCCGCGAGCACCTTTCG
>JBIIEC010000031.1:0-22814 GCA_044238045.1 Pirellulaceae bacterium | reverse complement strand
ATCAGCGAGAACGCCCAGAAGATGCGCGACCTGAATCGCTTCGAAAGCTTCGTCCGCCGCCGCACGCCCGCGTATCGCACGCAGTTGCGATTCTTCCAGCATGCAAACGCCGAGTTGGTGCGCGCATCGGAGGCCAAGAACATCGAAGCGGCGACCCTGGCCTTCAATCAGTTGACCAACAGTTGCGTCAACTGCCACAAGCAGTTGCGCGACGCGAACGAGCCATGAGAGCGTCGGGCACGCGGGCGGGCGGACGCGTCGGGACACGCGATGCCCGACGGCGGGCTGCGGCGAACGGGGTGCTGATGGCCCTGGTGCTCACCGGGCTGTCTGCGGCCATGTCGGGATGCCGTCCCGCCCAAGCTCCGCGAGACGCTGCGCCGGCTGAAACAGCCGCTGCGAAATCATCGCCCAAGTCGCTGGCCGGTCCGTTGGCGGATCCGCTTGGCGAATCGCGGCCGGATGCGCTGCCCGACACGGTCCGCGACCTCGCGGGGCGTTCCTGGACGCTGCATGCGTGGACGCGGGGCGAATCGGAATTGCGCGGGCTGGCGCTGATCTTCTTCCTGCAGGACTGCCCCATCGCGAACAGCTACGCGCCGTTGATCGAGCGACTGCACCAGCAGTTCGCCGGTCGCTCGGTTCCCCTTCTGGTGGTGCAGGCCGATCCACGCGCTTCCTTGGAAGTGCTTCGCGAACACGCGAGGGCCCATGGTTGGTCGGTGCCCGTTGTCGCCGATCCTCGCCATGAGCTGGTGCGAGCGGCCCGCGCGACGGCCGCTCCGCAGGCGATCGTCTGGGACGCCCGCGGACGCGTGGTCTATTCCGGGCGCATCGACGACCAGTTCGTCGAATGGGGCAAGAAGCGGCCCGAGCCCACGCGGCATGACCTGCGTGACGTGCTCGAACGACTCGCGGATGGACTGGATGTGGCCGCGACCACGACGCCGGTCGTGGGCTGTTACCTCAAGGATCTGCGAGCGATCCCCGCTCCGCCCACGCCCTGATTCGTGCCCGAACCGCGCTCCCGTCGCTGGCACGGGTGAGACACCCTTGTCACTGCGTGCGTCACTGCGCGCGAGCTGCGGTTGCGGCGTCCGGCGTTTCCTGTCCAGAGGTGATGGGGTGGTACTGGTCGACCGCGGGAGCGGTCAGCAGCTGCTTCGTACCGTCGGGCCAGTGCACCTCCAGCGACGCCACCTTGTCGGTCTTGCCGAGCCCGAAGTGGATCGTGTTCGCGTGCTGGACCCATACGGAATGGCCCGCCACGTTGTGCTGCACCAGCTTGCGGCCATCCTCCAGCGTGGCGACCACGCGGGCGCCCAGCGGAGACGCGTTGCCCACGCCCTGGCGCAGGTGCACGCCGATGAAGTGTCCGTCGCCCTGCCACTGGTTGCGGACAATGTACAGCTTCGACTCGCTTGAACGCAGATCCTTGTGCTCGACGACCAGGTCGACATGTCCGTCGCCGTCGATGTCGCCCGACACGGCGGCCCGCGAATCGAACTCGAAGCCGACGTCCATCAGGAAGCCGATGTTGACGAACCGGTTGCCGCCGATGTTCATCAGCAGCGCGTTGTGCTCGTAGCCGTTCCAGGAGATGCCGTTCCCGTTGAACAGCGGCGTCATCTCGTCGAACAGTTCACGGATGGCGTTGTCGGGCCGTTCACCACGCTTATAGTACACGTCGTGGCACCAGAAACTGGTGCAGTAGTCCTGCGTGGTCTTGCCGCTTGTCTGGCCGTTCACGACATAGATGTCGGGATCGCCGTCGTTGTCGAAGTCGAGTGTGGTGCTGCCCCAGGACCAGCCGGTACGGGCCACGTCCTGGTTGAACGGAGCCTGCACGAACTTGCCGTCCTGGAACAGGTACAACCGGTTCCCGTAGCCCATGTTCATGCGGTTCTTGTCGTAGTCGGCGAAGTCCTCGCGCCGCAGTTTCATCTGTTCCAGCCGACGAGCGGTCGTGGAACTCATGCCAACTGTCAGGAAGTCGATGCCGCCATCGAGGTTGTAGTCCCCGAAGGTGTGCGACATGCCGAAGGCGTAAGCCTGCGGCTGGAGCTTGTCGGAGATGTCGGTGAAGTTGCCCTTGCCGTCGTTCTCGAACACGTCGGTGCCCGAGAAGTCGCTGGTCAGGATGAGGTCCAGGTCGTTATCCAGGTCGTAGTCGATGAACGAGGCCGAGAAGTTGCGGCGACGAGCTTTGTCGCCGAGTCCCGCGGCCGAGGTGATGTCGGTGAAGTTGCCCTTGCCGTCGTTCTGCAGCAGGTAGCAGGGGAAGCTGTCACGGGCATCGTAGTAGGGCGTCGGGATGTCGCCGTTGAAGTAGCCTGGTTTCTGCTGGCCGAGGAACACGTCCAAGTCCCCGTCGCCGTCGATGTCGCCGGGAACGACGTTCACCGGCACGCGCATCGGCTCGTTGGTAAACTTCAGCAGTCGCGGCGCGTCCGGAAACTGGCCGTCGGCCGTGCCCGTGTAGAGGAACGGAAGGCCGTTCTTGATGGCGGCGATGTAGTCGACGTTGCCGTCGCCCGTGAAGTCGGCCAGCGCGCCGGCGTTCACATGCGGCACCGGCTTCTGGCACAGCTTGCCGAACTCAAACTTCCAGTTTCCCTTGTTGCGGTAGACGTGGTTGAACCCGCCCACGATGATTTCCGGCAGGCCGTCGTGATCGAGGTCGTGGATGATCAGCGGGTGGATGGTCGTTGGCAGTTTCTTGCCCGATGGGTCGGTGGGGAAACGATCCATGCGTTCGGTCACGAACGCCGGACTGCCGGGACGCGACAGGATGACCAGATCGCGTGCTTCGACCGTGTCGGGCTGGAAGTTGCCATCCGCGCCGGGCTCGGCGAGCCAATGCACATGCAGGACGCCCCTCAGGATGTAACGCATGTCACGCTCCGCGTGCGTGACATGGAGCAGGAACGAGACCTGCGAATTGGCTCCGTCCGGTGCCGGCTCGAAGGCCGAATGGTGGAACTCGCTTTCGATGATCTGGTAGCCGTCGCGTTCGAACGAGCCCACCCAGTCGCTCCAGCGATCCGCCGGAATCTCCTGCGTCGCCCCGGCCAGCTGGATCCGCTCGATCTGCCAGTCCAGCGGCTCCGTCTTCGGCTCCGTGCCCACCAAGAATCGCTGTAGCGAGAACTGCTTCAGGACCGCGTACTTGTCCTTCTCGTGGATCATGCGGTCCCACAGGTTGATGAAGGCGCGTTCGTGTTTCTGCGCGAGCACCTCGTTGGCCCAGATCGTCTCGTCGTTCTTCGCCCGCAGCGCCTTGAGTTCGTCCGCGTTGCGGGGCATGAGCGAGGTGTTCACCGTTTCGTCCTGGTTCCCAGATCCGCCGGCCTGGAAGGGGCCCGAGTCGTCCGGCAGATCGTCGATGCCGGTCGGATCGGCGGCGGCTTGTGCGGCATTCTGCGCGGCGGTTGCCGCCGAAGCCGACTCGCCCGCCGCTTGCTCTGCGGGTGCCTTCCTCTCGTCAGCCGCAGCCACAGCAGCAGCATCGTTGGTGTTGGCGTTGTCGCTGGCGCTGCTGCTTGCCCCCGCATCGGCCGCAGGAGTTGCTGGTGGCGTTGCCGTGCGACTGCAGGCGGAGAGGAACAGGAGCGAGAGGATGAGTCCTGGGAGGCAGAGCTTCTTGGACATGTTGCGAACCATCACGCTTGGGGAGTTTTGACGAATGGTACAAGAGATTCTGATAAGTATAGGCAACGTTCAAGTACCCGCACGGGGTTTGTCCGGGTCGGTCGCCGATTGGTCCAGGGGCAGGCGGACCGGCTCGCGGGTGGGTTTCCGCTGCCGGAAATCTTCCTTGCGGGCCGACAGTTCCGTGACCAGGGCCGGTTCCTGCTGGCGGGCCAAGGTGAGGGCCTCGTCCAGGGTCCGGACGGCGGCGTTAAAGTCGCCCTTTTCTGCGTAGGCAGCCGCCAGGGTGCCGAGCACGCGGGGCTGTTGACGGTCGGTCATCTGGCTGGCTCGCTCGGCCAACTCCACGGCCTTGTGGCCGTCGCGAGCCTCGGCCGACTCCGCCGTCGCCAGCAGCCACGCCAAGTTGTTGAGGACCACCGGGGACGGCACGTCCTGCAGTACGCGTTCATACTCGTTCCGCGCCCGCTCGTACTGGCCGGTATCGCGGAGCAGGTTCGCGTACTCGAACCGCACTTCAGGCTTGGGAAGGATGCGGAGCGACTGGTCGAAGGCGGCGAGTGCGGGGCGGGGCTGGTTTAGCCGAAGGTGCAGTCTGCCGAGTTCGGCGAGCAGTTCGGCGTTGTCTGGCTGTTCCTCGAGCAGGACGCGGAGGTGTCCGATGGCCGGTTCGTACTGCTGCAGTTGGACGAGGGTCCTGGCGAGTTCCTCGCGCAGGCCGCGTTGCTGCGGCAATCGCTCCAGGGCCCGCTCGTAGTGGTCGCGAGCTTCCTCATACCGCTTCTCATCGAACAGCAGCGCGCCCAGCAGGTGGTGCAACGACGCCGCGTCGGACTTCGTTTCCTGCTTTGCATCCTGCGTAACCAACTGGCTGCTTCCGATCGTAGCCGCGCCTGTGTCAGCCACCACGCCGGAGTCGGCCAGCGCGCCCGGGTCTGAGTCGTCTGACAGCAGTTGCCGCGCGTACGCTTCGGCGGCCTTCAAGTAACCCTGTTCGACCATCGCCACGGCGACCGTTCGCGCGGGCGTGGTGGGAGGAGTTTCCAGCCAGAGGCCGCGGAAGGGAAGGGCTCCCGCGAAGATCGCGTCCCGGGAGGCGTTGAGCAGCCGGGCATCGTTCGCCAGCGTCTGGGCATCGACGGGCCCTTGGTAGATGACGGCCACGCGGCCCCGATCGTCCAGCAGGAACGTGCTCGGCAACGGCAGGTCCGCCTGCCGTCCGACGAACGAACGCTGGAAGACATTGAGCAGTTCGACCGTTTCCGCTTCGCTCACCGCGCCCTGGAACGGAATGCCGAGGCGAGCGGTCAGGTCACGCAGTTTTTCAAGATCCGCGGCGCGGTCTTCGGAGGGCTGGTCGACGCACAGCGTGAGGACATCGAGGCCCGCTTCGCGCAGCGTCTTTTCCTGCGCGGTCCACTCGGAGAGTTCCTGCATGCAGTTCGCGCACCAAGTGGCCCAGAGGCTAATGACGCGTCCGCGCGTGCCGGGAGCGGTCGTGGCGAGCGGCACGGGCTGGCCGTCCCAGCCGGTGGCTTGCAGCGAGCGAGGCAGCGGCGCCGGTTCGAGCAGCACGACGCGGCTGGTGACTGGCAGTTGCGGTTCGCGCGCGGGAGCGGCTTGCCACGGGCCGAGTCGCGGAACGGCGATTGGCTTGGCTTCGCCGGAGCCCTGTCGCAGTTGGTAACGTCGGTTGGGTTCGAGGCCGCGGAACGTCTCCGTCTCGCCTCCTGGCCAACGGACTTCCACGCGGTCGATCTTCGCGCGGTTGCCAAGTCCCATGGTCAGGGTCTTGCTGGACTGCGAGATGAAGCCGCTGCCGCCATGCAGCGTGCGAGTCAGCGGTGGGGAGTCGCCGGCGAGGTGGACCGTCGCTCGTGCGCCGATGGCGTCGCGATTGCTGCGGGTGCCTACGAGCTGCAGCGCGACGTAGTCGCTGTCGTTCGCGTATTCGTTCTTGAGGAATCGTACGCGTGGGCCCGTGCGGTTGGTGACCCAGAAGTCGACGCGGCCGTCGCCGTCCCAGTCGGTGATGGCCAGTCCACGGCCATCGTCGGGCAGGTTCAGTTCCACGGCGGCCGACACCGTGGCGAAACGCGGTTGGCCGAGGTTCAGGAAACAGCAGTTCTCCTCGCGCCCGCTGAAGGAGCGGCCTGCGCGGATCAGGCGGTTGACCGCCGCCCAGCCCTTATCGTAAGCAAGGACTGCGGAGTTCGCGGACTTGGTGGTGGGTGAGAGCGACACAACTTGTCGCCAGAAGAAACTTCACAAGTCGCCTGGGTCGGGCGTCGTAAAGAATCCGTTGGCGACGTACAGGTCTTCCCAGCCATCGTTATTGAGGTCGGTGAAGAGCGATCCCCAGGCCCAGCGTCCCAGCGTCACGTTGGCCTCGACGCTGGCGTCGCGGAAAGTGCCGTCGCCTTGGTTGAGGAACAGCGAATTGCCGCGGGCCGTCCGCTGGATCGACTCTCGCGTCTCGCCATCCTCGCTCGGCTTGAACTGGGCCTGCGTCGTGATGCGACTGCCTGCGGACGAGAACATGTTGCTGACGTACAGGTCCATCTGTCCGTCGCGATTGTAGTCGCCCCAGGCGACGGACATGCCGGAGCCGATGTCCTCGACACCTGCTTCGCGGGCCACGTCGCGGAAGTAGGGGCGGCCGCGCTGGTCGAGTTCGTTGCGATACAGGTTGTTGCGACCGAAGTCGTTGGCGACGTAGATGTCCTGGTCGCCATCGTTGTCATAGTCTTCCCAGGTGGCCGCGAAGGAGAAGCGGAAGTTGTTCTCGTCGAAGCCCACTTCGCGCGTCACATCGAGGAAGTTCCACTCGCCGTCGTTCCGCATCATGAAGTTGGGCGCGCCGTTGTTGGCATCGTGGTAGGGAACCGGGTTCGCGAAGATGTCGCCCGCGGCCGTCACGCCGCGCGGATTGTAGCCGCAGATGTAGATGTCCACGTCGCCGTCGTTGTCGAAGTCGGCCGCCGCCAGCGACGCAGGCCAAGCAAACACGTCGACGCGCGTACGGCCCGTGAAATGTCCCGAGCCGTCGTTCTCGAAGAAGGCGACCGTGTAGTTCAGGCTGGCGGCAAGATCCTGGTCGCCGTCGTTGTCGAAGTCAGCGAAGAGGGCGCTGCGGGAAGCGTCGAGCCAGTCGAGGCCGCTTTCCTCGGAGACGTCGCGCAGCGTGCCGTCGGGCTGCTGCACGTACATCCGCGTGGGCAGGCCCGCCGGTTGGCAGACGAACAGGTCCTCGCGGCCGTCGCCGTTGATGTCGCCCAGCGCCAGGCCCTGGTTACCGTGGTGGATGCCGAAGGCCACGTCCACCGTGCCGTACCAGTAGTCGGCTCCATAGACCAGCTGCTGGTGGTAACTGGGATTGTTGCCCAGGATCGCTTCGGTCAAGTCGACGAAGGCACCGGGCCGATCGCTCTCCGGGATCACCTCTTCCATCTCCGAGACCTCCACCCGCTGCAGCAGCGGCAGGTGGCCCTGTTCGGGACGGACCCAGACGCAGCGCCAAGTGGCCGTCTGCTCGGCCTTGCGGCCCGGATGCTTGACGCTCGGTCCATACACTTCGACAAAAGCCGTCGTCTCGACACGTTCCTCGCCCAAGGCCGTGCGGACGATCTTGAATTTGAAGTGCGGATGGTCGTCGCCGTCGAGCTGGTAGATCGAGAGCAGGTCGCGGAGGGAGGCCAGCGCGCCGTCGCGACCGCGATGCGAGACGGTTGCGGGCGGCGCGGAGGCGTCCTGGCGGAGGACGATCAGCGTGCCGTCGCGGAACACTTCCCGCAGCGACGGCCGGAGCGACTGTCCTTCGTAGTGGGGGGCGACGAGTTCGTCCACGCGCTGGCTTGCCTCGGAGTCCCGGGCCCAGCCCAACTCCACCAACGCGGCCATCTGCTTGCCGGCCGCTTCACTGAACTGCTCGGACTGCCACTCCGGATCTGCTGACGGCGAGGCTTTGGCGAACAGGTCGGCCAGCGGCGCGTGGCCCGAACGGTCGGAAAGGCCGGGCACACAGGCGAGCATGGCGTCGGTTGGTTGGGCTTCCTTTGCCACCGTGCGCGTCGTGTCACCGGGCAACGGACCAGTCGACGGTGAGGACGCGTCGGAGGAGGTGCCAGGCGTCGCGGAGTTGGCGTTGGGTTCGGCCGCTGCGCGGGGCGTGGCGGGCAGGGCGGGAGACCCAGCGGGCGCAGTATTCGCAGTCGGCGCGGCATTCGCGGGGGCAGCAGCGGGGGAATCGGGACTCGCGGTGCTTTGCCACAGGTAGCCGGCGAGCAGGGTGAGCATCGCGACGGGCAGGGCCAGCCACCAGCGCGGCTGGGGAGCGGGCGGCGTGGGGTCCGGCGAAGTGCGCGAGCGTGATTTCGCGGCGGCCATGGTGGCGATGGTTCCAGGAGCGGAGGACGGGAGGAGCGAGACGCGAGCGAATTTGCGCGGACGCGCGCGGGACACTCATTACGATCGATGACGAGCGCGCGGGGACGGTCGAAGAATTCGTTCAAGTATAGCGCGAAGCTGGCGATCGGCCCGCTGCCGGGACCGACCATCTCCTCCATGATGCATTCCGGCAACATCGGGGTCCACCTGCGCGCCTTGGGAGGCCCAGTGCACGCCCCGGTGGGATTGGGGACGGTAAATCGCCTGCGGGTGGACACGGGATCGTGCCTGGACAGTCACCCAAGGGAACGCCGAGGCGGTGTCGTGCGGAAAAAAAAGGGCTGCCCTGCCGGGCAGCCCTTTCAAGGAACATCAACCGAGGACTCACCAACCGGCGACTAGCGACGACGGCGGGCGAAGCCCAGCAGACCCAAGGCGCTCAACAGGCCCAGCGACAGCGAAGCCGGTTCGGGAACCAGCTCCACCACCTCCGGAGTCCCGTTGACCGAGAACCGGACCAGAGTGCCCGGAGCGAGCGTCAGCGTCTTGCCGCTGGCGTCGGTCAGCACCCCGTCTTGGATGGTGTCGCCCGCGAGCGTATCGATCGTCGGGCGGCTGATGTGACGGAAGTACTGGGCCGGAACGATCGCTTCGGTCGTAGCCGCATCGCCATTGTTGGCCGGGAAGCCGGCGTTCTTGTAGTCCCAGTACAGCACGCCCGAGTCACCACCACCGCCTTCCGCCATGCGGAAGGTGATGTCGTACCAGCCGGACTTCGTGAACTCCTTCGAGACGATCGGGCTGCCGTTGTTTTCCTTGCCGTTCGGGCTCGTCCAGTTGTTGTCGTCGATCAGCGCCTGGCCGTCGATCGACAGGAACGTGTAATCATCCACGCCGTCCTTGAACTTGTACGTTCCCGGTTCCGGAATGAAGATCTGCCCCGAGACATCCGCGGAGTAATTATCCTGGTTGTCGGTGTTGGCGTTGGTATCGGCCGGCAGGTTGAAGGCCGCCGGATACTTCTCGTATCCTTCCGGCGGATTCGCGTCATTACCCCACCACGCGATCTGATCCAGCACGCCCTCGCCCTGCGGAGAGAGGGTGTTCGGATCGAAGTTGGTGCCCGGGTTGCCGCGGAGGAACGACTTGCCCCAGAGGCCCGGAGCGATCTGCGGAGCGCCCAGGACTTCCACCTTCCACGGCACAGCGACCGCCGCACCACCACCCAGCTCTACACCGTTGATCTTGCCGATCACCTTGCTACCGGCGCCGAGGCCGATCTGGCGGGTGATGCTCAGCGGGAACTGGCCGAGGGCGTTGCTGAAGTCCGTGGCCTTGAAGTTCGAGAACGTCGCCGTGCTCGTCTGCGGATTCACGTCATGGTTCTGGTGGAACAAGCCGAGCTGCACGGGGCCCTTTTGAGCGTCCGAACCGCCTCGACCTTCCGCACGGCTCCACGCGCCCGGAGCGCCGTTCACATCCGGAGCCCACGTCGCGTAGACCGAACCTTCGTAACGGTGCAGGCCGAGCCACACGGGCGCGCCCGCGCCGGTCTCGCCCGTCACCAGCGACGTCGGACCAGGCGTCGACACGCTGCTCGTATCACCACCACGCACTTCACGGCCCTGCATGTGCAGCTGGCGGCGATTCGGATCGCCCGCCGGGCCATTGAACTTCTGCGAGGCCGCGAAGTAGGCCGAGTTGGCCTGGGCGGGAGACACGCGGGCCATGATGCCCGAACGGCCCCACTCGCCCGGCAGCGTCTCGCCCGGCAGACCGATGGCCACCTTGGCGATGGCGCTGAAGTTGCCGGTCACCGGCGTTGCCGTGTTGTCAAAGATGGCCGAACCGTGGTCCGCTTTGTCCCAAAAGTCCGTGCCGCCCGCGGTGATCGTGTAGATCCCGCTCGCCGACTGGCTGAAGTCGGCACCACGCGCGATCCCCGCGCCACTGGTGGCGTTGGCCGTCTTCGCGTTGCCGTACTCATACAGCTGGTTGAATGTCTGGGCCTGAGCGGCCCCTGGCAGCATCGCCAAGGCGAGTGCCAATACCCATCGTCTTACAGTCATGATAAGACCTCGTGAAAAGAACACCGATGTGAAGCCAACGAATGCTCGAAGCCGCCTGCTTCCCTCGCCAACACCCGCGGATAACGAGGCCGATTCCTCCTTGAGTTCCGGCGGGGCTCTTCACGGCGTCCTACGCTCTCTCCGTGGAACTGCCGCTTCTGCAGTTCGCCGGATGACGTATGGCGTCCGCGCTCCGCAGAGATGCAGGCGTGGACCACCGCATAAAAACTCCGACCGGCAATCCGAGACAAGTCGGCGCAATCGCTGTACGTTGCCTAATTGTTCAGATTCGGCGGACAAGATATCACCTTAGATTTCCAGATCAATGTATTTTTTTCATATTCTCTAATTTTCGTCCGGCACCCATCTCCGGAGAGTTCCCGTTGGCGTCGCCCGCTGTTTCGATCTGTTTACTTCTGACGCTTCTCTGGACCCTCGGGTGTCAATCGGATGAAACACCGACGGGTTCTGCCGCCGGATTGGCCACTTCGCAGGCCGTCGAAGAGCCCTCGATCGACAGCCAGGAGCCCGCTTCAGAGACCGGCGCGTCATCGGCGGGTACCGAGCGAGCGGCAGCGAGCGTGGAGTATTTCCGCCATATCCGCCCGATCCTCGAGAGCCAGTGCGTGGTCTGCCACCGAACCGGTGAGTCGGCGCCGTTTTCCCTGCAGACGTACGATGACGTCGCCGCGCGCGCGACGCAGGTCGCTGAAGTGACTGCGCGACGCTACATGCCGCCTTGGCTGCCCGAACCGGGCACCTATCCACTCGCCTACGCGCGTCGACTCTCCGACGAAGAGATCCAGATGATTCGCACCTGGGTCGACGCGGGCATGCCGCGCGGCGCAGGTTCTGAGGAAGGAAGTTCCGAGGAAGATGGAACGACGACCGACGAGTCGCCGTCCTGGCAACTCGGGAAGCCGGACCTCGTGGTCCGCATGGACGATGCGTATGAGTTGCCGGCGGAGGGACGGGACGAATATCGGAACTTCGTGATCCCGGTGCCCGTCGATCGGCCACGATGGGTGCGGGCGATGGAGTTGCTGCCGGAGAACCGGGCCGTGGTGCACCACGCCTTCATGCTGGTCGACTCCGACGGCGAATGCCGGCGCCTCGACGCCAAGGACGCCGAGCCCGGTTTCCCGGGCATGGAGGCCGAGGGGGCGGAAAGTCCGGAGGGGCACTTCGTGAGCTGGCAGCCCGGCAAGGTAGCCACTCCGGCGCCCCAAGGCATGGCCTGGCGTCTGACTCCTGGCACCGACCTCGTGCTGCAGATGCACCTCCAGCCGTCCGGCAAACCGGAATCGGTGCGAGCCGCCGTCGCCTTCTACTTTACCGACGAACGCCCGACGCGCTTCCCCACGAAACTCGTCCTGCGTTCGACGGCCATCGACATTCCGCCCGGCGAGACCGACTACCTGCTGGAATCGCGTTACACGTTGCCGGCCGATGTGCGGCTGATCGGCATGATTCCGCACGCACACTACCTGGGCAAGACGCTGGAAGCCCTGGCCATCCTTCCCGATGGCACCACGACCACGCTGCTGCGGATTCCTGCCTGGGACTTCAACTGGCAGGGCGACTACCGCTACGAAGATCCACCCGTGCTGCCTCGCGGCACGCTGCTCATCCAGCGATTTACCTACGATAACAGCGACCAAAACGTCCGCAACCCGAACTCGCCGCCGCGGCGCGTGGCTTACGGCCTGCAGTCGACCGACGAAATGGGGGAACTCTGGCTGCAGGTCGAGCCGTTGACGGCGTCGGACCGCGAGACCTTGCAGCGAGACTACGGCGCCCATGTGCTGCGCGAGATCGCGGCCTCCTGCCGTCGCAAGCTGCGGGAAGATCCGCGGGATGTAAAGTCGTTGATTGAACTGGGCAAGACGGCGCTGGTGCTGGAGTCACCGGCCGCAGCGAAGCCTTGGCTGACGAAGGCACTGGAAGCGGACCCGCAGTCGGCGGACGCGAACTACTATCTTGGACATGTGCTGCTGCGCGACAAGCAACTGACGGCCGCTCATCGGCAGTTCGAGAAAGCGCGCACCCTCGATCCGGACTACCTGCTCGCCTGGCACGATGACGGCCTGATCGCACAGCAGGTGCAGAAGCTGCCGGCCGCCGAGAAACTCTTCCGCCGCGCGCTCAAGATCGACCCGCACCATGGCACGTCTCTGGCCAACCTGGGGCTGGTGCTGCTGCAGCAGAACAAGCTGCAGGAAGGCATCGACGTGCTTGAGCGGGCCATGCTGGTCCGCCCCACCGACCAGGCCCTCCGCGAACTGCTCGATCAGGCCTACCGCGTCTCGGGAGGGAAACCGGCTCGCGTCGTGGCGCCGTAGTCGCTTGGCATTCGGCACGCTCCTTGTGCCGAATGCTGTCTCGATGCATGCCCACGCGGCAACGATTGTGAGTGTCTGGCGATGAGTCGCTTGGTTCAGCACACGGCGTTTGCTGACTACGAATGGGAACTCGGTTCGCTGCGATTGTTGCCTTGCGATCGTGGCGGTTGGGCGAGTGTGCCGGCGATGATGTGGTCGTCGAAGTAGTTGATAGCCATGCCGGCGTCGACCACGATCTTCTGGCCGTTGATGCCGCTGGAGCGGGGGCTCAGCAGGAACGCGGCCGTGCTGGCCGCCTCCTCCGTCGTCACCGCCGCTCGCCGCGGAATCACCTGCTCGGCGAACAGGTAGGCGTCGACGTACCCCGGAATTCCCGCCGAGGCACTCGTCTTCAGCAGTCCCGGCGCGACGGCATTGAAGCGAACGCGGGAGAAGCGGCTGAAGGACTTGGCGAGGAACGCCAGGCTCGCATCCAGGGCCGCCTTGATGGGCGCCATGAAGCCGTAGTTCTCGTTCGCCATCTGCGTGGTCGAAATGGACACGGTGACGACGGACGCATCGGGGTCGAGCAGGTCCTTCAGCGCGTTGCAGACGGCCATCAGCGAGTAGCACGAGATGTCCATCGTGCGAAGGAACTGCGCCTTGCCGGTCTCATGGAACGGCAAGGGGCCGCCGGAGTAGTCGGCGAAGGCGATCGAGTGCAGCAGGCCGTGGATGCGCGGATGGCGATCCCGCAGCGAATCGGCCAGCGCCGCGATCTGCTCGGGGAACTCCACGTCGCACACCTCGATGGGCGTTCCTGGAAACAGTTTGCCGACCGACTCCCGCCGTGCCTCGCTGCGGACCACCAGCACGACTTGGGCGCCGGCGTCGATCAGGATGCGGGCCACATGGTACGCCACGCTCTTGCGATTGGCGACGCCCAGGACCACGATGGCCTTGTCGCGCAGTTGCAGGAAATCCATCGGAGGCCTCGCATGGCGGACGGCTGGTGGCAGGGCGGTTGCTTGGAGGATGGCGAGGAAGGGCGCTGGATGGAAAGGCTCAGGCGTCTTCGCCCGGCGTGGCCGCCGCGCAGGCGAACTCAAACCGCAGGACGACTTCCGTGCCGCGGGTGATCTTGCCCTGCATGAAGAACGCGTTGGCCACTCGCTCCACCAGTTCCACTCGCATCCGCACGGTCTCGCCAGGTCGCACCATCTTGCGGAACCGCACGTCGTTCATCCGCGTGGCGACAGGCACGCCCTCGGCCGCGTGCTCCGAGAGCAGGATCGCGCCGCACTGCATGCAGGCTTCGCAGAGGATCACGCCTGGCACGAGCGGATAGTCGGGATAGTGGCCTTGGAAGTAGAACGCCTCGGCGGGGAACGTGTATTCGCCCACCAAGTGCTTGTCGGACTTCTCCAGCACGCGATCGACAAGCAGCATGGGCGGGCGATGCGGGATTCGAGCCTCGATCTGGGCGCGATCCATCAGCGGCGCGGTGCTTACAGGGGAGCCGTCTGCGGACATGCGGGGGTACTCGCGGAGGTTTTCATCAGGTAAGAGTCGACATCGTTGGCGACGATGACGCCGTAGTTGATCGCGCCGAGCCAGCCGGACATGATGATGCCCACGCTGCCCGCATGGTAGAGGCCGCGGACCTGCTCGGGCAGCGCCCGGCTGACCGCCAAGCCCTCGAACTTGGTCCCGAAGCTCGCGCCGAGCGCGTGCTGCGTATAGTGCTGGAAGGTGCGCGGCGTGGAAGCTTCGATGTGGTCCAGCCGCTGCCGGACGTTTGGCACGTAACGCTCAAGATGGTCCAGCGTCGTCTCGATCAGTTCCCGCTTGCTGGCCTCGTACTCCACGTCGTCCAGCCCGGACCAGTCCTCATAGCGGGCGTTGGTGCTGGAGACGATCAGGCACCGCGGCCGACCGTGCGGGCGAGTGCGTGGGTAGTAGAACGAGTAGGTGCGGCTGGTCACGTCCTTGCTCAGCAGCAGGTCGGTGCGGAACGCCGGCGCGGTGGATGTGAACAGCAGGTCGCCCGTCGACTCGTCGATCCGCTCGTCCGGCTTCAGCCCCATGTAGACCTGGGTGCTGCTGTTGTTGAGCCGCACCTCCCGCGCCTGCTCGACGAACTGCCGGTCCAGGCACTCCGCGTCGACCAGCCGCAGCACGGTGCTCTTCAGGTTCGCGTTGGACACGACGGCACCGGCCGGGATCAGCCGGCCATTGACGACGACGCCTCGCGCCCGCCCTTGCTCGACGACCACCTTCGAGACATCGCAGCGGATGCGGATGTCGACGCCGTTGCGCCGCATCTCGGCCGTCATGCGCTCCACCAGCTGGTCCGTGCCGCCCTGGTAGGTGTACACGCCCTTCGACATGAAGTTCGAGAAGACGATGCCGTAGGTGATGGCCGGGTCTTCCAGCGTCGAGCCGTTGGCGTAGGTGATCGGTTCCATGAGCAGCCGGATCACGTCCTCGCGGCCCGGGAAGAAACGGTCGAACAGCTGACGCGTCGTGGTCAGCTGGTCGTCGTAGAAGTTCATGCCGCGGGCCGTGTCGAAGAACTCCGTGACCTTCTCCGGCGCGATGCCGAACTGCGTGGTCAACAGCCGCTCGAAGTCGACGCGGTCGTAACGGGTCGTCAGCGAGAACATCGGGTTGTCGAAGCGGATGTTCTCCAGGGGCACGATCGAGTCGGCGATCTCGGTCGTCCAGTACCGACGGCAGCTCTTGATCATCCCCGCCGGGAATCCGTGCAGCGACACGTCGAAGATGTGACCGCCGGGACGCTTGAACCAAGTCGCCATGCCGCCCAGCTTGTAGTGCTGCTCCAGCAACAGCACGCTGCGGCCCGACCGAGCCAGGATGTTGGCCGTGGTCATGCCGGCCAGTCCGCTGCCGATCACCACCAGGTCGTAGCGGTCGCGGAGTCCCTCGAGAAAGTCTTTGGGCATGGTTGCGTCTTCGGTAGCTTCCGGTTCGGGCTCAGAGGCCTTCGGCACCCTTGAGGCAGTGCATGTTGGCCATGGAGATGCCGCTGATGATCGACCCCATGATACCGACAAACCCCTGGTCCGTGCCACAGAGGTAGAGGTTGTCGAAGGGCGTCCTGCCGTCAAACCGCTTTTCCGGAGCTCCATAAACGGCTCCATTATCATGCCAGGTAAACCGGCCGATCGTGGTGGGCGTGAACATGTCGGTGTCGACGACATGGGTGCGGAAATCGGGCATGAACCGGACGGCTGAGGCGACGGCGCGGTCGTACCAGCGGAGTTTTTCCAAGGCGTACTGCTCGGGAGCCAGCCCGGCCCACTGGCCGTAGTTGGCGATCGTCGTGATGCGGATCACCCCGTCCGGCAGCACCTTTTCCTCCTGGGTGGAGTCGCCGTACAAGTAGTTGTTCGGCGAGCAGATGACGCCGGTGCGGAGGTCGCAGAGGTCGGTGGAGGGCGTCCAGTGGAACGTTTCGGAATCGTTGTAGAAGACGATCGTGCGGTCGTGCCCCAACGCCTGCGGCTTACGGTCCAGCACCGAGATCGACTCGATGAACGTCATCTGGCCGGGACGCGGTTCGAGGGCCGGCGGCAGATGGTCGCACATCCGCATCGTCTCGACCCAGCCGGCCGACGACAGGATCCGGCGTCCTTCGAGCTGCGTGCCGTCGTCCAGCTCCACGCCGCGCGCCTGGCCGCCCTCGATCAGCACCCGCTTCACCCCGCGCCGCAGCAGCAGCTCGCCGCCCAGTTCGCGATAGCGGCGCACCAGGTTCTTGAGGATCAGCCGCACGCCCGCCAGCGGCCGCGCCAAGCCCTCCATGAAAATGCTGCGGAACATGATGCAGAACTGTCCGAAGTCCATGTCATGCTCGCGCGCGTTGCCATACCACATCAGCGGGCAGAGGATCATCTCCACCAGCAGCGGCTCATGGATCACTTCGGCCAGCACCGCCCGCGCCGACTGGCCATGGATCTCCTCGTTCAAGTCATCGTAGTCGACGATGCGCGCCACCAGCGCTCGGAACCCGTCGCGCTGGCCCGGGAACGTTCGCTCGATCTCGGCCTCCAGCAGTTCCAGCCCGTTGCCGAAGTTCAGTTCGACGCCGGGGAACCGAACTGTCGATCCGACCTGCGGCGACAGCGAGAAGTCCTCCCAGCGGAAACGCAGCTGCCGCAGCATCCGGGCCAGCGGTCCCTTCTTCGCGCCCCGCGGCGTGAAGTTGGTGACGGCGTGCAGGCCTACGTCGTAGTCGCGACCCCGGAGGCGATAGAACGAATTCAGGCCGCCGATCGTGTTGTGCCGCTCCAGGATGCACACGCGCTGGTCGTAGTGTGCCAAGCGGATCCCCGCCGCCAAACCCGACATGCCAGCTCCGATGATCAGCGTGTCATACATGGGAGCGGCGTGGTGGCAGAGGGGGGAGTGGAGTAGCGTGCGGGGGGCTGGAAGGTGGCGAGGAACACGCGAGCCGCGCCAGGGCCCGCTGCTCGGCGACCGGAATCCCTGCTTGCCGAAAACGACTCCCGGCGGTTCCCGGGCGTTGCATCGTTGGCGACGTACTGCGTTATCGACGAGTGGCGTTATCGACGAGTGGCGTTATCGACGAAGCGAGGTTTTGCCCCGAAACGCACTTGGATGGAGACCACCTAGGCGGAGGCCACGTCCTTCATCAGCGGTTCCAGGTAGGTGCAGGTGCTGTCCATGCTCGCCAGCTGCCCGTAGTCCTCTTCGGGGATCTGGATCCGATAGCGTTTGCGCAGCTCCATCACGATGTCCAGGAAGTCCATGCTATCCAGTTCCAGCTGCTGGCGGAACGGCACCTCGTCCTTCAGGCCACCCAGGTCTTCATCCGGAGCAATGTCTTCCAAGATATCCAGGATCACACCACGGATCTCATCGCGCGTCATTCGTCTTCTCTTCCTCTCTCGTTCGCTGGCTCGCTTGTACCGTACTTCAGAGATACGGGTTCCCGGAGATGCGGGGAACTAGTCCGTGAACCGCTTGATGATAACGACTGAATTGATTCCCAACATCCCGAAGGAGTTATTGAGGATGTAATCGACCTGTCCGAGTTCCCGGGGCTGGTTGAGGACCAGGCCGGGCAGTTCGCAGGCCGGATCCAGCTCCTCGACGTTGATCGTGGCGTGGCAGATGCGGTCGGTGAAGGAAGGCAGGTTGCCGGCCAGTTCCAACGCCCCGGCCGCGCCCATTGTGTGGCCGATGAAGCTCTTGGTGTTATTGAAGTGCGTCCGCTCCGATCCGGCAAACACCTGCCGCAAGGCCAGGCACTCCTGCGCGTCACCGCTGTTCGTGCCCGTGGCATGCGTGCTCACGACGTCGATCTGGCTCGGTTCCAGCCGGGCCCGCTGCAGAGCCAGTCGCACGCACTCGGCCTGTCGCTCCGGGTTCGGCAGCACGAAGTCGGTGGCGTCCGTGTTCATGGCATAGCCGGCCAGTTCGCCGACGATGACCGCTCCCCGTCGCCGCGCGTCTTCCAGGCGTTCGAGCGTGAACAGGCAACCGCCCTCCGAAACGACGATGCCCGAACGAGCCAGGTCGAAGGGCCGCGACGCCCGCGACGGGTCCTCGTGGCTCGCCAACGCCCCCTGGCTCTTGAAGCTCGCGAAGATCCCGAACGTATGGATGCTTTCCGAAACGCCGCCTGCCAGCGCCAGGTCGCATTCGCCCAGCCGCAGCATCTGGGCCCCTTGGATCAACCCCGCGTTGCCCGCCGCGCAGGCCGCGCCGATCGTGTAGTGCGGTCCGTAGACCCCCAGGTTCAACGCCACCTCACCCGCCGGATTGTTCGCCACCGTACGCGGATTGTGATGGTGCGACCAGAACGAGGTGTCGTAGTCGTAGCCCTGCAGCGAGAAGATCTCGTTCTCCGTCTCGACGTTCCCGTGCTCGGTCACGCCGATGTAGATGCCGACACGCCTCGTATCGACATTCGGCCAGTCGATTCCCGCGTGGCGGATCGCCTCCTGGGCGCAGTAGATGCCCACCGACCCGGCCCGCGTGCCGCGACGAGCGTCCTTGCGGCTCTGGTAGCGCTGGACCTCGAAGTTGCAGATGCCGGCGAGCGTTTCGCCCACGTAGCGGATTTCGTATCGAGATACCCCGCTTTGACCCTGCAGCAGACCCTCGCGGAAGGTGGCCAGGTCGTTGCCGTTCGGCGAAGTCAGCCCTACGCCCGTGATGACAATCCGCTGCGAGTCTGGCAGGTCGGAGGGTCGCATCGATGCGATCATGATCACGATCCTTCCCTTGCCATAAACGCCTGAAACTACCTATTTGCCCACGAGTTGGCAAGCCGCCGCATTCCCTCCTCCAGCGGAATCCGCGGCTGGTAGCCGAAGTCCTTCTGGGAGCGGGAGATATCGAAGTAATGAGAACGTCCGAGCTGAGCGGCCAGAAAGCGGGTCATCCGCGGCTCGCCCGGCCGTCGCAACAGTCCATGCACGGCCTCTAATACCGTACCGATCCGCCATGCCGTCGACAAGGAAACCGACCGGCGAATCGGCTCGATTCCCGCGAGAGCCAGCAGATCATCGATCCAACTCCAACAGTTTACCGGAGTTCCCTGACTGATGAAGTAGGCCCGTCCCGCCACGGCCGAGGCCTTGGCGGGGGAGTCCAGGGCGTCGGCGGCCAGCAAATGCGCCTCGGCGGCATTGTCCACGTAGACCACGTCGATGAGGTTCGATCCGTCGCCCACGCGCCGCAACTGGCCCGCCCGAGCTCGCTCCAGCAGCCGCGGCACCAGATGCGGATCCCCAGGGCCCCAGATCAGATGCGGCCGCAAGGCACAGGTCAACAACTGCCCCGCCCGATTCGCCCCCAACACCTCCTGCTCCGCCAATGCCTTCGTGTGCGGGTAGTGGCAGAGCCACCTGCTCGGATAAGGCACCGACTCGTCCACGCCGCTCTGGTCCGACCCGTCGAAGGTGACGCTGGGACTGCTGGTGAACACCAGTTTGCCGACCCCCTGACGCCGGCAGGCCTGCAGTACATGCCGAGTGCCCAGCGTGTTGATGTCGTAGAAAGCCTTCCATCTACCCCAGATTCCCGCGATGGCCGCCGTGTGGATCACGAGGTCTTGACCCTGGCAGGCCCGCTCGACCGCTTCCGCGTCCCGCACGTCGCCCGTCATCGACTCCACGCCGATCGCTTCCAGCTCCGCATAGCGTTGCCGCGAGAATCCGCGCACGTCATCGCCCCGCGCCGCCAGCTGCCGCGCAATGGCCAGTCCGAGGAATCCCCCCGCGCCGGTCACCAGTACCCTGCGTGCCACGAATGCTCCTCTCCACTCGGGTCTCAGGAGCCGAGCAGCCTGCCGAACCCGTCGCTCATCTGACGGTCCAGCGTCGGCTCGCAGAACGCCACGTCGACCTCATAACCGCCCTGAGGATAACACTCGCTCGTGGGAATGTACCAGGGACCGCCATCGCCGTAGGCGGCCGTGGCCACGAATCGCTCCGGCGCCAGCGTCTGCGCGCGGAGCTGGTATTCGACGAAGGTCTCGGCCGGCAGGTGCAGCAGCGTTGCGGAGTTGACGTGCAGGGCGCTCAAAATGATGGGTTCCTGGCGCTGGCAGCGGCGGAGCCAGGCGAGCATCATGGCGGGACGGATGCGGTTGGCTCGCGAGTGGTCGCGGTTCGCGATGGCCGCCTCCAGCGCCTCGGCGACGAGCGACGCGCGCGGTGGCGGCTGGATTGCTTGCGTCTGCCAGCTCACCTGGCGGATCGGCTGCGGCTTCAGTCCCGCCATGGAACGCTGCAACGCATCGTGCAGGCGATCGGTGAGTTCCCGACGAGCCTCGGGCGTGCCATCGTTGTACTTGCCGGGCGCGATGTTGCCTGCACAGCCCGTGAAGTACAGCTGCAGGCACTCGTCGTCCGCGGCCTGCAGGCGGTCGCGCGCGATCCCCACGAAATCGCTGCTCACTCGGCCGTCACCGTAGTAGCTCATCGGGTGCGTCGCATAGTAGTGACAGGCGGCGATCGGGCGATCGTGGTCGTAGAACGCGACCGTCTTCAGGAACGGGTCGATTAAGCCCTCGGGCAGCTCCTTGTGCCGCGGTTCCTTGCTGGAACTGCCGCGCCAGTCCTGGACCTTGCCTTCGGGCCCGAGGAAACGCCGGTTGCTTGCGATGCGATCCACCTTCGCCTGGTGGAAGGCGACGTGCGTGCACGGGCGAGCCCGCTCGCACGACGCGCCCGCCGCCGACGCCACGCGCCGCAGCGTCTGCTCGAAAAACTTCGTGTCCACCACGGCGTCGCCCAGGTCGGCTTGCGCAGCGCAGAGCCGTTGAGCCTCCAGACAGACGAACGGTGCGTTATGCTGGTGGACGCACTGCACGGCGACTCGGTCCGGCGAAGTGCCCACGGCCGCGGCCAGTTGCGTGCGCCAGGCCACGTGAGCTTCGTTGAGCAGTCCGGTCCAGTCGACACTGCAGATCACCAGGGGCTGGCCTGCTCCACGCAACACCAGCCCGATCGCCTGCTGCGGATCGTCCTGCCCGACGACCGGCTGAATCCAACCGCCGCACAAGGGATGCCCGTGGGGGGGCGAGACGTCCACGCGGAACGTCGAAAGCTCCAGCGACACCTCGGGCTCCTCCGCCCAAGCGGTTGTCGACAGCAGCGATACCAGGGCCGCTTCCAACGCAGTCTGCTGCAGGAAATGTCGACGATGAAGCATGGGAGTTCCCCTGGGAGCAGCAACAAGAGAGTCGGATCAACGGGAGGCCGGGTCACCAACCATGAGACCTGAACACATTTTCGCCCCAACTACCACGAAGCCCGTGGCCTTACAACTGTGGACGATTCGCGAGGCTTTGGCCACGGATCCCCGCGCAGCGCTGGCCCGCGTGCGCGCGGCGGGTTTTGACGCCGTCGAACTGGCGCCGCTGCCCGAGTCGCTGACGGCCGACGCGCTGGCGGAACTCCTCCGCGCTGAATCGCTCGCCATGCGGTCGCTGCATGCGGAACTGCCTCTGGGCAACGCCCGCCAGCGCGTGCTGGAACTGGTCGAACGTTTCCAGTGCCGCCGCCTCATCTGGCACGGTTGGCCCCGGGATCCCCGCCACGATTGTCCCGCAGGCTTGCGGTCGCTTCTAGAGGACTACCAGCGTGCGGCCGAATGGGCCCGTCGTGAGGGCCTCGAGTTCGGACTGCACAACCACTGGTGGGAGTTCGAGGTGACCGACGGCGTCACGCTGCTGGAACGACTGATCCGGGAACTTCCCGCCGAAGTTTTCGTCCAGCTGGATGTGTACTGGACCCAGGTGGCCGGCCAGGACCCGCTCGCCTGGGTCGAACGACTCGGTCCACGCCTGCGGTCGTTGCACCTGAAAGACGGACCCGCCCAGCACGGCCTGCCCATGACCCCCCTGGGCTCGGGCGTCGTCGACATCCGGTCCCTCGTCGCCCGTACCGCCGGACCCGCCGGTGGTGTCAGCCCCGCAGCCAACAACCCCTCCGTCGACTGGGTCATCGAACTGGACGAGTGCGCGGGTGACGCCCTGGATGCGGCGCATGCGAGCCTGGGGTATCTGCGTAGCGTGGGGTTTTAGTGGGGAAGGCGGGGCGGCAGGCGTCGCCGGGCGAGCCGACTTCGGGACCAAGTGTCTTTGCCATCCGGCCGGGGGTGTGACAAAAACGCTGGGCCGCGCGATTCCGGCGAACCTTTCCCGGATGGCCCGCGTCTCTAGGGCATCTCCCGGGCAGTGGGGATCAGGAAGTCAGCCGTGGGGGGGCTTCCCGAATGCCGACTTCCTCCTTGAATGTTCCAGGAGACTCTGGGGGAACCGCCCGTCCGAGAGCCCGACGAGGGCCGGGGTCATCCCCTGGATGGCTCGTCCGGGAACGGGAGTGATCCTGGGATTGGAAAGATACCAGGGAAGGAAGAAAGAGAAGGTGAGGCTATGATCCCCGAACTTCGTGAGGCCTTCGCGTCCATTGGCGCGCAGGCGACCATGGACGTCGCGGGGCGTTCTTTTTCCGTCGAGGTGATCGCCTCGGGGAAGTCGTCGCTGTTCAAGATCCAGATTCCGGTCTGCGGACTGGTGAAGGTTCGCGCGGTGGAGGTGGATCGGCTGCGACAGTCGCTCGTGCTGGAAGTCCAGGACGGCCGTTCGACGCTCCAACGCCGCTACCGCTGCGCTCTTCGCGATGGACGCTGGACCGCCCGGTCGCTCTCCACGGCCCTTCCGGTGGTTGGACGCCGGGCCAGCCGCACGCTTGTCGTCGGAGCGACCAACGCCGGGTCCATGGTGGGGCGAGTTCGCGACAGCGCGTGAGGCGCGGGTAAGTGCCGTGGGGCGCGGAGCGTTCTTCGCGTCCGCGCCGGACGCCTCTGGACCACTCTCATCAAA
>JBIIEC010000358.1:0-6511 GCA_044238045.1 Pirellulaceae bacterium | reverse complement strand
GTACAAAGGGGCGGAGCGGCGAGTCGGGCCAGTCCTGCAGGACGCGGCGGTAGTTGACGATGGCCGGTTCCAATTCTCCATCGGCATACTGGTACTCGGCCAGACGGTAGACGGCCTGGTCCAGCAGCGGCGACTCGGGGAACTCCGCGATCAGCCGTTCGGCGGCGGCTCGCGCGCCGGCCATGTCCTTGAGCCGCCGTTGGGTCCGCGAAAGATTCAGCAGCGCCTCGTCCGCCTGACGCCAGCGCGGCTGCAGCGTAAGGGAGCGCTGGAGCGCATCGCGGCCCGGCTCCCACTGCTCCAGGCCCAGGTGCGACATGCCCGCCAGGAACGCCGCCTCGGCCCGCTCGTCGGCCGTCTGTGTCTCCTCCTTCTGCGTCGCCAGCACCTTCAGCACCTCGGCGTATTTCTTCTCGGCGTAGAACGCCACCGCCGTGCGCAGCTGCCACTGGCTGGTCTCCTCCCGCGCCTCGCCCTGCTGGGCCAGTTGCGAGAAGGTCTCGGCCGCCGCCGCCGCGTTGCCAGACTGCAGCTCGCATTCGGCCTGCACATGCTTCACGTCCGGCACCAGGCGATGCTGCGGATACTGCTCCAAGAAGAGCTTCGACAGCTCGATGCCTCGCGCGTACTCCTTGAGTTCCAGGGCCGTGTAGGCGGCGTTGTAGAGTGCCTGGGGTGCGAGCGAGTGTCGCGGATGCTGCTCGAACAGCTTCACGTACAGATCCAGCGACTCGCCACGACGCTCGGGCAGCTCGTGCACGGCGTCCGCGCGGTCCAGCAGCAGCGTGACATGGAAAGCGTGCTTGTCGATCTCGGGCGTGGCGAGCATCTTGTCGACCAGGTCGAGCGCTTGCGTGGGCTGCTGGGCCTTGAGCGCCAGGCGAGCGCGCCAGTGGGCGGCTTCCTGGCGGTGCGGGCTGGCGTCATCCGCCAGCACCTGTTCGAACTTGCCCGCCGCCTTGTCGGACTGGTCCGCGCGGAAGTACGCTCGTCCGGACGCCATGACCGCATCCCGCGCGTAACGCGAAGTCGGAAAACGATCGGGCAGGCTGGCAAACAGCTCCGCCGCTTCCGCGAAACGCTCCTGCCGCGCCACCGCCGTTGCCTGGCGATAGAGGGCATGGTCGGCCGCCGCGAATTTTTCCACCGACGCCACCTCGGCGAACTGCTTCTCGGCCTCCGCCAGCTGATTGGTCGCCAGCAGCGTCTCGCCCTTGCGCATCCGCACTTCGTCCTTCAGCGACGAGTCGGGGAAGGCGGTGAGCAGCTGGTCGAACGCACGCCCCGCCTCCGCCGCCTTGCCCAGCTCCTGGTGACTCACGCCCAGCGCGTACATGGCGTCGGATCGCAGCTTGGATTCCGGGAAGTCCGCCAGCAGCCGCTCGTACAGTTCCACCGCCTCCGCCCGCTTCCCCTGCAGATACAGCGACTCGGCCCGGAAAAACATCGCCTGGTCGCGAAACGTGTGTTCGGCGTACGTTTCCAAGAACTTCTGGAACGCATCGGCGGCCGCGGCGAACTGCGTGGGGTCGTTTTGGAGGCCCAGTGAGTAGGCGGACCAGCCCAGGTTCAGCAGCGCATCGGCGTGGCGATCGAACTCGGCGCCCGAATCTACCAACTGCTGGAACTGTTCGCGCGCCGGGCCGAACTGTTTCTGCTGCAGCAGGCAGACGCCCAGGTTGTAACGAGCGTCCGGTGCCTTGGGGTCGTCGGCATGGTCCTTGAGGAACGCCTGCCACGCATCGGCCGCCAGGTCAAACTGGCTGTTATTCTGCAGGTTGGCGCCCTTGGAGTAGGCGACGATCGCTTCCGGGGAACTCTTGGCCCCCTCTTCGTCGCCGCCCTCGGTGCCCGTGTCCGTCTCCGTGGGTTTTCCCGTCGGCGGAGCCTTGGTTTCGACCTGGGCGTCGACCTTCCCGGAGTTGCCGCCTGCCTCGGTCTGGGCCGCCAGGAAGGCGGGCCAGGCGAGCAGGGCGAGCAGCACGAGGCCCAGTGGGAATCTGCGTTGGTCCGCCGCGAGAGAGGGCATAGAATTGGCTTCCATCAGCGATCCCATGGGCTAAAAAACGAAGCGGACTTTTCGGGGCGAACGCCGCGAGGGTCACCTGACGCAGTTTAAAAAATTGGCCCCCGCACCACAACGCAGGCCGGATTAATGGAGGCGGGCCTCATTTTCGGGGCTGACCCCATTAATTCGGCCTGTTGACGGTGTACTATGAGGAAGCGGAACGGCGGGTTCGGGGAGGAACGTGGGGAGGCTTGGGCATGGTGAGTAACTGCGGGGAGAGCTGCGGGCGGGTTGGTCGGGAGCGGCGGACCGTTGCCGCACGCGCCCATCGGACCGCCGTGACGCTGGTGGAACTGATGGTCGCCATCGCCCTGACGTTGATGGTCATCCTGGCCGTCGTGCGGGTCTTCGACCTGCTGGGCGGAAACGTGACTCAGAGTCGTTCCATCCTGGAGATGTCGGCGCGGACGCGGATCATTGCCGACCAGCTGCAGAACGACCTCAGCAGCCTGACGTTGAAGCCGGTGCCGCCGGCCGATCCGGCTTCGGCTCCCGGCTATCTCGAGATCGTGGAAGGCGTGCGGAGCGAGCGGGATCCGGATGGGGACGGGCGTTTCTTGCCCACCGGCGCATTCGTGTATCGGAACGATCCGGAGCCGAATCCGTTCGTCGTCTGTCCCACGACCGAGACGTTCGCCGAAGTGTCCAGCCAGTCGCCTTTGCTGCCGCCGGCGCCGCCCAACGGACCGGCGGCGATCATCAACCAGAGCTTCCTGCAGCAGGTGTATGGTGTGCTGGGCGACACGGATGATCTCTGGATGGGCACGATCCGCAGCGTGGGGGAACCGTTCCGCGGCCGGTTCCAGGACGCCAATGGAAACGTGAGCCAGATTGAGTCGCCGCTGGCGGAGGTGGTGTGGTGGATTGAGCCGCAGGCCGGGCCACCCGGATCGGCGCCGGGCGGTTATGGGTTCTCGCTGGTGCGACGGTTGTTGCTGATCCTGCCGAGCCTGAATGTGAACGGCGCGCTGCCGACGGCGGTGGCCGGCGATCCGGCGCAGGTCCAGCAGTTCCTCGCCTTTAACGATGTCTCGGTGCGATTCGAGGGCAACGGGCGTGTCGTCGCCAATTCGCTGACCGACCTGACGAACCGCAGGAATCGATTCGCCCACTGGTTCACGCCCTTTCCGCACTTCGTGAACCGCAACTTCCTGGTTCGTTCGATGGATCGCATCGTGCTGCCCGACGGTTCGATCGGCAGCCGGCCCGATGGCAGCGACCTGATCACCAGCGACCCGGTCGCGTTCGACATCCGCGTCTTCGATCCGCTGGCGCCGCTGCTGGCTCCCGGCTCCGGCCCCGTCCGCTATGCGGTGACTCCCGTCGACGCCGGCTACTACACGGTGCTGGGCAGCGAGCCTTTGGGCTTCGGCGCTTATGTGGACCTCGGCTGCCTGTTCACCTCGGGGCCGACGACCCCGCCCTTCGTCTCGCACTTCACCGGCCGCCCCGATGTCCGCTCCCGGCTGCTCGTCAATCCGCTCGCCCCCCGCGTCTACTGTACATGGTCCAACGCGTATGAACGCGATGGCCTCGACCAGAACGGCAATGGGCTAGTGGATGAAGGCACGAACGGGCTGGACGATGGAGGCGGTTCGCTGGTGGTGGATGACGCGGTCGAGCAGGAGACTGCGCCGCCGTACGCCCAGCCGCTCCGCGGCCTCGAGTTGATTCTGCGGATGCGCGACAACTCGACGCAGCAGGTACGCCAGACGAGCGTCGTCGCCGACTTCGTGACGCACTGAGTTCTGCGAGGCCAGCGTTCTGGACTGCCGGCACCGTAGCTCGCACCCGCCCCGCCATCGCGCACGAGCACTCCCCGCCATGCCCCACGCCATTCGACTTCGCGGCCCCTGGCAGCTGGTTTCCCCTGGGGGAGCGTCCGCGCGAGTGCGACTTCCCGACGACTGGCCGCGTCTGGTGACTGCCACTAGCTGCCCGCCGGCTGCTGCGGCGGATGCACCCCCGCTGGTCCTCGAACGCATCTTTCATTGTCCGACGGGCCTGGGGCCGGGGGCTCGTGTCGACCTGCGGTTGCGGCTCGACGCGGAGACGGACGTCTTTCTCAACGACCAGCGCCTGGCGTGCTCGCCCCGCGCGGCAAGCGACGCGCGGGGTTTCGACCTGCGAGGGCTTTTGCTGCCGACCAATGTGCTGCGGCTGGAGACGGTGATTGACGGCGCGCGGCAAATCGACCAGTCTGTCTGGGACGTGTGGCTGGAACTGGACGACTGAACCGGGAAGCTCGCCGAGGTACGCGGGCCGTCCATCGCAGCCAGCACCAAGCGGGATGGCGTGCATGAACGAGCGACGATGCGGCGCGAGGTTGGTTGGCGGAACGGCTCTGCTGTTGGCATGGATCGCAGGAGGACTCGCCTCGGCGCAAGAGTCGCCGGCCGCCCAAGAGTCGCCGGCGGTGCAAGAGTCGCCGGCGGTGCAAGCCGCGATGAATCGCCTGACACCCGAGGAGCAGGCGGACGGGTGGCTGCTGCTGTTCGACGGCGAGACGCTCTTCGGTTGGCGCAAGGCCGGCAACGCGGACTGGGCGGTCGTGGACGGCGTGGTTCGTGTCACGCAGGGCGATGTGGGCCTGCTGCATACGTCGGCGGAGTTTGGGGATTTCCACCTGAAGGCCGACTTCAAGGCGCCGGCGAGTACCAACAGCGGCCTCTTTCTCCGCACCAGCCCGACGCCCCGCGATCCCGGCGTCGACACCTACGAGCTGAATATTGCTCCGGCCGACAATCCGTTTCCCACGGGCAGCTTCGTGAAGCGCCAGAAGGTCGCCGACACCCGGGTGGCTCCCGACGAGTGGCACACGTTCGAAGTGCGAGCGGAAGGGCCGCAGTGGAAGGTGTGGCTGGATGGCCGGCAGGTGCAGGAATACACCGATCCCCAGCCGCTGCGTCGCGGCTACATCGGGCTGCAGCACAACGAGGGGCAGGTCGAGTTCCGCAATGTGAAGCTCAAGCCGCTGGGGCTCGCGTCGCTGTTCAACGGCAAGGACCTGGCGGGCTGGAAAGAGTATCCGCAGATGGCCAGCCGGTTCACCGTCGCGGCGGACGGGACCCTGAACGTCAAGAACGGCCGCGGCCAACTGGAGACGCAGCAGGCGTACGGCGACTTCGTGCTGCAGCTGGACGCGATCACGCACGGCCCCAACCTGAACTCGGGCGTCTTCTATCGCTGCATTCCGGGCCTGGAGATGATGGGCTACGAGTGCCAGATCCACAATGGGATCGAGGGCGGCGATCGCGCGAAGCCGGCCGATTGCGGCACGGGCGGCATCTTCCGACGCGTGAATGCGCGCCGCGTCGTGTCGAACGACGGCGAGTGGTTTCGCCAGACGATCGTGACCACGGGCGCCCACGTTTCGGTGTGGGTGAACGGTTACCCGGTGACCGACTGGACCGACCAACGCAAGCCGGACAAGAATCCGCGCAAGGGGCTCCGGCTGGAAGCGGGCTCGATCATGCTGCAAGGGCACGACCCGACCACCGACCTGTCCTTCCGACGCTTGGAGATTCAGGAGCTGCCGAAGCGCCGCTGAGTGCCAGCCGCTGGAGGGAATGCGAGAGGTGGGTAACCATGGAGAACGCGGAGATATCTGAGGTTTCCACGACCATCTCCGTGCGTCCTCCGCGTCCACGGTGGTTGAATCGCCCCTGGCATTCGCAGGAACCGCGCCAGGTTCTTGGATTGCCACGGAGACGCCCGGAGTGCAGGTAGAGTGCAGGGGGGCGGACGGCGGTCAGGGCCTGGGCGGTTGGCGGCCGGCGCCTGGGCTCTTGCGATCGGGGTTCTTGCGCTGCGGGACTTTTGCGCCGCGCGCCGGCGCGGGCGATGACTTCGCGGGCGGCGTTTTCGCGCCGGGCGTTTTGGGGCCGGTGGGTCGCGCGTGCGGAGCATGGGAGCGATGCGCGGAGGCTCCGCTGCCCGCCTTTGGACTGCCCGCTTTGCCGGCATTCGGATTGTCAGCCTTGCCGGTGATTTCGAACAGGAAGCGGCTGGGGTGTGTCGGCCGCGGCTTGCCCCACTTTCGCCGCGTCAGGGCGAAGGAGAGCGTCAGGCGTTCCTGGGCGCGCGTGATGCCGACGTAGCACAGCCGCCGCTCTTCGTCGATCGCATCGCCCTCCGCGTCAACACTCCGCTTGTGCGGCAGGAACCCTTCCTCCATGCCCACCATGTACACATGCGGGAATTCGAGCCCCTTGGCGCTGTGCAGCGTCATGAGGACAACCGCGTTGCGGCGGAGCTGGTCTTCCTTGTCGTTGTCGAAGTCGCGGCCGCTGAGCAGGATTTCGTCGAGGAACCCAACCAGCGACGGTTTCTTGCCGCGGGCCTCGTATTCGGCGACGGCGTTGACGATCTCCTCGACCGTGTTCCACCGCGCCTCGATCGCCTCCGGGTCGCCCTTGTAGCGGCTTTCGATCTCTTGGCGGT
>JBIIEC010000357.1:0-6520 GCA_044238045.1 Pirellulaceae bacterium | reverse complement strand
CGATCCTCCGGGAGTTCCGCAGTCTGTCAGGGCAGACGCAGGTGCTGCTCTTCACCCACCACGAGCATCTGGTGGAGATGTGCCGGGAGACGCTGGATCTGCCGGACAGCCACATCCACCGTATGCACCATGGCAGGCAGGGGTGAAGTCAGGAAGGCTAATCCGGGGCGAACGGCTGGCGATGATCGGGACGCCAAGAGGTTTTTCTACGAAGCACGATGCGAGCGGAGGCCGATCGGATCCATCGTGGAGCGCAAGGGCTCTTCATTGCGGGCGACCTGTCGTGGGTTGATGGTGCGGCATGGGCCCGCCCTCGTTCCTGTCGGCGGAGCACCGCGGGGCAGCGCGGGCTTCGAGGACGGCGACCATCTTCAGGGATGTGTGCCTGCGTTCCGGTGTTGAAGTACATTAGGGCTCTCGGCCGGATCCCTTCGGGGCTTGCCTGGCTGTAGAGAATCTAGCCCCCGCGAGGCGAAGGAACGGCTGCCGGGGAGTTTCTGTCGAATGCAGAGCCCCAGGAATCGACCTTGGTCGGTGGCGGATTGAGGGAAGTCCGTCCCACGTATCGCGGTGGCAACGCTCATGGTCCAAGATGGCAACGCGCTTCCTGTGCCCGGCATCTCGGTGGTGTTCGCCGCGCGAGGCAGCTTGGAGAACGTCCAGAAATCGCTGGAGTGCCTATTGGCCCAGACCGTCGCCTCGCAAGTCGAGTTCATCTTTTGCGGCGACTCAAGCGAGCTGCTGCAGTCCGTGGGGGCTTTTCTTGCACCGCGCGCACCATTCGCCCGGGTCGAGTATCTGCTGGATGCGGAGCAGGAATTGGCGATGGCCCGGATTCGTGCCATGGAGGTGGCGACGGCGGAGGTGGTTGCCTTCGTCGAAGATCATTCTTTTCAGCAACCAAACTGGGCCGAGGAACTGCTGGCCGCCTTTGGTTCTTCCCCGGACATCGTGGCGGCGGCGCCGGTGATCCAGAATCCGAATGCGGAGACGGCCGTGAGCCGTGCGCAGTTCCAGCTCACCCACGGGATGCTGGAGTTGCGCACGGCTTCGGAACGTTTCGAGGCTTGCGGGAAGCTGCCTTGGCACAGCACGGCCTATCGACGTGAAGCTCTCGTCGCCGCCCTCGGTGACCCGGGACTGTTCCAGGTGGAGGGGTTTCTGCAGGAGCGGGTCTTGAGGGACTATCCGCGCGCTCGCCTGGTGCGATGTGCGCACAGTTCCCTGCAGCATGTCAACATGAGCCGGCTGTTTCCGGCGTTGCGATTTGCATTCCACGGAGGACGAGTGTTTGGTGCGGAGCGAAACAGGCGGATGCAGTGGAGCTTGCTAGAGCGTGTTGGGCGGTCGGTTCTGTTTCCGGTCGTGGCCGTTCTCAAGATCTGGCGTTCCGCCGGCATTCTATGGGACGAGAATTCCCTGTGCAGGACGGCGGCTACGTTTGCGGCCGCCGTTCCGATTGCGTGGTGTCATGCCCTGGGCGAAGCCGTGGGCGTCTGTTGGGGACAGGGCCGCAGTGCGATTGCCTACTCGGGTTTTGAAGTCCAGCGCGGCCCGCTGCTGCGCGCCCGAGAGCGACAGCTGCTGCGCGCCGATCGGTTGGGTGCCACCGCTGGCGAGTCGCCTTGAAGCCCGTCGCAGCGCGACCCTCCCGGCCGCATGAACGCCGCGCGGCAGCTCCGATGCGGGCGGGATCGCCCTCGGTCCAGAAATGCAAAAACCCCGGGAAAACCAGTGTTTCCCGGGGTCTTTGTGTCCTGCGAAATACCCCCAAGGGGAGTCGAACCCCTGTCTTCGGACTGAGAACCCGATGTCCTGGGCCACTAGACGATGGGGGCGTCTTGCTGGCCGCGACGCCGGCAGAGGCGTTGGCCCCAGCGGCGGCGGGAACGTGGATGATACTCGCCGTGCCCACGGGCGTCAATTGCCCGTGCGACTTCCCGGAATGACGCTTCTTCGATTTCACCCAGCAGTGGGAACGCACTGCGGGAACGCAGGGCCCTGCGTTCCTTGACTGCTGGCTGTGGTGGCGGTGTCGCTGCTGGCATCGCTTGGCGGCAACTTCTTTGCCATTCATTCGACGAATTTGGCTGATTCGACTTTGACGGTTGGGCCGATTCTGAGGATTATCCGGCTTGGTCAGGGTATGGAAGGAAGAGGCAACCGTTGGTTCGCGTTGGCGAACCGGGTGACGGGAGCCAGGTGTCCGACGCGGCCCAGGGATGGGCCGGTCGCGCCGCGGGATGCCGCGGGTCAGCATGGAGGGACCACGAACGTGAGTGATCGTCGAGGAAAGCGTTGGCTGGGCGTTGTACTGGAGACCACCGGAGCTCCGCTGATCTGGGGCACCGCGCTCTCGGTCGTCTACTTCGTGGCGCTCCGCCAGGGAGTGTTCCAGAGTCCGCTGCTGTTGCGGTATACGGCGGGCCATCCCGTCGAGTATGTCGAGACGGGGCTGTTCTTCGTCGGGATGGTCGCCATCCTGCTGCGGGGATGGCAGGCGGCAGGCGAACTGCGGCTGACCGACTCGGTGGACCTTCCCGCACCAGCGGCTGGCAACTTGCCCGCAGCGGTGGCCGTGCGGGCCGCGACCCTGCTGGAACAGATCAAGGAGTGGCCGGCTTCCGTGCGCCGCCTGCTGGTCAGCCGGCGGCTGCAGGACGGCCTCTCGCACCTCGTGCGCAGCGACGCCGCCGATCGCCTGGACGAGGAACTCAAGTACCTCGCCGATATTGAAGTCGAAAAGAACCACGACGGGTACGCCCTCGCTCGCATCGTCATCTGGGCCACGCCGATGCTGGGCTTCCTGGGCACGGTCATTGGCATCACCGAAGCACTCGCCGGTCTCTCGCCCGAAGCGCTCGTGAACTCGCCCAAGGAGGCCATGGACGGCCTGCTTTCGGGACTCGGCGTCGCCTTCGACACCACGGCTCTTGCGCTCACCCTGTCGATGGTCATGATGTTCGCGCAGTTCCTCACGCAGCAGATCGAAGGCCAGGTGCTGGCGATGGTGGACCGCAACGCAACGCGGATCCTGTCGACCCACTTCGTCCGCCACGAGGTCTCGGCCGATCCCCAGGCGGCGGTCCTGCACCGCATCGCGCAGTCCACGCTCTCCGCAGTGGATGTGCAGACGCAGCGGCAGGCCGAGATCTGGCGGCACACGCTGGAGCAGTCGCACCAGCAGTGGAGCCGCCTGATCCAGAACACCGGGCAGGCGATGGAAGCCTCGCTGGCCGGGGCGCTGCAGAAGAGCCTCGACGCGCACCACGCGAACCTGCTCCGCGTGGAACAGCATGCCGGTGAGTTCGTCGGATCCCAGTGGGCTCAGTGGCAGAAGACGGCCGAGGAGTCGCTGCGGCAGCTGCAGACGCAGCAGGCCGAGGTGGGACGCCAGAGCGAGATCCTGCTGAAGGTCCTCGACGCCACCGGACAGGTCATCTCGCTCGAGAAAGCTCTCAACCAGAACCTGCGGGCCTTGGCCGGCGCGAAGAACTTCGAGGACACCGTGATGAGCCTCTCGGCGGCCATCCACCTGCTCAGCACGCGTCTGGGCAAGCCGATGCCGCGGGACGCCCAGGTCCAGCTGGAGGTTTCGACGCCGCAGGAGCGTGCAGCATGAGGCGGTCTCGAGGATCTTCGGGAGACGCGGTCAGCCTGTTTCCGTTCCTGGCCGTGCTGATCTGCACGATGGGATCGCTCATCGTACTGCTGGTCGTCCTGGTCATGCAGGCCAAGGCGAGTGCGGTGGAGCATGCGCGGCAGCGGGAGCAAGACCTTGGGAAGGTCCGGGAGCAGGCCGAGCAGGCGCGACTCGATATCGAGGAGTCGCGCTGGCGCATCGAGATGCTGCAGGCTTCGCGGGAAAAAACGGCGGAGGCCCTCGAGGATAAACGGCGGGAGTTGAGTCATCTGGAGGATGAGATCCGACGCCTGAAGGACGAATTAGACCAAGCCGCTGCGGAAGCACAGGACATCGAGAGCAAGGCGGGCGAGGAGTCGCTGGCGGAAAAGGCGTCGCGGGAGCGAATCGACGAGCTGAAGGAGACTTTGGCGAAGGCGGAGCGGGAGCTGGAGGCGGCGCGCAAGGCGCGGGAGAACGAAAAACCTTCGTACGCGATCTTGGCCTACGATGGACCCAACGGAACGCGACGCCAGCCGATCTATGTCGAATGCCTGGAGGATCGCATCGTCCTGCAGCCCGAAGGCGTGACGTTCCGCAGCGAAGATTTCACCGAACCGATCACGGACGAGAACCCGCTGGCGACGGCGCTGCGGGCGAAGCGCGAGTACTTGAAAGATGCAACCGGCGATGCGGAAGGCCTGCCCTACCCGCTGCTGGTCGTGCGTCCGCGAGGAGCCGTCTCGTACGCCGCCGCGCGAGCGGCGATGAAGTCCTGGGAGACGGAGTTCGGATACGAACTGGTCGAGGATGAACTGCCCCTGGCCTATCCCGAAAAGGACGAGAAGCTGACGAAGTTGCTGGAAGCTTCCGTGGACGAAGCGCGAGCGCGGCGACGGTATTTGCAGTCGATCGCTCCGGCTCGTTTCGGTCGCCGGGCCCCTGCCCTGCTGACCGCTTCCAAGACCGGTGGCTTCGTGAATGCGGGAGGCGCCGAAGGGGACCGCGGTCTGCCGGAGCCTTCGCCAGCTCGCGCGTCTGAGAATCGTGGACGACCCGCTGGCTTGCCCGGGGATGGTTCGGGCCAAGGTGGTCCGGTGGACTTGGCGGAAAGTTCCTCGCGAGACGGCGCCCGCGTTCCCGAGGGAGCCGCGGCCGGGCCCGGACCCGGAAGTCGCATGACCGACGCTCGCGATTCGGGAAGTGGAGTGGGCCCGGGTGGTTACGCTGCCGAAGCGTACGCCGCTGCGGGTGGGCAAGGGCCCGCCAGAAGAGGACCGGCCGGTACGGGGCAAGCAGGTACGGGGCCAGTCGGGGAGTTCTCCACGGCCGGCGGCACGGGGCCGGGAAGCGGCGGGCCAGGTACCGCAAGCAGCGGGCCAGGCAACTCGACGAACCGTCCTGCGAATGACGGCAGCAACCGCACGAACGGCGACGCCAACCGGGGAACCGGGGCGGCCGGTGGGTCGGGTGAGCCGATGGGCGATCCGCCGGCCACCGACGGGCGATATGGCGATCCCTTGCAACTAGCCGGCCCACAACGCAGCGATCCCTCGGGCCGCAGTTCCGGATCGGCAACGGCCAACGAGCGTACGACGGGGCCCGCAGGCTCACGCGGCGGAGGCTCCAGCGATCCGGCCGCCGTCGCCTCGACGGGACGCACGCCCTCGGGATCTTCCGCCCAGGCCGCTGGGGAACGGGCGGCCGGCAGCGCGTCGGTAGGCAACGCGGCCGGCTCGAAGGTCCCGGGCGGCTCCGGTGGCGGAGCGGCCGTACCGAGTGGCGGAGCCGGCGCGGGTGCTGGCGCCTCCGGTTCCACGGCCTCCTCATCGCTGGGCGGCGGCATGCCCGCCTTCGGCGCCGGAGCGGGGGCCGGTGGCGGCTCACGCGGGCAAGGCAAGGACTGGGGCCTGCCCTCGCGCGCCGTGAACGCCACGGGACTCACGCGTCCGATCATCGTGCAGCTCTCCGCGAACCAGTTGGTGATCCACCCGGAGAAAAAAGATCGCGTCCGGAAGCCGGTCGTGATTCCGCTGCAGGGTGCGGTGGAAGACGACGTCGATGAACTCGTCGCGAAGATCTGGCAACGCATGGAGAGCTGGGGCATCGCCGGCCAAAACATGTACTGGAAACCCATCCTCCAGGTTCGCGTCGATCGCGGCGCTGAACCGGTGTACGACGAGCTGGTCCGGCTGTTGCAGGACAGCGGGATCAGCATAGTGAGGAAGTAAACGGATGAGACTCCGGCGACGACGACCCGCGGAAGAACAGGCGGCTGGCGAGGACTCCTTCCTCGATGTGGTTGCCAACCTGGTGGGGATCTTCGTGATCCTGATCATGGTTATCGGCGTTCGTGCGAAGGATGCCGCCGTGGAACAGCTGGCGGCTCCTCCGGCCGAGGATCTGCAGAAGTCGCTCGTCGAACGCGCTGCGGCGCGCCAGGAGCTTAAGGGAGTCGATACCAGCGTCCGTGAGATCCAGACGCGTGCCCAGCAGATGGAGGGCGTGATTGCGGCGCGACGCGGGGAACGCCACCAGCTGAACGTGCTGATGGCGGCCGCTCGCCTGGAGCTCGATGAACGGCGGAATCGGCTGGATGAAGTGGCTCGCGAGGAGGTCGAGGTGTCCAGCGAGTTGCGTTCGCTGGAAAAACAGTTGGAAGAAACGACCGCTCAACGGGAACTGCTGGAGTCGGAGAAACGGCCGACGATGACGCTCGAGCATCTGCCGACGCCGATGGCGAAGACGGTCTTCGGGAGCGAGGAGCATTACCGGCTGGAGCGAGGCCGGTTGACGTATGTGCCGCTGAATGAGCTGACCGAGCGGCTGCGCGCGGATGCTCCCCAGCGGGCCGCCCGGCTGATGCAGGTGCCGGAGCTGACCGAGACCATCGGACCG
>JBIIEC010000030.1:0-22850 GCA_044238045.1 Pirellulaceae bacterium | reverse complement strand
CAGCAGCAGCGCATGCATGCCCGTCGTCGGCAGCATCAGTCCGACCTCGCGCAGCCTGGGGTGCACCGACGCCGCCAGCGGCGAATCGACGCGAGCCGGCACGATCACGATCGGACTGGCCGCAGACAACAGCTGCTCCTCCTCGCCCGGCCCCCATCGGGCAATCCGCCGCGCCGCCTCCAGGTCCTCCACGAGCACAGCGAACGGCTTGGTCGGTCGAGCCTTCCGTTCCCGCAACCGCCGAACCGCTTGTTCGTCCGTCGCATCGCACAGCAGTTGGTAGCCCCCCACGCCGCGCAGCGCGAGTATCCGTCCGCCCGTGAGCAACCGCACCGCCAGCGAGAGCGCGTCGTCCGAGGGATCGACAACAGGCTTCTCTCCCCGAGAATCGCCGCGCCACGAGTCGCCACGCGGCCTCGCCCGCACCAAGCCCTCGTGGCGAACGCCGCGCGCGTCCACGGCCCACCACCGCGGACCGCACTCCTGGCAACCGATGGTCTGCGCATGGAGACGCCGGTCGTCCATCGACCGATACTCTTCCGCACACGCGTGGCACATCCGAAACGACCGCATGGCCGTGTCCGGGCGTTCAAATGGCATCCGAGTCACCAGGCTGTAGCGGGGACCGCAGGTCGCGCAGCTGATCCAAGCATATCCGCGACGCCGATTGCCCGCGTCCGTCATCTCATGAAGGCAGGCATCGCAGACCCGGCGATCCAGCGGCACGGGCGTTGCCAACGGGGATACACGCGTCCTGCGATCTTCCGAGCCTCCCTCGTCCGAAATCGCTTCCGAGGAACGCGCTGTCGATCGCCTGTCGTCGTATCCTGCCAGGGTCAATCCCGCATACCCGTGCCAATCGACAGCGTGCTCTTCGATGGTCTGCATCTCACAGCCCGCAGGCAGGTGACCTGTCAGTTCCGCGCGAAACTGCTGCTGTTGGCAAGCCGCGCCTTCGAGCCTCGCTTCGACTCCCTCGCCTGTATTGCCCACGATTCCCCGCAGCCCGCATGTCGCCGCCCAACGCAGCACGGCTGGCCGCACGCCACTCCCCTGCACCGTGCCACGCAGCAGCCAGAGGCGTGCGATCATCGCATCGAGCGTCTCCGGCCCGTTGGCCGACTGGTTCATGGCAAGCCATCCGCGGAACTGCCCGTCGCCCCTCGGTGCAGGGCAGCCCGCCGTTCGAGCAGGAAGCGCACCCAGGCGTCGACTCCCTCGCCACGCAGGGCACTCAGGCGGAAAAACACGAGATCGTCGCGTACATTCCGCGCATCCTTCTCGGCGCAGGCCACGTCAAACGGCACATGAGCCAGCAGGTCCGTCTTCGAGATGACCACCACATCGCTGGTGCGAAACGCCTTCGGGTATTTGCCGGGCTTGTCGTCGCCTTCCGTGGTGCTCAACAACAGCACCCGCAGATGCTCGCCCAGGTCGTGCGACGCGGGACAGATCAGGTTGCCGATATCCTCGACGAACAGGAAGTCGACGCGCCCCGCGTCAAGCTGTCGCCAGGAATCCTCCACGAGCGGCAGTTCCAGGTGGCAGGCTCCGCCGGTCGTGATCTGTCGCGTGGGCGCATAGGGCGCGAGGCGCTCGGCGTCGCGCTGCGTCTCCACGTCGCCGACGAGGATCGCCACGCGATGTGTGGTCGTGAGTTGCTGCGCCGTATGCTGCAGCAGGGTCGTCTTTCCGGAGCCCGGCGACGACATCAGACGCACCACGAGCGTGCCCTGGGCGGCCATCGCATGGCGGAAGGACTCGGCCGCCTCGCGCCGCGTTCGTCGCAGGTCGATCTGGACTTCCACCGATTTCATGGTCCACTTGCTCCCGGCGGATTGCGTTCAATCGTCATGCGCAGGAAATGGGTCGCGCAGCTGATGCAGGGGTCGTAGTTGCGCACGAGGTGCTCGCAGCGGCGTGTGAGGTCGGCATCGTCTAGGTGTGCGACGCCGGGCACGAAGTTGCGTAGATCGTCTTCGATCTGGCCTTGGTTCTGTGACGTGGGCGGCACGATCTTGGCCTCCGCGATACGACCATCATCGCCGATACGATACCGGTGGAAGATCAGCCCGCGCGGCGCCTCCGTGGCATGGCAGCCTTCGCCGGCGCGCGGTTCGAACGGAATCCGACTCAGCGCGGGCGTGGCCTGGTAGGAACGCACGATGCGCGCCGCCTCCTCGAACGCGTCGAGCACTTCGATGCCCCGGGCGACGATGCTGTGGAAATTGTTGCCGGACGGCCAGTCGATGCCGCACGCGTCCGCCTCCCTTCGCGCCAGCGGCGACAGCTGCTCGCGGCACAATCCCAAACGCGCGAGGGGGCCGCAAAGGTAAGACGTGGCACCGGGCAGTCGCACGCTGTGCAGCGCCGTACTCTGCGGCTCGTGCCGCTCCTCGAAATGCCGTTCATACTCTTCGACCGACACATCCAGCCCGCGTGAACTGCGGACGCGCCCCTCGTTCATGGGGTATTCGTCCTCGTGCCAGAGCGAAACCAGCTCGTAGTCGCGGCGAAAGTCGGGGAAGTCCAGTCGCGCCATGAAGCGGATCGTTTCGCGCGCGGCCTCAACCGCCCACTCCAGGTCTGGCAGTATCGCCTTGAGCAGCTCCGGACCGGGGATTCGATGGAATCCGCCCACGGCCACGTTGATCGGATGGATCGCGCGACCTCCCAGGACCGTCAGCAGCTCGTTCCCGATCTTCTTCAGCCGCAGCCCGCGCGTCACCACCTCTCGATGGTCGGCCGCCATGCTCAAGCCGCTCTCGTATCCAAGGAAATCCGGAGCATGCAGCAGGTGCATGTGCAGCGCATGGCTCTCGATCCATTCGCCGCAGTACAGCAATCGGCGCAGCAGGCGGATCTCGGGCGTGACCTCGATGCCCAACGCCTTTTCCAGTGCGTGGCACGACGTCATCTGATAAGCCACGGGGCAGATGCCGCAGATCCTCGCGGTGATGTCGGGGACCTCACGCACCTCGCGTCCCCGCAGGAATCCCTCAAAGAATCGCGGCGGCTCGTAGATGGCCAGTTCCACCTGCTCCACGACATCGCCGGCCAGGCGCACATACAGACGCCCCTCGCCTTCGACGCGCGACAGTGCCTTGACTTCGATCTCTCGCTTGCCACCCACGGATAGATCTCCTCGTCGGATCCAAACAGCCTGTGCGCCACACTCTGTCACTGCACTCGTTTGGCGGGTCCGTTCACCCGGAAACACATCACGACGTCCGCGTGACGTCGCCGTCGACATCTGTCGCCGGCCGAGTCTCCTGGAACGCCTCCACCTGGTACAGGACGCGGCCGTCTGCGGCCTGGACGGTCCCCTGCTTCCAGAACGGTTCGCTCGTCTCGCGAAATCCCACGGCGTTGACGTTAAAGTTGCGGAGCAGGTCGATCAACTGGCCTGGATCGCCGCCCTGCTCGCAATGGTGCCGCAGCAGGCTTGGCACATTCGCCCTCTCCTGCGGACCAAAGCAGCCGAAACACTCGCGACCGTACGACGGGCACAAGGCACCGCAGCCGGCCTGCGTGACCGGGCCCAGGCAGGGGATGCCCCGCGCGACGGAAACGCACACCGTCCCCCGTTCCTTGCACTCGACACACACACTGTGCCGCGGCACGCGCGGCACACGTCCGAGCACCAGGGCGGTCACCAGCTCCAGCAGTTGGCCTTTGTCCACGGGACATCCACGCAGTTCGAAATCCACCGGCACATGGTCGGAGATCGGCGTGCTGGTGGCCAGCGTCGAGATGTAGTCGGGCCGCGCGTAGACCATGGCGAGGAAGTCCCCGACGTCCGCCCAGTTCCGCAGCGCCTGGATCCCGCCGGCCGTCGCGCAAGCGCCGATGGTGACCAGGTAGCGGCACTGCGCGCGAATCTCACGAATCCGTTCCCGGTCGTGCGCCGTCGTCACCGATCCCTCGACCAACCCGACGTCATAGGGTCCTTCCAGCGTCCGCGTGCGGGCTTCCAGAAAGTAGGCGATCTCCACCGCATCGGCGATCTGCAGCAATTCATCCTCGGCATCCAGCAGCGTGAGCTGGCAGCCGTCGCAGGACGCGAACTTGAACACCGCCAGGGTCGGCCGCCGCCTGCTGGCCGCCGCGCCGTCGCTAAAGGTCTTCGACATGCAGGTAAGGCTCCAGGATATCATAGGCAAACACGGGGCCATCCTTGCAGATGAAGACAGGCCCATACTGGCAGTGGCCACAAAGGCCGACCGCGCAACTCATGTTCCGTTCCATCGACAAGAAGATGTGCTGGCGGTCCATGCCCATCGACAGGGCCTCCTGCGCGACGAAACGCATCATGATTTCCGGGCCGCACGCCATCACGCGCGAGGCTGCGCCGGAGGTACGAAATCGACGCATGAGCGGAGTGACAAAACCGATCGCACCATCCCACTCCGCATCGCCCAGGTCCACAGTCTCCAGCACCTCGATCCCCGCCTCCCGCCATTTCGCGTACTCGTCACGATACAGCAGGTCCGACGGCGATCGCGCGCCATGGATGACCATCACGCGTCCAAACCGTTCCCGCTCCCGCGCCACCTGGTAGACGACCGGCCGCAGAGGCGCCAGACCCAGGCCACCGGCCACCACCAGCAGGTCGTGTCCCGCCGATTCCTCCACCGGCCACGGTGACCCAAACGGCCCGCGCACAAACAGGGTATCTCCCACGCGGCAGCGGGCGATCGCGTTCGTGACGTTGCCCACCGCGCGGATGGTATGCACGAAGTACGAGGCATCAGCGGGATCTCCGCTGAACGAGATCGCCGACTCGCCGATCCCCGGCAGGTACATCATGTGGAACTGCCCGGGCAGGAAACGAAATCGCTTGGCGACCTCCGCATCGCAAAACTCAAGCTCCAGCGTCTGCACCGACGCGACTTCGGCACGCATCGCGCGAATCCGCGCCGCGTGCGGAATCCAGGGGGAAGCCGGGTCGACCGTCGGCATCGTGCTGCAACCACTCACGATGAACCTCCCCGTATCGCGGCCACTTCCTCGGTCAGGTCGATTCCCACGGGACACCAGGTGATGCAACGGCCGCAACCGACGCAACCGGATGTGCCGAACTGGTCGATCCAACTGGCCAGCTTGTGCGTCAGCCACTGTCGGTAACGCGAACTGGTCGACGCGCGCACGACGCCCGAACTGACGCGGGAGTGATCGGCGGTGAAGCAGGAGTCCCAGGTGCGTTCGCGCGCCACCTGGTCGCCCGTCAGATCGGTCACCTCCTGGACGCTGCTGCAGAAACAGGTGGGGCAGACCATCGTGCAGTTCGCGCAGGACAGGCACCGCTCGGCGACTTCCGTCCAGCGGGGATGATCCGGCTGCCCCAGCAACAACTCGCGCAGGCCTTCGGTATCGAGCGACCGGGGGCGAGGTCCAGGAGCAGGCAAGGCACCGACCTCGGACCGATCGGAGTCCGCGCGACGCGTCTCCAAGTGCGCGCGCAGCTCTCGCGACTGCTCGACGGCACCTGCAACCTCCGCCGGCTTGGCAGGCCGCAAGCCTGACATTGCATCCGCCACGCCAGCCCCTGCCTCGCTACCCACTTCGACGACGAACGACTCCTCGCCCTCGGTCAGCGCGAGGTCAAAGCCGCGTTCGGCCCGCGGGCCGGTATCCATCGAGTGACAGAAACAGGTGGCTGCGGCGCGCCGACACTGGACGGCGACCAGAAACAGATTTTCGCGTCGCGCGCGGTAGCCCGGATCCTGGTAAGGGCCCTCCAGGAAAACGCGATCCTGGATCGCCAGCGCGTGCAGGTCGCAACTGCGCACTCCTACCACCGCCAACCGTTCCGCCGGCGCAGCCGCCGCCTCGATACGCCAGCCGTCCGCGCGACGCTCCATGCTCAACAGCGTCTCGCGCGGCGGAAACAGATAGGGTTTCAGCGAATGCGGGCCGACCACATGATCGAAGTAGCCCGCGGTCCCATCCTGCCGAAGCCGATAGAGGCCGCCGTCCTGCTCGTCCAGCCAGCCCCGCGGCAACTGCTCCGCGTTATCGACCTCTCCGTACACAATCGCGCCCTCGCCCACGCGAGGCCCGATCACCCGGTAGCCCCGCGCGCGCAGCGCTGAGAACAGTTCCCCCAAGGCGCCCTTCGGCAGCAGATACGATCGCGATCCTCGCGGCGATTCCTGTTCCACTCACGGCTCCCTTCGAGCATGCTTCCAGCCCCAACGCATTCCGCCGAAGGACAGCTCGCTCCAGCGCGAACGACAAGCCCCTCGTGCCGCGACACCCGCTCGGCCACTGCATCGACACCCGCTCGTCATCGCCTTGTCGACGATGCCGGATGACTGGCGGCCGCGGCAGCCGCCATGCCGCCCTCGTCGGGCGTCGACGGCATCGTCGCTCCGTAAACGTCCAGCAACTGCAACCGCGTCGCGTTCAGTCGTCGCGACAGGGCCTGGGCAACTCGCAGCATCAACTGGTATCCCAGGACCGGAGCGCGATCGCACATCGCTCGGAGCCTGGCGCCGTCGAGCCGTACGACGCGCGTCGCACTGCTCGTGCGAGCTGTCGCCGTCCATTGGATTGGATCCAGCACGGCCGACCAGCCGAGCAGTTCACCGGGGCCGATGGTCAGGATCCGCTTGCAGCCCACCCCCGCCGCGCAGACTTCCAAGGAAACCTGGCCCGAAACCACCACGTAGATGGCCGTCGCCGGTTCTCCCTGGCGCACCACCACCTCCCTCGCGTCATATTCCCGCACCTCCGCCAGCAGGGCCAGTTCCCGCAGCAGTTCATCCGAGAGATCGGCCAGGAAGTGCAGGTCGCGGAGGATCGCGAGGATGTCCTGCCCCTCGATCAACCGCCCTCCCCGCGCGCCGTTGCCAGCGGGCGGGCCACTCGAGCCACCCCGGGAAACTCCACCCTGCCCGGCGGTCCCTGGCTTCGGTTCACCACTCATGATGCTTCCTCCTGCTCCTCTTCCAACTCCACGCGGTCCAGTATCAACTGTTCGCCCCGGACGATCTCGAGGGCGCGATGCTGGCACCGAGGACATTCGAAGTGGAACGACATGATTCTAAAAAGATGGTGGCACGAGCGACATCGGGCTTCCAGCGGCTCCAACCGCACCACCAGCCGCGCGCCCTCCAAGTCGGTCGCGTGCGTCAGTTCCTCGAACGCGGGCTCCAGCAAGGCAGCCTCCACGCCCGCGAACTCACCGACGCTGACATGGATGCGGCACACCCGCGCCCGCGGATACTCCCGCAGGATCTCCTCCACTTGGCGAAGCAAAGTGCGTACCAACGATCGTTCATGCACGATCAAGGATCCCGACGATCTGGAGGCCCATTGGAATTCCGCTTCGCCGCGAGTCAACAGGCGTCCTGCTGAAGCCACTCGCTGGCGAGCTCCCGCACGCGGCGCACGACCCGTGGCAGTGCATGGCGCGCCGGATCGCTCAGTCCGGACCCCGGTTCGCACTGCTGGATCTCCACCGCCAGCAATACCAACTCGTCGACCGACCGACCGAGCTGCCGGGCCAGCTCCAGGATCTCTGCCAGTCCCGCTCCATGCGATGAGCCACGCGATGACCGCAGCACGTGCGTCGTGACCTGGGAAGCCGCGTCACCCACCCGGAAAGTCGCGCCGAAGGCGTGGCCGCCCAAGGTCGTTTCCACGATCGCGCCCGCCGCCCGGCCCAGTTGCGCCGCGTCCACGACGATCATCCGCCGCGGCCAGGGATCGTCGAGCAGCAGGTCCCAGGGAGCGCGAGCCGTACGAACGTACGGGCCGCAGACGGCATCGCCAACCAACGTTTCGACCACGGCCCAGCCGATTCGATCGTCGCCGTGGTCACTTCCCAGACCCCAGATCCGGATGGGCTCGCGCATGGAAACTCCCGAGCCATGGCCGCGCATCGCCGCACGCACCGCCGCACGCACCGCCGCACGCACCATTCGTCCTCGCACCTGACAACTTCACATTTTAACAGGTCCGCTACCGTCAACCCAGCCGCGACACCTTGAAGCGACTGGAATGCGGCTGCGGTCAACTGCGAGGCATGCTGCCACCATGCGAAGGCGTTCGGGACCCACGGCAGACGGCCCCGCAAATACCCTCGAGGAATATCCGGCGGGATCGCTCCGCCTTTCGGAAGACGCAGCATCGGGAGTTTGCCTGCTACAATGTCGCTCCCGAGAGTCAGGCGGCGGCCGGCGACGGTTGCTTGGAATCGGCAGCGGTTGCCGAATCACGCTTCCTCTCGATCCCGTTTCGCTGGCTTCCTCCCCAAGGCACCGACCTTGACCGTGAACAGTACCCCCGACCACCTCTATCGCGAAGTACGCCAGGCGGCTTACCTGGGGTTGCTGGTCAATCTCGGTTTGGGAGTTGCCAAACTGCTGGGCGGCTTCGTCGGTCATTCGTTTGCGTTAATCGCCGACGCGGTGAATTCGCTGGGCGATGTCGTGTCCACGCTGGTGGTGCTCTACGGCCTGCATGTCGCGCAGCGGCCCCCCGATGACGAACATCCGTATGGTCACTCGCGTGCCGAGGGCATCGCGGCCTCCTATGTGGCGCTGCTCCTGCTGGTGTCGGCGGGGGGCGTGGGCTGGGAGGCGATCCATCGCCTGCCGCTGGTTCACGAAGTGCCCGCGGCCTGGACACTCTGGATCGCCGGCATCAATGTGCTGATCAAGGAGGCCCTCTATCGCTACAAGATCCAGGTGGGGCGGCGCACGGGATCGGCGGCTTTGATCGCGAACGCCTGGGACCACCGCAGCGACGCACTCTGCGCGGCCGCGGTGCTGCTGGGCCTGCTGGCCATCCGTCTTGGCGGACCGCGCTTCATGTGGGCCGATGAAGCGGCGTCGCTGCTGATCGCGATCATGATCGTGCGATCGGGCACGGAACTGCTACGAAAGAGCGGCAGCGAACTGATGGATGTACAGGCCGACCCGGAGTTCGTCGCGCGGATACGCGAGGATGCGGCGAGGATCCCCGGAGTGCAGCGTGTCGAGAAATTGCGGGTCCGCAAGTCGGGGCTGGAATACTTCGCAGACATCCACATCCAGGTCGACGCTCGGATGACCGTCGACGCGGGACATCGCGTGGGACATGCCGTGAAAGACTTCCTGGTGCACCACCACGCCGCCCTCCGCGACGTGCTGGTCCACCTGGAACCGTTTCCGCATCACGATCCCTCGCCTCGGGAAGAATCCGGGCCCTGAAACGCCGGGCCGTGAAAAGCCGCGCGTCGGGTCCTCCGGAACGGCCGACGGTTACGGATTGGCCGGGTCGCAGGTCACCAGCCCCATGCCATCCAGCCACAGGGTGAGTGGCGGCGTGCCCCACGAGTCGAAGCCGCATTCGATGGCAGCCAGCGTCTCGGGCACCGATCCTTCGCGTTGCCAGATGGCATCGCCGGCCAAGGGCACTTCTAATCGCATCCATCCCTCGCGCGCCTCCGTGAACGCGGGCGACGACAACAACTCCTGGGTGGGCGTGAAGCGACACACGCTTCCATCCGCTCCCCCCAGCCCCACGACAGGATTCGGTCCTTGCCAGCCGGGCACGTGTTCATTGCGGGCCTTGACCCAGAAGACCAGATGAGTCTTGCCCGCGGTGGAGGCACCGACGCCCGGCGACTGCCATCGCAGCGTCACACGTCCACCGCCATACGGATCGATCCGCGCCCTTAGCGCGCGCCGGCCCTGCAGGCAGACCTGCTCGACCCCGGCGAAACTTGCGTCTGAATCCGCTTCCATGCACGTCCACGCCGACACGTCCCCATCGACCGGTTCCGTACCCAGTTCCGGCAACGACTCCACCGCATACACATCACGCCAGGCCAATCCCAGGCGGCCCTCTTCCTCCACGGTCAACGCCAGTCGATGGAAGCCCGGTCGCGCGAAGGTCGTGGTGAACTCCGAGTCCAGTCCCTGCGTGGTCACGCCGGCCAAAGACTGGACGCGCCAATTCCAGGTACGCGGCCGATCCTGTATGCCGTCGCACTCCGCGCGCCACGTCATGGACTCCCCCACGACCACGGTATGGGGGCCCGCCAGGCGGATCCGTGGCGATTCGCCCGACACGGCGAGTTCATCGCGACGATCCAGCTCCCGCACATCCCCCGCTTCCCAGACATCCGCTCGCTCGTTGCGCTCGTACGTATTCCCGCGCAGCGTCAGCATCTCGGCGTGCTGCAGGTAGATCCCCCAACGATTGCCCACCAGTTGATTCTGCTCCACGCCCCAGTGAAACGCATTCCACTTCCGCCCCTGGGACTCCAAGTCGCCGATGGCGGCGATTCCCGCTCCGTGGTTCCCCTCGCAGCGATTGCCGCGCAGTACCGTATGGCTCGACGGGCCAAACATGAACACGATCCCCGCATGCGTGCCCTCGGGAAGATGCGGGGAGTTGTGGAAGCCGTTGGGGAGTCCATTGAACGAGGCCTCGTTCTCCACCAGCACATTTTGATCGGACGCTCCAAGCCAGAAGCCGTAACTGCCGTGGTTCGCCTTGTTGCGAATCCAGGTGTTGCGAGGCGACCAGGCCTCGATGCAATTGTTATTGGCGTAAGAGCAGTCGTTGTCGACAAAGGTATTGTCGGTGCTGACCCACTGGTTCAGCACGCGAATGAAGATCCCATCGCCTCCATGCGTGCAGTCGTTGCCTTCGAAGCGATTGCCATTCGAACCGCTCTCCATCAGTACGCACGTCGAGTCGCGGGCATGCACTTCGCCCGGGGAGATCCGCAAGCCGTACGCAAGCCGATTGCGGCGGACCACGTTTTCGCTGGCATGCCACATCTTCAAGCAGGTGTTGGAGGTGTGCGAGAAGTCGTTGTCCTCGATCGTATTCCGATCGCAGTCTACCAGCACGCAGCCGTCCCACACGCGATTCGCGCGCACGCGGCGCACCACCGAATCGTGGACACCTTCCAGCAGGATTCCGCCGCGCCGGCCGTTCTCACCCCAACCGAAGTCCGGGTCGTGGAAGTTGTCCGAGAAGTCGCAATCCTCGATGGTCCACTGGCGTCCATTCCGCACCCGCAGTCCGCGTTCCCAGCCGCGGGCCTTGAGGTTGCGCAGCGTCACCTGCGACACGCCCTCGGCGACGATGGCCGTGCCCTGGAAGTCACGCGGTTTGCCATCGGCCGATCCCACGAGCGTCACGCCCGCGCCGTCCAGGACCACCTGCGAAGCGGCGATGCGGATGCGCCCGTAGGTCTTGGTCGGATCGAGCCGCGTATCCGAGGTCACCACCAGTTCCGCGACGTCAGCCGTCTTGCCGGACATCGGCTGCGCCGCCTCCAAGGCTGCTGCAGGCGACTCCTGTGCGGATACGGGCGAAGCCATCGACCTGAGGAGCACCAAGGCTCCCACCAGAAACCACCCGTTTCGCATGCTTCGCGACTCCATCGTTTTTCCCTGGTGACGCCGGCGCCCAAGCGGTCCCAGCATCGCGTTGAGCCTGAGGATACCGCACGCACGAGGACAACTCCACCGTCGATGCGGCCGGAACACGCGTCTAGAGCGGACGATTCAAGGAAACCGGGGACGACCGCCAATTCCCGCCACGCGACGGGATGCTTATAGTGTTCCTCCATGTCACACACCCACGCCTCCCACGATGATCACGACCGCCGGTTGGAGTCGCACGTGCGGCCACCCGATTGGCGTGATCCGCCGGCGCGTGATGTCTATCACCTGGTGGTCGTCGGCGGAGGCCCGGCGGGTCTGGTCGCGGCCGCCGGAGCCGCGTCGCTCGGCGCGCGGGTCGCCCTGGTCGAACGTCAACGGCTGGGCGGCGACTGCCTGAACGTCGGATGCGTTCCCTCCAAGTCGCTCATTCATGCCGCGCGCGTCGCGGCCACGGTCCGAGACGCACGGCAGGGCTCCAGCCACCCGCGTCACTCCGACCAGGTCGACTTTGCCGCGATCATGGAACGCATGCGACGACTGCGGGCCGACATGGCGGTGCACGACTCGGCCGCCCGCTTCCGCGACCTGGGCGTCGACGTCTTCCTGGGACAAGGCGTGTTCGTGGACGACCAGACGCTGGAGGTGAATGGACAGCGACTGCGGTTTCACCGGGCCGTCATCGCCACCGGGGCCCGCGCGGCGGATGGAGGCTTGGCGGGATTCACCGCAGCCGGTTGCCTCACCAACGAAACCATCTTCTCGCTCACCGAACTGCCTCGCCGGCTGGTTGTCCTTGGCGGAGGACCGATCGGCAGCGAACTGGCGCAATGCTTCGCGCGATTCGGATCCCAAGTCACCCAGCTGGAACGCGGCCCTCGAATCCTGCCGCGTGACGACGAACAGGCAGCCGCCCTCGTCCAGCAGGCCCTGCGACAGGATGGCGTCGAGTTCCTGTCGCGGGCCACGGTGGAGGAGGTGCGTCGCCGTGAAGAAGTGCGGGAAGTGGTCTACTCGCAGGGGAACGAGCGAAGGTCGGTGGAAGCGGATGCGGTGCTCGTCGCGCTGGGACGCATGCCCAACATCGAGGGCCTGAATCTTGAGGCGGCGGGGGTGCAAAGTGACGCGCGGCGGGGAGTGCACGTCGACGACTTCCTGCGAACCACCAACTCCCGCATCTACGCCGCGGGCGATGTCTGCTCCCGCCTTCAGTTCACGCACGCGGCCGATGCCCAGGCACGCCTTGTGCTCCGCAACGCGCTCTTTGGCGGACGCGGTCGTGCGAGCCGACTGTGGATTCCGTGGTGCACCTACACTTCGCCAGAAGTCGCCCACCTGGGACCCGCCCCCGAGGACCTCGCGCGCGACCACCGGGTCGACACCTACACCGTCGACTTCCGACAGGTCGATCGAGCCGTGCTCTCCGGCGAAGCCCTGGGGTTTGTGCGCGTCCATGTGCGCCAGGGGACCGACCGCCTGGTGGCCGGAACCATCGTCGCCGACAACGCCGGCGACCTGATGGGCCAACTGTCGCTCGCCGCCACGCACGGACTAGGACTCCGACAGTTTGCGTCGACCGTCTATCCCTATCCGACGCACGCCGAGGCGTTCCGCAAACTGGGCGACCAGTTCAACCGTGGACGACTCACGCCTTGGATTCGGCGCCTGCTGGCTGGATGGATGCGACTTCGCGTCGGCCGTGCGTGAACAACGCCGCCGCCCGCACGCCGTGCCGGGCGAACAGCTCGCCGTGTGCCAACCGTGTGTCAGTCGCGGGCCCGGGACCGTTCCCGGGAACCCACGGCTGGGCAGATCCCTTGTTTCGCGTTTTGAACATGGGCGACCGGTCGCGTAAGGAATCTGGAGCCCACGAGCCGCAGCGAACCACCGATAATGTCCGAGCGTCGGTTCGTGGCCCAGGTGGAGCAAAGATTCCTCTAGGATGTCTCGGCAACTCTGGTAAATTCACGGACCCGGCGGACGGTGTCAATCCTCTGTCACCTGCCGAACGAAACGAGCCGACTCTGGCTTCGACAAACCTGGATACTGACCAACGATACTCACCAACTTCGATTGAAGGGAAACCCGATGCGACGCTCCATGGGAAGTGCGGCCCTGCTGGTCCTGGCCGCTTGGCAGATGGCTTCTTCCAATGCTCGTGCCGACTACGCCTCCGCTGTTCTCGCCGACAAGCCGATCGGTTACTGGCGATTCAACGAGGCAGGGAATGTGGCCAAGAATCTGGGAACGGGCGGAGCGGCGTTGGATGGTGAGTTTACGGGCGGGGAGCGGGTCGTGGCGAACAGCTTTGCGCTCGTCGACGGCCGTCAGGTGACGGGCCTGGGCGTCGGCAACTCGGCCGTGAACTTCGGCACGACGGGCGACGACTACGTGACCATTCCCGAGTCGATCCTCAACGACCTCGGGCAGTTCACGATGTCGGCCTGGATCAACCCGGCCGAGCGAACTGGCAACCGCATCGGGCTCTTCGGCCAGAACGACGCGGTGGAGTTTGGTTTCATCGCGCCGAACGTGATTCAGATGTGGACGCCCCAGGGCGGCCAGTTGGACTATACGGTCAATCTCACGACGCAGCTGCCCTACGGCACGTGGGCTCATCTGGCCGCGGTCGCCGATGGCAGCCTGATCAAACTCTATCTGAACGGCGAACGCGTCAGCCCGGGTCCTTCGTACGGCAGCTCGCCGTACCGCTTCAACATCGGCGGTGGTGGCATCTTCGACGCGACCGGCAACCAGTTCACGGGGACGGTTGATGAGATCGCGTTGTTCAACAAGGCACTCTCGCAGTCGCAGATCCAGAAGCAGATCTCGGAGGCCCAGAAAGCAGGCGGCAGCTACTCGACGGCCGTGCTGGCCGACGCGCCGATCGGATACTGGAACCTGAACGATACCGAGGGCACGGTCGCGACCAACCTGGGGACGGGCGGAGCGAAACTGAACGGCACGTTCTCCGGCGGCAATCGCGCCGCCAGCGGTCCGAATGAATCCTTGCCAGGCTTCGGCGCCGACAACAGGGCCTTCAGCGTGGAAGCCCCCGCACGCGGCCTCGTCTCGGTGACCGGTTCGCCCATGAGCGGCCTGGGAGCGTTCACGATGTCCGGCTGGGTGAAGACCGGGACGCTCGTGAACAACCGCATCGGTCTCTTCGGCCAGAACGACACCGTCGAATTCGGTTTCATCAACCCCACCACGCTGCAGATGTGGACGCCCGCCGGCGGCTATGTCGACTTCCCGCTCTCTGGCGAAGTGCCCGAGAACGAATGGGTGCACATCGCGGCCGTGGGAACCGGTGAAGAGCTGATGATCTACGTCAACGGCGAACTGGGCGCGACGGGCGGCAACCCGATCGCCCGGACCGTGGAATCGTATGGAGCGTCCGGCGATCTGTTCAAGATCGGTGGCGGCGGCATCTACGACACCTCCGGCAACCAATTCCCGGGACTCATGGACGAAGTGGCCGTGTGGGACAAGGCGCTGACCGACGAACAGATCCGCGCTCAGTTCAAGGCCGCCCTCGCCAGCGGGCCCGTGGGTGACTTCAACGGCAACGGCAGCCTGGACGCGGCCGACCTCGACCTGCAGGCCAACGCCATCGGTGGCACCAACTTCACCTTCGACCTCAACGGCGACCGCAAGATCGACGTCGCCGACCGACGCGTCTGGGTGAACGACCTGAAGAAGACGTACATGGGCGACTCCAACCTCGACGGCGTCTTCAACAGCAGCGACCTCGTCGGCGTTTTCGCGGCGGGCAAGTTCGAGTCGAACACGCTCGCGCTCTGGACCGAGGGCGACTGGGACGGCGACAAGAAGTTCAGCAGCAGCGACTTCGTCGAGGCGTTCCAGAACGGCGGCTACGAAGCGGGTCCGCGCGCGGCCGTCTCGTCGGTCCCCGAACCGACCTCCGCGGTCCTGTTCGCCCTCGGACTGCTCGGCCTCGCACGACGCCGGCGTTAGTCGTGACAGGCCGGGGATCGTGCGACCAAACCATGTCTCTTCCGAACGCCCGGGGGATTTAACCTCGGAGGACTCGGAAGAGGCACGGAGAGCCGCGGCGAGCTTTCCGGCTTACGGCGCGACGCGGCGGACGATCTCTTCCTGGATGACTTCCAGGCTACCCGGAGCGACGACGGCGATCTGTTCCTGATAGATACCATAGCCGTAGGTCCGGGCGGTCGGGATGTATCCCGGCTGCCAACCTCCTGTCAGTGTGGTCACGATCACCGGCCGATCGGGGTAGCGTTCCCGCAGCGTGCACTGCAGTTGCTGGTAGTGCTCGCCGGCGACGAACACCCACAACGCCTGCCCCAGTTCGGCGATCGTCACGGGCAGGTGGAACGCCTTGCCGGGATGCAGCGCCTGCAATCGCCAGAGTTGCCGCGTCATCTGTTCGACCATCGCGCGGCAATCGCGAGCGAGGCCCGCGTCGCCAGCCGCCTGCGCTTCCGTTTCCTGCCGCTGCCAATCCCGCAGCGCGACTTCCGTCTCCTCGCAAGTCGGCAGGTCCACCCGGTACGGCAGGTCGATCGGTCGCGCATCCACCTGCCACCTGCGCGCGGCCTCCGCCGCAGCCGCCGTCAGCGGCTCGTAATCCCAGGCGCCGATCAGCGTGCCCGAGACGACAGGGCCTTGGTAGGCGAGCGTCTGGCCGGGCGAGGGCAGCGATTCGAGCGCGGAGAGGGCCGCATATCCAAGCTGCCGTCCGTGGCGATCGGCGACCGCCGGATCGCCCACAAACCCGTCGCGCGGTCCCAGGTCCCCGGCCGCTCCCAGCAGGAACAGGCAGGGCGCGCCGGTCAGCTCCTCCACCAGTTCCCGCAGCGCACCGGGATAGTCGGGGCTGATGAGCGTGTTGTCCCAAGCCAGCGTTGTCGGATGGCAGGCGTAGTTCACGACCGTGCCCAGGCAATGGCCGCCCTCACCGACGACACGAGCCACCATCAGCGTGTCGTCCGCAGGACCGTCTGGATGCAGGCCGCAAACGAACTGGCGCCGCGTTTCATCCCAGTAGTCGCGATGCCGGGCCAAGGACGCCGAGCCGCGCGCGTACTGCACCGTGGCCGCCTGAAGCCGTTGACTCGCCTCCCGTGCCAACTGCGCAACACGCTCCGTCACCAGGTCGAGATAGGGCCCAATCAGGTCGCCACCGGGATCGCCACTGCGTGAGCGCGACATGAGTCCCGCAGCGTGGGTATGGGAGAGAGTGACCAGCACCTGATGCGGTTCGACGCCCGCCGCAGCGGCCGCTGCCCGCTGGATCCGTTCGATGTCGGGATTATCAAGGATGCAGTGATCGAGCGCAACCAGGACCAACGCCTGGTCAGCAGCGCCGTTAGCGGGCTGCAGCCACAGGAGCGTCGCGAGCAGCGGACGATGCACGCCGGTCGCGCGGTCGTGCCGGGCAGCTCCCCACATGCGATGAAAGATGCCGACAGGCGGCGTGATGTCCGCTCGCGTCACCGCCGCTTGGCATTGCGTCTGCGGGAATTCGAGTCGTTCCATGTTCGGTTCCTCCACACTCGCACCCGTCTCATCCGAAACCTCGCACCTGCCCACGCCTTCTTCGACCGGCGAGCCCTAGGCGATCCTGTTCTAGCAGGTCACCCACCAGCCGGAAACCGCCAGCAGCAGGCAGGCCACGAACGAGGCGAGATAGCGCAGATCCCCGGTGCGAAGCAGCGCCCATCCATTCGCCGAGATTCCGACCATCAGCGGCACCCAGACCGTGCCCGGCTGCTCTGGATCCCACCAATAAACCACCTGCCACCCGAGGCTGAGCAGCGGCCAGGCCCAGAACCAGTAGACAAGATTCCTCCGCCAACGCCGTCGCTGCCAGCGTTCATACCAGCCAGCTCGCCTCATTCGGCCGCCTGCCAATACTCGAACTCCACACCCATTACAGACGCGAGTCCTGTACAGCCGCTCTACGCTTAGTGACAGATCCTTGTCACACCCTGGACAGCGAACGGCGTACGGAGCCGCTTGGCGGTCGGCCCACGCCATGGGCCCGATGAGACAGGCGAGCATGATCACCGCTAACAAGGCCACCCCGCCAAGCGGCATCGTATTGATCTGGCCCGGCGACAGCAGCAGGAGGACGGCAACTGTCTGGATCAGGTACAGCACCGCCGCCCAGACCACGCCGCGCAGCAGCACGCGCGTCCGCCGCCCCGACCGTTCGCGCACGTCGGCTTCTGATAGCAGCGGTCCCGACCACATCCGCGTCATGCGAAAGACCTCTTGCTGCGCGCATGTGCCGATTCGAGCCGGTGGTTCGGCTCCGTCGTATCCAGGGTCAACCTTCGTGGTGCCTCCGCGTTCTCCACGACCTCCATGGTTCAACTTCGCATTCGAGGTTCACGGAAGCCTTTACATTCCGCGGCGAGCGGCGTTTTTTCGCTCTGCTGCCACGGCACACCGCGTGTGCGGACTACTTCATGCCATCGCCTGCTGGAGTCGCTCGAAGAGCCGGTCGACTTCGGCCGTCGTTTCGGCGTCCATTTCCCAGGCATACGGTCCGCGGCGACGCGCGTCGCGGAACAGTCCGCGTTTCACCAGCAGATGTTTCTCGACCGCCAGGAACCCATCGAGGCCCGCCTGCATCTGCAGGGCCACGAGCGCGGCGAGCGGAAAGTAGATGCGATAAGCCCGGTCCTCGTCGTTCGCCTGCAGCGCCTGCCAGATCGCGACGACCGCATCGACCACCTCCATGCCGGGCATGGTGCCCTGGATGCCGCGCCGGAAGCTGTCCATCAGCAGGATGCCGCCCGATCCTTCGAAGATCCTCGCCTCGCCCCGCGCCGCGTCACGCAGCGCGGACAGATGCGGGCCGTTCGGCGTCGCTTCCGGCTTGAAGAGAATCTTCTCCGGCCCATACTGCTTCATCAACGCGACACACAGGCGGATCGGAATCCCCTGCCCCAGGTAGCCCGAGGCGTCCTGCACCACGACCGGCAGGTCGATCGCCTCGGCAATCGTCTGGAAGTATTCGAACAACTGCGTCTCGGAGCAGCGACTACCGACGGGAGGCGCTGCCATGACCGCGTCACAACCGGCTCGTTCGGCCGCGCGAGCCAGAGCCACGGCCTGCCGCGTTGTCTCACTGGTCACCGCCAGGAACACGGCACCGCGGCCCGCCACCGACTGCACCAGCAGTTCCGCCAGCGTCTCACGTTCCGCCTGCGACAGGCGCAGCGACTCGGACACCATCCCGGTGCCCAGGCCATCAATACCCTGGGCCAGCCCCCACTGCACCTCGCGGTCCAGCACCTCGCGATCGATCTCGTCCGTATCCGTAAACGGAACTTGGACGATCGGCAGAACCCCGTGCAACCGCTTCCGAGCCATGGCAACAACACTCACTTCAGTGCGACACGAACGGGACAGCCTGAAAACCGTTCCCAGCCACGGAGACTCGCGATCCCCGACCTGCGCCAGCTTAACGGTTTCTCCGCGTGGCGGAAACAAGCCCAAGGCCGCGCCGGAGCGTCCCTCCTGCCGGTTGTCGCTGTTGGCGGCATACCCTAGACTGCGCGCTCCCCGCCAGATATTTACCCTGCTCCACCGTCGCGTCCGCAAGAGGATCCTCATGCTGATCGATACCATGTTCGCGACCCTGCCCCTCGGCATTCATTCACCAACGCGGCGTTTCTGCCGCGAACGCCGGAAACACGTAGGTGCCGATCCAATCCAATCCACGATCGCGCTGCTGACGCTGGTCCTGGGCTTGGTGTGCATGGCCGGTCCGAGCGCGCGATCCTTGGCAGCCGCGGAACCGACCGCCATGCCTGCCAATGCGTCCGAAGCGAACCGCGTCAACGCGGCCGGCCGACGTCTGCTGTTCACCTCGCAGGGCAAGACCGGATTCGTGCAGTCGAACGGCGAGGCACTCCGTTATCTGGAGCTGACGCAGCCGCTGCAGGTCACCTGGCAACCTGGGCCGCTGATGTCCGACGGGCAACGGGCCGTTTTTCTCAGCATGGAGGCGCGACGCGACGGACCCGGACGCCCCTTTGAACAGTTCTACACCCAGACGCCCTGCCACCTGTGGCTCTATGATTTCGATCGCGGCACGCTGGAGGAGATCTGCCAGCGCGATCGCATGGCGCCGTTCATGACGCCCGCCCTGCTGCTCAGCGACGACCGGATCCTGGTGCAGGTGGTGCGCGGCCAGGTCGGACAGATCTACAGCATGCGGCTGGATGGCAGTGACGCGAAGGAGTTCACGCGCGCGGGCGAGGGACTGCCGTATGGCCTGAGCCTCAGTCCCGACGGCCAGCGCGTGGCGTTCCATCTGGCCAGTCCCGAAGGTTACCAGATCTGGACGTCCGACCTCGAGGGCGGAAATCGCATTCGTGTGGCCGCCGATCCGGCACATCTCTACTTTGGCACGCAGTGGTCGTCGGACGGCCAGTGGATCCTCTATGTCGACTGCCACTACCAGCAGGACCCGGGCCACGACTGGGCCGATGTGTGCATCGGGCGCGCGGATGGCAGCGAACATCGGGTGCTGACCAGCGGACAGTCGATGTGGTTCGCGGCCACCTACGGCAACCAGCAGACGCGCGGTGGCGGTTCGAACGTGCCGACCTGGACGCCGGACGGCAAGATCCTCTTCCCACGCCGCCTGCCCGACTCCAAAGTCGCCTGGGAGTACGCGCCGAACCGGCCGGACGTCGACCACTTCAATCGCGACTTCAAGCCCGAACTGGCTCGAGGCGGTTGTGAGATCGTGGAACTCGACCCCCGCGACGGCTCGATGAAGCCGCTGACGCACAGCGATCCGCCCATCTGGGACTTTCGCGCAGCCGTTTCATCCGATGGCCGTGAGATCGCCTTCTGCCGCGCGGCCACGGGAGAAGCTCCCGCGCTGTGGATCATGCAGCGCGACGGCAGCCAGCCTCGGCGAATCACTCAGGGGATCGACGATCGCGGCGCCGACCACCCGCGCTGGCTGCCTGTGCGCTGAGGGTCCGCCAGATCCTACCAGTCGCCGACGCTGCCATCCTTGTAGAACACACGCTGCGGCAGTTCCTGCTGGAACGGATGCTTGCGGACCTCGGCCTCGTCGATCGTAATCCCCAGGCCGGGCCGCGTGTTCGGTCGCACGATGCGTCCCTGCTTCTCCACGACGAATCCTTCCTGCACCACATCCTGGCGCCAAGGCACATCCTCGTGCACCGTCTCGCAGATGATGTAGCTGGGCTGCGAGAAGCCGAACTCCAGCGATGCCGCCGTACTCACGGGGCCCTGCGGATTGTGCGGCGCCAGCGCGATGCGGTACGCTTCGGCCAGCGCGGCGACGCGACGCGCTTCGGTCAGTCCACCGCAGTGCGTGATGTCCAACTGGCAGATCTCGCAAGCTCGTGCCGCGAACAGATCGCGGAACGCGGCCAGATTGGTCACGCGTTCCCCGGTCGCAATCGGCGTCGATACGGCCGCATTAATGGCCGCCAACCCCTCGATACTCTCCGGCCAGCACGGCTCCTCGAAGAAGTACAGGCCATACGGCTCCAACGCCTTGGCGAACATCAGCCCCATCGCGGGTGACGGACGCGCGTGGCAGTCGACCATGATGTCGATCGACTCGCCTACCGCGTCGCGCATGGCCGCCACCGCTTTTTCGGCCGTGCGAATTGCCTGCAGTCCCTCGATGGGCATCGTCGGCGGCACGGCCATCGACTTGAACGCCGTGAAGCCTTCCTCCACCGCCTGCCGCGCGAGGTCGGCGAACCGCTGCGCGTCCTCGACGGCCGTCTCATAAAAATCCTCGAGCTTGCCGCCACCCAAATGGCAGTAGGTGCGCACATAGTCGCGCACCGGCCCGCCCCACAACCGCGAACAGGGCAGGCCCGTGATCTTGCCGAGGATATCCCACAGCGCCAAGTCGATGCCGGCAATCGCCGTCGCACGCACAATCCCGTTGCCATGCCAGAAGTGCTGGCGATGCATCATCTGCCAGAGGTGTTCAATGCGGGTGGGATCCTGCCCCACCAGCAGGTCGGCCATGTCCTCGATCGCGCCCACGACGCTGCGCGTATGCCATTCCAGCGTCGCCTCGCCCCAGCCGAATAGGCCGTCCTGGTCCGTGCGAACTTTCACGAACACCCAGTTGCGCATCCGCGCGTGGCATACCAGCGTTTCAATGGCGGTGATCTTCATCCAGTGGTTCCTACGGAGAACGGAATGGGGGGCCTGGTGCGGCCGGGACGGGGTTGGGGGTATCGGGGCGGAGCGGCGGGTTCGGGGTTCGGGGCGATGCGGCGGGGACGGGGTTCGGTGGTATCCGGGCCGAGCGGCGGGGCGATGCGGCCGGGACGGCCGCGCTCCATTAGGGACTTCTCGTGTTGATCCGCGACCAGCAGAACGAGCCGATCGCGAGCGGCAGCGCGCAGAAGGCAAACGCCTGGTGCCAGTGTTCGCGGGGTACGTAGCCGAAGCCTGTCTGGGCGAGGGCCGCGCCGAAGACACCGATGCAGTTGATCGAGGCGAAGAACGCGCCGATGTGTCGTCCTCCAACGTCAGCCGCGACGCTCCACCAAGCCCCGGCGGGCAGGTGGATGCCGAAGCAGGCAATGGCGAAGCAGAGACTGGTGACGAGTGGCGAACCATGCCAGAGCGCGCCGCACAGCATGCCCAAGGAGGCCAAGCCGTAGCCGCCGCTGCCGACAACGTTGCGCCCCAAGTGCTTTCCGAGACGCGTATGCACGATCCAGTCCAGCAGCCAGCCTCCGCTCAGGCAACCGAGCGCGCCGCCCGCCATCACCAGGCCGCTCTGCCAACCCGATTCGATATTGGAAAGCCCGACGCGGTTTTCGAGATAGGACGGATACCAGGCAAAAAGCGTGTACACGGCCATCGCGCCGCTGACCAGCACGCAGCCCATCAGCCAGACGTTGGTATTGCCGACGATATCACGCCACGGCACCGACTCCTGGTGCGACGGCGCATCCAGCGGTCCAATCACACGCCGTTCCGCCTCGTTCACGCCCGGATGCTCATCGGGCGTATCGCGGTACCAGCACCAAAACGCGATCGCCCAGGCGACGCCCAGCCATCCGTAGGTATGAAACACCGTGCGCCACCCGAAAGCCTCCATCAGGTAGGCGGTGGCGGGAGGAGCCACCACGCCTCCCAGCAGGGCTGGCATGTTCACCAGCCCACGGACGCGGCCACGGGAAGCGGCAGGAAACCAGGTCTGCGTGACACGCGCCGTGTTGGGCAACGCACCCGCTTCGCCAGCTCCGAACAGGAACCGCACCACCAGCAGCTGCCCGAAACCGTTTGCCACGCCCGTCAAGGCGGTGAAGAACGACCACCAGAGCACGATCCGGGTCAGCACACGGCGAGTTCCATAGCGATCGCCCCAGTGGCCCGTGACAATCTCAAACAATCCGTAAGCCACGGTGAAGGCCGACTGGACGTACGCCACCTGCT
>JBIIEC010000356.1:0-6539 GCA_044238045.1 Pirellulaceae bacterium | reverse complement strand
CGGGCGCTGGTGTCTCGGGCGCGGCCGGTGACTGCGGTGGCAATGGCGGCAGCGGCGATTGTGCCGGTGGCTGCGGTGGCGGCTGCGGCGGTTGCGATTCGGCTCCCGTCAGCGACTGTGCCGCTCCCAGCGGTGACTGCGCCTCGCCTTGCGGCAGCGGAGCCGTGGCTGCAGGCTGCGACGGTGTCGTCGTCGATGGCGGTGCTGCCGGAGCTGGCGCTGCGGGCGGCGTGGTGATGGCCGGTGGTCCCTGCACGGTGACCAAGCAGGTCTGGGTCCCGAACCTCGTGACCGAAGAAGTGCCCTACACGGTGCATCGCCGTCAGATGGAGCAGGTGCCGTACACCTACTCCGTGACGACCTATCGCACCGAGGCTCGTACGCGTACCGTGAACGTGACCGAGTACAAGACGGAAGCCCGCACCCGCCAGGTGCCGGTGACCGAGTACAAGACCGAGACCCGCACCCGTCAGGTGCCGGTGACCGAGTGGAAGACGGAGACTCGTTCTCGCCAGGTGAACGTGACCGAGTGCAAGACGGAAACCCGTACCCGCCAGGTGCCGGTGACCGAGTACAAGACCGAGACCCGCACTCGCACGGTTCCCGTGACCGAGTACAAGACGGAAGCCCGCACCCGCCAGGTGCCGGTGACCGAGTACAAGACCGAGACGCGCACGCGTACGGTTCCCGTGACGCGGATGGAACAGCAGACGCGCACGCGGATGGTGACGGTCTGCAGCATGGAGACCCAGACGCGTACGGCCGAGCACCAGGTGACCGAGTACCAGGACCAGGAGAAGTCCCGCACTCGTCAGGTCACCGAGTACAAGCCGGAAACTCGCACTCGGACGGTCAAGGTCTGTGAGATGAAGACGGAAACTCGCCAGAGCACCCACAAGGTGCAGGCTTTCCGCACGGAGACTCGCGAGAAGACCGTGAACATCACCGACTACAACACGGAGTCTCGCACCCGTGAGGTTCCGTACACGGTGATGGTGCCGCAGGTGCGCACGTCGGTCCAGAACGTGACGACCTACAATCGCGTTCCGGTCGAGACGGTCCAGGACTACACGGTCTGCGTTCCGGTGACGGTGCAGAAGGAAGTCCAGGTCCGCCGCCAGGTGATGGTTCCGCAGCAGATCATGGCTCCGGCCTCGTCCGCTGACGGTGCCGCTGCCGCGGGTGCTGGCGACTGTGCCGGTGCTGCCAACGGTGGTTCCGGTGATTGCGGTGCCGCCAGCGACTGCTCGGCCTGCAACTAGCCTGACTCGACCCGGCCGACCTCAGGCCGGCTCATGACCAACTCGAACACGACGCGCGGCCTCGCCACGCGTCGTGTTTTTTTTTGCTTCGGCAGCCATCGGCTGGCTCGGAACGAACGTTGTCTTCGAGCGTTCTTCGCCGCGCTCGTTCCCGTCCACGCTGGACGCCGCGCAGGCCAACCGATACGATCAGGGCCTGCCTCGCGTGTCGCCGGATTCTGGCGACCGAGGCAAGGCCGGACCCGCAGTGACGGGGCACGGCCGACCCGCTGGGGATCGCGCAGAGGATCACGAAAAGGATCGGCAAGGGGATCACATGGACCGGGAATTCTACACGCGGACGGAAACCATCCATCGACAGCTCCTGCAACTGCGAGACAGTCTTTGACCTGGCTGCCAAGCAGGAACGCGTGACGGCCATTGAAGGACGCATGTCCGAGGCGGGTTTCTGGGACAGCCAGGAGTCCGCGCAGCAGGCGGTGGCCGAACTGAAGGCGCTCAAGGGAGTGATCCGTCCCTTGGAGGAAGGCCTGAAGTCGGTCGACGATCTCCAGACGCTGCTGGAGATGGCCGAGGAAGACCCGTCGATGGCCGACGAGGTGCGACAGGAAGTCGAGACGCTGGAACGCGGCGTCGAGCAGTTGCAGCTCCAGACTTTACTGGACGGTCCTTTCGACGACGCGGGAGCGATCATGACGATCCACGCGCGTGACGGCGGGACCGACGCCAACGACTGGGCCGAAATGCTGCTTCGCATGTACACGCAGTGGGCCAACAAGAACGACTATGAAGTCGAACTGCTGGACCGGTCGGACAACGAGGAGGCGGGCATCCAGAGCGCCGCGATCGCGATCCGGGGGCCGATGGCTTATGGCTACCTGAAGGGGGAGACGGGCATGCATCGGCTGGTCCGCATCAGCCCGTTCAACTCCGAAGGCAAACGCCAGACCAGCTTCGCCGCCGTGGACGTGTCCCCGGAAGTTCCCGACAGTGTGAAGATCGACATCGACGAAAGCGATGTCCGTGAGGATCGTTTCCGCGCCAGCGGCGCGGGCGGCCAGCATGTGAACAAGACCGAGAGCGCCATTCGGCTGACGCACATCCCGACAGGCGTCGTGGTGCAGTGCCAGAACGAACGCAGCCAGCACAAGAATCGTTCCTCCGCCTGGAAGATGCTGCGAGCTCGACTGGCGCGTCTGGAGGATGAGAAACGCGAGGCGCAGCAGGCGCAGAAGTACAAGGACCAGGCGCGCGTCGGTTTTGGCTCCCAGATCCGCAACTACTTCCTGCATCCCGACCAGCGCGTCAAGGACAGCCGGACCGGTCACGCGATGGGCAGCTTCCACGCGGTGCTCGATGGCGACATCCAGGGATTCCTGGACGCCTACCTGCGCTGGCGGGTGAAGGAAGATGAGTGAGCGAGCGGGGCGGAGGTGGACATGAGACCTGACCCCACATCCTCCGTCTCGCCGCGATCGCTGGATACGCAGGTCGGTCCGCTGCACCTCGTGCTGGAGATGGCATTGCGCGGCGATCGGTTCGCGCATCGCGTGTCGGCTTCGCTGGAAGGCGGACCGGTGATCGTGTTGGCGGAGTCGCTGGAGGACGCGACGGAGAGCAGTTGGCCGAGCAGTCCGCCGCTGCAGCAGGTGGACCGCTGCGTGCTGGGGAATGGCCGCGAGGGGCTGGTTGCCGTCGGGCTGGCCGGCGTCGGACACTGGTCGCTGGCCGTGGAGGCCGACGAGCGGGGGGTCTGCTGGGATGCGGCCTGCCGAACACCGCGGACCGCCGAATTCCTGGGGTCGACCTACCGATTGCGGGAGCCTGCCGCCTGGCGCGAAGTGGAGGGCGGGCTGTGGCGCCCTTTGCGCGACTTCGCCGCCGGTTCCACGTCGCAGGTGTCGGCCGAGCAGGGGGTCCTGCTGGGCGTCGATCGAGGCTCCGTCGTCTGGAGTGCCGACTCAGGCACGCTGGTCATTCACGCGGGCGAACTCGGCTCCGACCCGCCGGCGACCGTACGCTGGAAGTACCGCTGCACGCTGCACGCGGCCTCTCGCCCCTGAAGCTCGCGTCCAGGCGAATGCTCCGAGCACCGACGAGCGAATTGCCGTCCGTCGTGCCCTCCGCGGTCGTCCGCCCCGCTTGATTTCCGCCCGCCTGTGGACCACAATCGAGTCGCGTATGGACTTGGCAAGAGGCGGCCTGTTGGCAAGCCTCGGGCGGTCCTTGGGGTCGCCCCGTTCCTTGAGCGGGAACCTCCCATCAGCGAGCCAGCGGCAAAACGCGTGTTGAAGCGGGCCGAAGTCCGAGTGGGGCTGCGTTTTGGAGCCTCCCGGGGGCCCTACCGACGGTGAAGGAAATCGAGACCGATGTTGTTCGAGACGATCGAGAAGCTGAAGCAGGACTTCACCGATAAGTACGTCGTCGTGGATGCCAGCCGTCCAGAACTGCGGCGGTTCGAAGGCATGACGGGGCAGGTGAAGACCGTGAATATGAACGGTCGGGCGCTGGTCCAGTTCGACGGCCATGCCAACATCGGCTGGTACGACATCGGCTTGGACTTCCTGAAGGTGGTCGACAAGCCGGTGGAGAAGAAGGAAGTGGCGGAGAAGCCGAAGCCGGCGGCGAAAGCGGCCGAAGCGAAGGCACCGGCCGCCCCAGCGAAGCCGGCGGCCAAGGGCGGCGGCATGTCGATGGCCGATATCCTGGCGGCGGCACGCGGCGGAGCGGCTCCGCCCGCCAAGCCCGCGGCGGAAACGCCCGCCCAACCGGCTGCAGTAGCCAAGCCCGCGGCGAAACCTGCCGATGGCGGCAAACCGGCTGCGGGCATGAGCGTGGCGGACATCCTCGCCGCCGCTCGCGGCAACGCCCCAGCGGCTCCCGCCGCCAAAGCGGCCCCCGCTCCAGCAGCCCCCCCCGCACCTGCGGCCGAAGAACCGGCGGCCGAAGAACCGGCCGCTCCCGCGCCGCCTGCTGCCAAGCCTGCCGCTTCGGCTCCCAAGGGCGGTCTGCCTACGGATGTCGCCGGCATCCTTGCCTACTGCCGCAAGCAGGGCTAGGAACTCGCGGGCGCGCCTGCGCGGCGCACCTGCGTGATGGAATGCACCAGACGGGTGCCCGTTCGCGCGAGCCGCTACTTCACCTCGAGCATCCGCTGCAGCGCGACCAGCGACCAGCGGGCCGTGTCGGGGTCCACTTCGATGATGTTCACCGGAGTGCCTGCGGCCAGGTTTTCCAGGCTCCAGCACAGATGCGCCAGGTCGATGCGGTACATCGTGGCGCACATGCAGATGACGGGCGAGAGGAAGTGGATCTCCTGTTCCGGGTGTTCCTTCTTCAAGCGGTTCACCAGATGCAGTTCGGTGCCGATGGCCCAGCGAGTGCCTGCCGGTGCCTTCTTGACCACGTCGATGATCTTGCCGGTGGACCCGGAGATATCGGCCAGGTCGTTGACCTCCTGCGGGCATTCGGGATGCACCAGGATCTGGATGCCGGGATACTTGTCGCGGAACTGGTGCACATGTTCGGGGCGGAACATCTGGTGCACGCTGCAGTGGCCCTTCCACAGCAGCACCTTGCTGGCCAGCAGCTGCTCGCGCGTGTTGCCTCCGAACTGGTCTTCGAACGGATTCCAGACGGGCATCTGGTCGTTGGTGATGCCCAGCTTCAGGCTGGTGTTCCGCCCCAGGTGCTGGTCGGGAAAGAACAGCACGCGCTCGCCGCGGGCGAAGGCCCACTGGAGGACGGCGGCGGCGTTGCTGGAGGTGCAGACGATGCCGCCGTGGCGGCCGCAGAAGGCCTTCAGGCTGGCGGCTGAGTTGATGTAGGTGACGGGAATGATGCGGCGGGTATCGAGGACTTCGCCCAGTTCCTCCCAGGCCGATTCGACCTGCTCGATGGCGGCCATGTCGGCCATCGAGCAGCCGGCGGCCATATCGGGCAGGATGACCTGCACCCGCTGGCCTTCGCGGGCTGCCAGCTTCTCCGGCCGGTTCGCCAAGATGTCGGCCGTCTCGGCCATGAAGTGCACGCCGCAGAACACGATGGTGCGGCAGGCTTCACTCGAAGCCGCCATCTGGCTCAGCTGATAGCTGTCGCCACGCAGGTCGCTGTGCTCGATCACCTCATCCTGCTGGTAGTGGTGACCCAGGATCAGCAGGCGCGGTCCCAGGTCGCGGCGGACCTTCTCGATCCGCTCGGACAGCTGGCGATTGTCGAGCGTCTTGTAGGGCGGGAACTCGTGGGTGGCGGCTGGCGTGACGAGCATGCGATCGGTTCTCCGGGGAAATCCCCACGCGGTACAGGGCCCATGCGGGCGATCGACGGTAGCCGAAGTAGGAAGTCGCTCGAACGCGGCCCGGCCGCAGGGGGCCCGGACCGCAACGCAACATGCTACTCGGTCGCCCCATTATAGAAGCCTGCCGGTCCCCGGTGCATGCCCGCTTCGGGAACGCTTCCCACGGTTCACGGCCGCTCCGGCTTCGCTTCGGGACGCGCGGCGGGCAGCTTCGGCAGGATCGGCAGCTGCCCGAGAGCCGACAGACGCAGGTCGTCCTGGTGGCGGGCGATCTGGCGGTTGAGGCGGGCGGTCAGGGCCGCTCGTTTCTGGTCGAGCTGCCACTGGGCGAGATCCCGAAGCACCTTCCCCAGCTCGTGGACGACCGGGCCCTCCAGCGGACCGATTCGCTGGAGGTCGAAGTCGGCCAGCTGGAAGTCGGCTCGCGTCACCTCCGGTTTCAGCAGCAGTTCGGGAGGCAGTTGGGACGCGTCCCACTGCATGCCAAGCAGGCAGTCCAGCCGGAGTCGAACGCGGGCGTCGCCTTCGGCGGTAACGCTCCCCAGACGCACGCCGTGCCGCCATTCCACCCATTGGGCCAGTCCGTGCAGCCGAGCGTCGAGTTCAAGGGTGAAGGCCGAGCGGCCGTCGGGTTGGGGGCGGGCCGGCCCGATGTGGACGCGGAGCGTCTGGTCGGGGTCGATGGGGCGGATCTGATAGCGTTTCCACGTGCCGTGGTTCATGGGGCGGTAGCGGCGGTGCGTCTCCAGCCGCCCGTCCTCGAACCGAATGTCCAGGCCACTGAGGCAGTCCCGCTGCTGGCCCCAATGACGCGTGTCGTGGTACTCCTCGGGCAGGTTATCGCGGAGCAGACGCGTGGCGAACCGCTGCAGCTGCGCGGGCAGTTCGACCGGAGCTGCCGCGGGATTTTCGGCAGCTCGCAGAGCGTGCGACGAGCTCCACCAGAGCAGCCCGCAGAGCAGCCAGAGAACCTTGGTGGA
>JBIIEC010000355.1:0-6546 GCA_044238045.1 Pirellulaceae bacterium | reverse complement strand
CCCTGGCCGCCGTTCGGGGAGTAGTTCGCCGCCGCGCCCTGGACACTCGGATCGCCCGGCATCGCGCCGGCGACCTGACACGATCCATCGACGCAGGCACCGGCGCCTCCGGTGATGCCGCACTGGCCGTTCGCACAACCGCCGGTCTTGCGTGCATGGTGATGGCAACCGGTGGCCAAGCCGCAGAGGATCAGCAGGGCGCTTGCAATGAATGCTCGTTTCATGGTCCCACTCGTTCCCGTCGTCTTCAGTTGGGATCGGGACGACGCAAGCAGCGCGCCGCCCGTACAAGGTTTTGATCGGCGGAGCAATCTGAATAATTGAGATATTCGTCACATGGCGATCGGCGATCGGCGACCGGATCGGTCGGATCGCTTTCGCACCGATGCTGTCGTCCACCACGAAGTCGCCTGGGCGGTCGCCCCGGCGAACGCCTGCCGCTCGGAGTCGCACCATGATGCCTCGACCTCGTTTCACCTTGGGTTCCCTGATGCTGGTGACGCTGGTCTGCGCCTTTGCGGCCCTCTCGGGGCGCTATCTGCTGGAAGCCCACCAGGCCGATCCCGCTGCGGGGCGCGGCAAGCTGGTCATCTTCGTGCTGGTCGTTCCCATGCTGCTGCTGCTGATCGTGCAGGTCGCCTGGCGACTCAATCGCTGGCTGGGCCGTCGCTAGATGTCAACGGCGTCGAGACGGGAAGTGATGCTGTCGCACCAACTGTCGCACGCTGCGCGACCGGGAAACAGGGCGATCCGATCGCATGTCCCCTCAGCAAATAAGCACGTATTCCGGTGGCTCCGCGGCGCTCGCGGCCGGGGTGGAAACTGGTCTGTTCAAAACCGGATCGTGTTGTAAACTACCGAGGAATCATCAAGCCCCACGCGGCCAGATTCCGGCGGAGGGACCATCAATTTGCGTTGGCCGGGATCATTAAGGGCTAGTGCACAGCACGCTCGATCCCCGTCATTCTCGCAGCGACTTCCATATCGTCGCAAATCAGCCGCCGGGCTTGGTGATTTCATAAGGCCGTGGTTGCTCCCAGGAGTGACCGCGGCCTTTTTTTTTGGCCTGCGAAGTCGCTAGGACGACGTCAATCGTCGGCCTTGTCGCTGTCCTTGATGACGAAGCGCGCCCGCAATCGGGCGACTTCGGAGGCGAGTCCGGCGAGCTGGACGGAGCGGAGCACTTCGTTGAAGTCCTTGTAAGCGGCCGGCGCTTCGTCCTTGGGATAGAAGCGGCAGTTGGTCAGGATGTCGTGGTCGGTGAACGACTGGTCGATGGACTGCTGGTCGAGTTCCCGGATGGCCCGCTTGCGACCCAGCACTCGGCCCGCGCCATGGTTGACGCTATAGCAGCTGAGCTGCGCGCCGGCGTCGGCGACCATCACGCTGGAACCCGCTTGCGGGTTGCCGGGCAGCAGGATCGGATGGCCCGTCTCGGCGTAACGCGTGCCAGCCAGCGCCGGATGGCCCGCCGGAAACGCCCGCGTCGCGCCCTTGCGGTGTACCCACATCCGGGTGTTGTCCACGATCTCCGGACGCGCGATGTTGTGGCTGATGAAGTAGACCAGCTGCCCCGTCGTGCCCGGCAACACCTCCTGGAACGCCTCCAGCACCAGGGCGTTGATGAGCAGGTGGTTCACGGTGGCGAAGTTCGCGCCGATCGCCATGTCGTCGAGGTAGGCGTCCGCTTCGGCAGTGCCCAGGGGAGCGTACACGAGTTCTTTGTCGTTGCCGGGAAAAGGCGTCGACCAGCGCGCGAACAGCTGCTGCAGCGTGCGGAACTGGTGCATGGCCAGGTTGTGGCCGATGCCGCGCGAACCGCAGTGCGACAGGAACGCGATCTGGCCGTCGCGCAGCCCGAACACCTCGGCGACCGACCGCGCACGCGGGTTGTCGTTCACCTGCACCACTTCGCATTCCCCGAAGTGGTTGCCGCCGCCGTACGAACCCAGCTGGTGCAGCTTGTCCGACAGATTGCGGAACAGCTCTTTGCGCAGGTGCAGGTCGAGGCGACGAGCGAGTCCATCCTGGGTATCGTCGTGGGCCAGGTGCCGCGCGTCCTCGCATCGCTCTGCCCACTCCACGGGAATCCCCAGTTCGCGCAGGACACCGGCCGACGCGCCCTCGACCAGCACCCGCTTGCCGAGGTCGTCGCTGACGGCGCGGCCCTTGGCCACATGCCGCGAACCGCGGCCGGGGCCCGTCGGGATCCGGTCGCACACGGCGTTGATCAGCGCGCGGCGCAGCGGCCGATCCTCTACCTCCCCCGCCGGCACGCTCAACTGCAGCAGGCTCATGGAGCACTTGATGTCCACGCCTACCGGCCCCGGATAGACGTGCGTGGGCGAGGCGAGCACGCAGCCCACCGGCGCGCCGTATCCGCAGTGGCCGTCCGGGTTTAGGACCAGTTCACTGACGCCGGGCGCCAGCCGCGAATTGATCGCCTGCTGCAAGCACAACTCGTCGAACGTGGTGCGGATCGACTCCGTGCCAATCACCGTAATCGGTTTGACGGACCCGCCCACCGGCAGGATCGCCGTGGCCTCGCCCGTGGGAATGATCGAGTGCATGGGGTTCACCAAAAAGTTGCGGCCCACCGAGATCGGTTGGCCAGGCAGGGACGTGTACGATCGCGTCCCCGGATCTGTTTCGTTGTGGCAAGGGTATCCGTTGGATCCCCACGGCGGAATGGGCGTGGCCGCGAAAGGGCTGGCAGCCACGGGGAGCCCTGCGAGGCACGCGGCCCTTCACGGGCGATGGACAGGAAGACCGCGGAAACAGTCGCAGGTTCGCCTGAAGCGGGTCCCAGGCTCCATTTTCTTTGCTCATCGTGAACTGAGTCGCAATTCGAAGGCAGGGAACCCGATTCGCCAGCTTCGCGGCGATCGTCGCCTGCGGCAGCGGCCAAGGCGATTGTCGTGGCGTGCCGGGCGCATGCGAAACGGTACGCGTTGCTTGGCCTTGGATGGGCCACCAGTCCGACAGTGCCCCCAGTCGAACGGCCTGCCGAAGTGCGGGCATTCAGATTGAATGGCGGGGGAGACAGGGTTATCCTGGGTCCAGCGGGATGGGCGGCACGCGACGGTTTTGGCGTGGCCGGTGGTGGTCATCCCCCGAGGATCCTCCCAACCATGCCGACTTCCGGCGAATCGCCCGTGGCGACTGCTTCACTCGGCCCGATCGCTGGTCGACGCGATTTTCTGCGCGCCGTTTCGCTGGCAGCAGGCAGCCTGACCTGGGGCTGCCTCGGGCTGGCCAGCCCCAGCCTGGGCGGCGAACGAGTGACGGGCGAACGAACGCAGGGTGCACCTGCCGTCGCAGTCGACGGACGGCGGCGCACGGCGGTGATCCAGCTGTTCCTCGGCGGTGGTCCCAGTCACCTCGATATGTTCGATCTCAAACCGCACGCGCCCATCGAGGTGCGCGGTGAGTTCCAGGAGATCGCGACGAGTGTGCCCGGGCTGAGGATCTCGGAGCACCTGCCGGGGCTGGCGGCGCGCATGCATCGCTTCTCCGTGGTGCGCAGCATGACCCACGAGAACTCCAGCCACCTTCCCAGTTCCCACTGGCTGCAGACCGGCTATCCGGCGAACGATCCGGTGCCCGGACACAACAAGAATCCGTCCACGGGTTCGATCGCGGCGCGGCTGAGGGGCGCGAATCAACCGGGCATGCCGGCGTATGTCGCCGTGCCGCGTGGCCAAGCGTTCGCCTACGCCTCCTACCTCGGTGCGTCGTTCGATCCGTTCGCCACCCAGGCCGAACCACTGGCGAACAACTTCCGCGTGCCCAACCTGGCGCTCGAAGGCGATCTGTCGCCCGAACGGCTGGGTGGAAGAAGCCGCCTGCTCGGACAGCTCGATCGACTCCATCGTGAACTCCAGACTCGCGGCGAGATGACAGGCGTCGATGACTTTCGCCGCGAGGCGCTCTCCATGATCACCAGCCCGCAGACCGCGCGGGCCTTCGCGATCGACCAGGAGTCGGAAGCCACGCGCGAGCGCTACGGACGCTCGCCGCTCGGACAGAATCTGCTGCTGGCGCGGCGGCTGGTGGAGTCGGGCGTGACGTTCGTATCCTGCCTGTCTGGTGGCGGCTGGGATACGCATGCGCATAACTTCCGCGACCTGAAGACTGTCCTGCTGCCGCGTCTCGACAAGGCGCTGTCGGCCCTTGTGGATGACCTGTATGAACGCGGCCTGGATCGCGACGTGCTGGTCAACGTGATGGGCGAATTCGGACGCACTCCGCAGGTCAACAAGGACGCCGGCCGCGATCACTGGCCCGGCGCGGGGTTCGCTTTCTTCGCGGGTGGCGGCCTGCGCATGGGCCAGATGATCGGCGAGACGGATAAACTTGCTGCCTATCCGCTGCGCGATGCCTGCTCTCCGGGCGATGTGCTGGCCACGGTCTACCATGTGCTAGGGATCGATTCGCGGCATATCTTTTATGACGCGGCCCAGCGACCCATTCCCGTCCTGCCTGACGGACGTCCGATTTCCTCGCTGGTCGGCTGATCGCCCCCTCTTACTCCGTTCAACCGCAGTCCAAGTACCGCAGACCAGGCACCGGCAGATGCTTCGGCGATCGAGGGATCAGAGCCCCATGGTGGAACCTTCGCAAGGCAGGCTGCCCGACTTCGTGGTGATCGGCGCGCCGAAGGCCGCCACGACCAGCCTCGATTTCTACCTGACGTTGCATCCCGAGATCCACATGGCGCGGCCGAAGGAGCCTCGCTACTTCGACGACAGCCCGAATGGCCGCTGGCACCTGGGCGTCGACTGGTATCGCAGTCTCTTCCAGTCCAGCAAACGGCTGTGCGGCGAGGCGTCACCGGCCTACGCCGTGGGGCCCAGGGTGGGCGCGGTGCCGCAACGCATGGCGGAGCTGATTCCGCATGCCAAGCTGATCTATCTGGTCCGCGAACCGTTTCGTCGACTCGAGTCGCAGTATCTCATGGCCTTTCGCCGCCAGTGGACGCAGCTTTCCTTCGAAGAGTATCTCCGGGCCATCCCGCAGGTGCGTGCGGGATCGCAATACGGATCGCGGCTGCGTGAGTTTCTCGAATTTTACCCGCGGGACCAGATCCTCATATTGGAGAGTGCCGCGCTGGGATCCCGTACGGCGGAGGTGATGCGGCAGGTGTACGCATTCCTGGGGGCCGATCCAGAGTTCCGTTCGCCGCTGTTCAACCATTGGCGTAATACCAGCGCGATGGAGGTGACGCCGACGGACCGCGGCCGGCGGATTCTGAAGTCGGGCGTCGTGCGGACCCTGAGTAGATGGCTGCCGAGTCCGGTCTTTTACCACCTGCGCAATCTGATCCTGCTGCCCTTTCGGGCGCCAAGCCCTTCGCTGGAACTGCCGCCGACCTTGCGACAGGAACTGCGCGAGGAGTTCCAAGACGAGGTCGCGCTGCTGCGGCAACTCACGGGCCTCGCCCTGCCCTCCCTCGATGAAGCATGAAGGGAAGCCGTTTCGCTTCCATTCCTAGCCTAAGATCTCGTGCACGATTTCGCCGTGCACGTCGGTGAGGCGGAAGTCGCGGCCGATGTGGCGATGGGTTAGCCGCGTATGGTCGAGGCCCAGCAGGTGCAGCATCGTCGCGTGCAGGTCGTGCACATGCACCTTGCCTTCGATCGCGCGGAACCCATACTCATCGGTGGCTCCATGCACGTGGCCCGCCTTGACGCCGCCGCCTGCGAGCCAGGCGGTAAAGCCCTTCGGGTTGTGATCGCGACCGACAGCCGCGCCGCCAGCGCCGCTGTTGTCCTGGCTGAAGGGCGTGCGCCCGAACTCGCCCGACCAGACGACCAGCGTCTCGTCCAGCAGGCCGCGCGCCTTCAGATCGGTCAGCAGGCCCGCGATCGGCTTGTCGCTCATCGCGCACTGCGACGGCAGCCCCGAAGTGATGCCGCCATGATGGTCCCATCCATCCAGTGACACCTGCACGAACCGCACGCCCGCTTCCGCGAATCGACGAGCGAGCAGGCACTGGCGGCCGAAGCGATCGGTCGGGTTCTGGTCGATCCCGTATAACTCCTTCACCGTCTTCGATTCGTTCGACAGATCCACCAGCTTGGGAGCTTCCGTCTGCATGCGGAACGCGAGTTCGAACGATTCCACGACGCCTTCCATCTGCTGGTCGGCATGCAGTCGCTGCAGCTGGCGACGGTTCATGGCCTGGACGAGATCGAGCCGCTGGCGTTGCTGGCCGGCGTGGCCGCTGGGATCGGACAGGTGTCGGATGGGCGCGAGCGATGGGTTGGAGCCGACTTCCTGAATGGGAGTCGCCTGGTGGATCGCCGGCAGGAACGCGCTGCCGTAGTTGCGTTCGCCCTCCACGGGCAGGATCGTCAGGTACGACGGCAGTTGCTGGTTCTCGGTACCCAGCCCGTAAGACAGCCACGCACCCATCGCCGGCAGGCGGTCGTTCAGCGAGCCCGTGTGCAGCATGTTGGTCGCCAGCGGATGATTCAGGCTGTCCGACTCCACGCCGCGCAGCACGCACAGGTCGTCCGCGCAGCGGGCCAGGTGCGGCAGCAT
>JBIIEC010000354.1:0-6547 GCA_044238045.1 Pirellulaceae bacterium | reverse complement strand
GACGAGATGGTAGCGACGCTGCCGGGCCGCAGGTCGATCGTGCCTTCCAGTTCCAGCACCTCCTCCACCTCGCGCATCGTCGCTGGTTCCACGCGGAGGCCCGCGTTGCGGATTCCTTCCTCGCTGAGTCGCAGCGCGCCGAGAATGAAGAAGGTCGACAGTTCCTGGCCGCCGACCTGCACGACCGAATCACCGGGGAAGACGCCGCTGGAGCGGATCTGCACGAACTCTTCCTGCCGGCCCAGCACCTCCACGGGCTGGCGACGGTATTCATAGCCCTTGGCCGTCGCGGCAACTTCGACCAGGACATACTGTTCCGCGCCCGTGCCGAGCAGCGCGGAGGCGGGCACGGTCAGCCGATTGCCAGGCTCCGAGACCACGATGCGCGCCGTGCCCACCATGCCCGGCAGATACACGGCGGCATCCTCCGGATTCTGGATCTCCGCCCAGGCCGTGGCCACGTGCGTCGTCGCGTCCAACTCCGACGGCGGGATGGAGACGCGCGTCGAAACCACCTGTCCCGTGTGCGATGACAACACGAGGTCCACGCGCTGGCCCTCGTGCACTCGCAGGCAGTCCCGTTCCAGTACGCCGATCTTCACCCACAGCGTGCGAAGGTCGTTGATCTCGAAAAGATGCTCGTTCGCCGCCAACACCTTGCCGATCGCCAAGTCCGCATGACTGACGGAGCCTTCAAACGGACTGCTGAGCGGCATCAGCAGGGGCTGCGTCGCATGGCGCTGGCGGATGAGTTCGTCGAGCGTCTCGTCGCTGATGCCGAGGGCCCGCAGCTTCGCGCGCGCGATCCGCACCGACGACTGGCTCTGGTCTCTCCGCGTGGTGGCCTCGATCAGGTCGCGTTCGCGCACCGCCTGCCCTTCGACCAAGCCGCGCAACCGTTCCACCTGCCGCGAGGCCAAGTCCAGGTCGTTGGTGGCGTCCAGCAGTTCACGACGCAGCGTCTCGAGTTCGGGACTGTGGATCTCGGCCAGGAGTTGCCCGGCCTTGACGATCTGTCCGGCCATGGCGTGCAGCACGGCGATGCGACCGGAGACCGGGGAGCTGACATAAAACTGTCGCTGCCAGGGCGTGACCAGTTTCGCGTAGGCCAGCACCGTGTCGTCCATCGCCCGCTCCTCGACGGCACTCGTGCGGACTCCCAACGCGTCGTGGGCTTCGGGACTGAGCGTGATCAGCCCCTGCGCCGGATCCACCTGCACGCCGCGCGTCGGCAGCGGCGCGTGGCCTTCGTGCGACCACGCGACGGGGGACCAACACGCGAAGGAGGATCCCAGGAACAGCACGCAGCTCAGCGTCCTCACGGCGCGCCAGAACAGAGGCGGCGTTGGGTTCCGGGAGGCATGCCAAGTCGATTGGGTACAGGTTCCCTGCATGAGGGTCTCCTTCGCGTTGAGGGCAGCGGGCCCGCGGCGTCGCGGGCCGGTTGCCACCCGGGTCAGCGAGTCGTCGTATCCTTCGCCGGATCGCCCTGGACATAGTCCGCCGGCGCGCGGACCTCCTGCGGACGTTCCTTCGCCATCGTCACGAACTCATCAACGCACGGCGGGCAGCAGAACTCGTAGCTTCGTCCGCCGATCACCCAGGTGAACTTCGCATTCGCCTTCGTCAGCGAGATCGGGCACAGTTTGTCGCCCGGCTGGGGCTTGGCATCATGCGAAGCCGGGATCCCCGCGAACTTCTCGGATGCCGTGACATTCCCGTTCGCTTCGATGTCGGCCTGGGTATAGATGCCGCCCGGAGTCAGATAGAGTTTGCGTTCCTCCTCGTTGACGACCTTGCGGAGGGCGGGCATTTCGTCGTGCGTTTCGGCGCGGGTCGTGAACCCCAGCCGGAAGCGCTCGCCTTCGATGGTGATGTTGGGCACCGTCACGTCGACCTGCGAACCGACGAGCGCCTCGGGCAGTTTCGCAACGAACAGCGACGCCCGGCCCTCGCGATCACCAGGCTGCGGCTGCGCCACCACGTCCAGCGGCGTGGAATCGCTGCCGCCCACGGGTTTCACATACGCCGTCAGCTTCTGGTTCTCCACGTCCAGCACGCGAGTCTCGTCGTTGCCCAGCGTGTAAAGCTGCAGCTCTCCGGCACGCGTGACGATCGCTTCGACGTGGTAGCTGTCGCGACCCAGCGACACGAGGATTCCTCCATGCGCGCCCGGCTTGTGAGCATGTTCGCCCGTCGGATCCGCCTTGGGATCCGCGGCCGCCGTTGGCGCAGTACCGGCAACCGGAGCCGCTGCGACCGGACCGGACGGGCCGGTGGCCGAGGGGGGCGTCGACGGGGAACAACCGGCCGCCAGGGCCAACCCGACCAGCAGACCAGCGCCGCTCCAACCCATGGCACGATCGACGGAAAAAATACTTTTCAGAGTCATGTCAGATACCTCCTGGAGGGAACAACCTTCGATTTCCTCGACAGATCACCGAGAGTCCCGGACGCGCATTCCCTTGGCCGGAACCCACAATGACACGGCATGCAGACGCGCGGCCGAGGCGGCTTGCCTGCGTGACGAACCGACGATGCACTCCGACGCGCGCAGCGTAGCTACACGTGACGGCATGAACTGGAGAGAGGGCGAAGCAGAATCAATGTCGGCAAGTAGCTCGCCGAGATCGCCCTAGATGCGGGTTTAACACCGCAGGATGTGATAGGCGCGCAGCAGCGACCGACCGTACGGCGCGGGCGGCGAACTCCAAGACGCATCGGCCGCGAGAATTTCCACGACGATCGCCACGCGCAGTTCGCCTGGACCGACGTCAGACAGGACAGGACCTTCCTCGGCGTTGACCGAAGTGGTCGTTGCGGCTATCGCCTTCCCCAGCGTGGCTCGCACGCCGCAGGGGCAGGATCGAGCGGGAACAGGCGAATCGGAACGGGACGCATCCATTACCGAACGTCCGGGCGTCCGCTTCGCAGCCGCCGCATGACGCTGGCAGCAGGCAGGACGCTTGGCCGAGGCAGACACCGTGGACGCCCCCCGAACCTGCGCGGCGCAACAGCAGCACAGCGGCCCCCAAGCCGTTGTCAGTGTCAGGCACAGGATCAGGAACAGACGAAACACAGGTTCACCTTAAGGACGCTGGTCTTGGCAGGCCGCTCGTCGACACGTTGATCTTATCCGTCGAATCATCCTACGCATCGCCAAGCACGCATGGCCCAGTTTTGCTTCGGAATGCGAGCGGCGCGTGCCACGGCTTTCCGATCAGGAAGCCCTGGGGCGGTCGCCCCCCCACTTTGGACAATTCTATTTCGCGTCTCCCGCCCTGCCAATCCTGAAAAATGCGTCCGAGTCTTTGGCTTGGCAGGGCGCCTCGAAGTGGCCGGCCATTGTGGCGCCTGCGGCCCGCCGGTAGACTCGGCCGGAGCTAAAACTCGAGACACGAGATCTCGCAACACGGGCCGGATCTCGCGGCCCGACCGCCTTGGACGGGAGCACGGATGGGTGCCTTTCAATTCCTGAAACAGTTCCTGCTGCACCCCTCCGCCACGGGTGCCATCGCCGCCAGTTCGGCCTCCCTGGCCCGCTTGATGGTGGAGACGGCCGGAGTGCGCGAGGCGGGGGTGATCGTCGAATTCGGCCCCGGCACCGGCGTCTTCACGGAGGAGATCCTGCGCGTCCGGCGTCCCGACGCGGACTTCTTGGCCATGGAGCTGAATCCCGAGTTCGCGGAGCTGGTGCGGCGGCGTTGCCCAACCGCGCAGGTCCATGTCGACAGCGCCACCAACACGCGACGGTACCTCGAAGAGCGGGGCCATTCGCACTGTGACTGCATAGTGTCAGGCCTGCCCTGGGCCGCGTTCCCCGAAGCGTTGCAGGACCAGTTGCTGGACACGATTGCCGACGTCCTGCGACCGGGCGGCCGCCTCGTCACCTTCGCCTACCTGCAGGGCGTCCTGCTGCCTGCCGGCGCGAAGTTCAAGAGGAAGCTCAAGCAGCGATTCCGCCGCGTCTCCACGACCCGCACCGTTTGGCTCAACCTGCCCCCGGCGTTCGTCTATTGCGCGGAAACTTGACCTGCCCACGAAGGCCTGGCATGCCGCACGTGCCATCCCACGCGGCATCCGGCTTCGGCTGCCCCGCGCAGTTCAGCCCGCGCAGTTCAGCCCGATGCCGACACGATGTAGCGGGTGAGGTGGAAGAACACCGGAGCGGCGAAGCACAGTGAATCGATGCGGTCGAGGATTCCGGCGTGTCCTTCGACAAGCGTGCCGTAGTCCTTCACGCCGCGATCGCGTTTGATCGCCGACATGGTCATGCCGCCCGCGTATCCCATGACCGCCGTGACCATCGCCAGGAAAGCCGCCTGCCACGGATTGAAAGGTGTCATCCAGCTCAGCACGGCTCCCACCAGCGCCGTGCTCAACACGCCTCCGAAGAAGCCCTCCCAGGTCCGGCTGCTGTTGATCGCCGGCGCGATCACATGCTTGCCCAGGTAACGGCTCCAGACATACTGCATCACGTCGCCGATCTGCACCAGCAGGATCAGGTAGAAGAGCACTCCGGCGCGGCTGTGCGGCCACTTCTCGCCGCCCGCATGGTAGTCCAGGTACAACAGCGCCGGCGCGTAACTCAACGCATACACGCAGATCAGGATCCCCGCCTGGATCTTTGCCGCCCGCTCCAGGAACCGCTTGTAGTCGCCGGCCATGGCGATCCGCGCGGGAATGAACAGGTAGACATACACGGGAATCACGATGCTGTAGAGCCCATAGAAGCTGCTGCCCTGCGCGATCAGCACATACTGCAGGGGCGTGAAGAAAACAAAGATCCAGAAGAGCGTGCGATGGTCACCCATGCGAGTCGGCGTGATGGTGATGAATTCGCGAAGCGCCACGAACGAAAGCCCGAAGAAGAGCACCACGGTCGCCGTGGCGCCCATCAGGAAGGCCGCCGTCAGGATCACGAACATCAACCACCAGCCGCGAACACGGAGATTAAACGCCTGCACGACGGCTGGATTGATCGTCGAGTCGGGCTGGCGCCGAATGAAGATGCCAACGATGTAGGCGATGCCCAGCAGCGTGAGGACAATCGCCATCATGATCAGCGTGGTTCGGTCGAGCCACGGATCCAGGGCCTGGGCGCGCGGCAACCAGGTCCATCCAGCATCGGCGGCACTCGGCATGGTCAGCTTTCCTTCAGGCGCCGCACGGCCTCCTGCGCCCTCTGCAGGAAATCCGGCTTGGATTCGCCCTTCTCCAGCCACATCGGCGGACCAAAGGTGATGCAGCTCAGCAGCGGCACGGGCAGGAACTCACCCCGCGGCAGGACGCGGTTCAGGTTGTCGATGTAGACCGGGATCAACTCCCAGTCCGGCCGCTTCTTGCTCAAGTAGTACAACCCGCTCTTGAACTCACCCATCTCGCCCGACGTGTTGCGACCACCCTCGGGGAAGACAATCAGCGAATACTTGTCGCCCGCCTCCTGCAGCATGTAGTCCACCGGACTGCGGTGTACCTTAATTTCCCGCCGGTCGATCAACAAGGCGTTGAAGCTCTTCGCCAGATAACGGCGAATCGCTCCCTTGTCCCAATAGTCCTTGGCGGCCACCGGTCGCGTCAGACGTCGCACCGTCGGCGGCAGCGACGCCCAGACCACCAGCGCATCCAGGTGGCTGGTGTGGTTCGCGAAGTAAACTCGCTGGCACGTGTCCGGGTTGCAGCCCACCCAGCGCGCACTGGCACCGCTGATCAGCTTGGCAACCCAGGAGAGAACTTCGACTGTCGCTTGCATGGAAGGAGCACCGGTCTCGGCGTCACTAAAACGCCATCGTACCGCCTGCCCCCCCCGCTTCCTACTCCCCCCTGCCTCAGGGAGCGTTCGGCTGAGTCGTCTGGTGTGGGAGGTTCGAGCCCCCGGCCTGCCCCGCCGCGCGCTCCGCTGCCATTTTGCTAAACCTGGTTCGCAGGACCCGATAGCGGCAGGCCGTGCCCCACGGTTTCCTGCCCCCAAGGTGTCGCTGAAGTCGCAGTGACGGTCGCCGCCGTTCTTCGCGTGGCCTTTTCTTCACTCATCCTACGTGGCCGGACAGACTTCCAACGTACCCGAAGCCGGAGGGTCGCCGGAGCCGGAAGAAACGTCCGAACGCGCAACGACCTCCCCCAACAACCGCTCGTAACGGCGTACCATCTCGTTCATCCCCCCATCGCGGACCACCGCGTCACGACCGGCGCGTCCCAGTTCGGCCGCGCGTCCCGGATCCGCCAGCAACTCGCCAACCTTCGCAACGGCCCCTTCGACGATCGTCGGCTCGCCGACTACTGCCTGGTCCACGATCACGCACCCGGCCCGCGGCGCGCAGCCCGCAGCGTGGCGAGACGAAAAACGGCGATGGCCGCTCGCCCGTTCCCCGAAGTCCGTCCGCCGTTCGGACGGCAGCAACGCGGCCGGCTGAACGTCGGACGGCAGCAACACGGCCGGCACACGACAGGCCAACGCTTGTCGAAGCAGCAGGTCGTCGCAGTCGGGATCGGCGAACCAGCACAGCACCTGCAGGGCGGCCAGTTGCTGAGGCTCCGTGATGCCCCG
>JBIIEC010000029.1:0-22967 GCA_044238045.1 Pirellulaceae bacterium | reverse complement strand
ACGGCCGCTTCACTGACAAGGCTTCTTGAACGTTCGCGATCTTTGGCTGCCAAACCGGTCCTCCAGCCTTCCTCTACGGAACTCGCGGTCGATGCCCTTCATCCACCCGCGTCCGTATTGTAGGCGCGTCCAGCCAGCCCATGCAATCAGCGTCGTGCCTTGCCCGTCCCTCCTCGGCGTCCCGACCCGTCCAGCCCGCCCCTGTCCAGCAGGCCTGTGTCCGGCCCGGTCTGTTCCCTTTTCCCAGTCCCGCCGGCGACTCCAAACTGGCAGCGACTGCTCCTGCGACTACCGACGCCGCACGGTGCGCGTGATGCTTCGCGAACCAGACAGTTGGCTGGACGAATCGCTTCCCAGGCCGGTCGAGATGCCCAGCGCTCGGTTGGCGGAGTTGGCAGTCGTGGCGGAGCCACCTGCGGTGCCCCCGGAGTTGGCCGACAGGGCGGCCCGCAGGTCGGCCTGAGTTGGCGGCCAGCCAGGGACCGGGGACGAACTGGCGGCGGCCGTCATGCCGGTGGACGTCGTCGTGCCGGCCGGCATACCCACGCGCAACTGCACGTCGGCCATGCTCTCGCCCCCCTGGTCATCGAAGACACGATAGCGGAAGGAGTCGACGCCGCTGAAACCATTCTGGGCGCGATACGAAAACGTCCCGTCGCCGGACCAGACAAGCGATCCGTTGCGCGGACCCGAGACCAGTTCCAGCGACAGCTTGTCGCCGTCCACGTCCGCGTCGTTCGCCAACACGCCTGCTCCGTTCACGCGGAGCGTCGCGTTGCGCGTGATGCGGTAGACATCGCCGCGAGCCTCCGGCCCATCGTTGACCGCGGCCACCTGCCGCCCCACCGAGACTTCGCGCGACTGGTCCGCGCCTTCCTCGAAGCGGTAGCGGAAGGAGTCGTCGCCGTGCCAGTTGCGATTGGGCGTGTACACCAGTTCGCCATCCGCCCCGCGCGAGAGCGAACCGGACCGCGGCCCTTGGGTGACGGCCAGCTTCAGGTCGGCAAACCCGTCGCGTGTCGTGGACAGCCCCGCGCGGCCAGCCAACTGCTCCAGCGAGAAACGTTGCGACGTATCCTCCAGCAGTCCCTGCACGGGAACCGCCGCCACCGACTGGGTCGCGTTGAGCACCTGGATCGTCACCTGCGCGACCTCCGACTCCGAAGAGCCGTCCGAGACGACATAGTAGAGCGTATCGGTACCCGCGAAACCGAGGCGCGGCGTGTAAGCCCAGCGTCCATCTCCCAGGTCACGCACGCGGCCCCCCGCCGGCTGTTCCACCCAGCGAATCGCCAGCGGGTCGCCATCCGCATCCACGTCGTTGGCCAGCAGCGACGCCAGCGTCACCTCCTGCGTGCGTCCCGCGAGTGACAACAACAGGTCATTCCCGGCCACCGGCCGATCGTTCACGCCCACGACCTCCAGTCGCAGACGGGCCGTGGCCGACACGTCCTGCCCGTCGCTCACTCGATACAGTATCTCGTCGCTGCCTGCGAAATTGCCCACCGGCGTGTACTGCAGCGTGCCGTCCTGCAGCTCGACCAGCGTTCCATGCGTCGGCCCCGACACCAGCTCCCACCGCAGCGAATCGCCATCCGTGTCGCCGTCGTTGGCCAGCAGTTGCGACACCGGCAGGCGCAGCACGCCGTCCTCCTGCATCCACGCCACGTCGTCCTGGGCCACCGGCAAGTCGTTGACCGAAGCCACCTGCATCGTGACCTGCACGGGTTCCGTGAAGCGAGCACCATCGAACGCCCGGTAGCTCCATGTGTCGCTGCCATGGAAATCCGCGTCGGGAGTGTAACGCCAGCGACCGCCCGACAGCTCCTCCAGCACGCCATGCTGGGGCCCCGCCATCAGTTCCATGACCAGCGGTTTGCCGGTACCACTGACGTCGTTGCCCAGCACCAGGCCTGGACCGAAGACGCGCACCTGGTCCTCCACCACGGCGATCTCGTCGGCTTGGCCTTCCGGCGGCGGCAGATGGCTGCCCACTTCGATCGAGACCTTCGCCGGACCATCATCCAGCGTTCCCATGAAGTCTCGGACAGCCGCCCACCAACCCTGGTTCTCGTGGTAGGTCGCCGAACGTCCCGCGCTCTCGAAAATCACGATGCCATCGACCAGCGGCTTGAGCGTCTCCAACTGCAACCGGAGGAACTCCTGGTCCAGGTGCTGCTCGCCCGCTCCATACATGCTCGGCGAAATCCACGCGTAGACCGGCTTGCCGAACTTGCGTCCTTCGGCCACGTTCTGCTCCGCGTACAGGTGCCAGTCGATCACGCTCGGATCATGCCAGATGTTCTCCCACGGTCCCTTCACGCCCGCGAACACCTTACCCGTCACGTTGGCGCTAAAGTCGATCGCAGCCCCGCTACGCGTGGCGGAGATCTGGAACGAATCGTCCGTCACGTTCACCGCATAGTAGTCCACCCACTGGCTGAGCCCGTTGCCGAACTGGCCATCGGGCGACAGGCGCAGCCGCATCACTTGGTTCTCGCGAAGCTCCGGCCCGTCCCAGGCCAGGCGGTTGGCAGCGGCGTCCAGCGATGATTCGCGCCAATGCGGTTCGTCGTACGCATTGTTGCGCATCACCGTGTAGAGCGACACATTGATGGTATCCATCATGTCCGCCAACGGCACCCCGCCAAACTCGGTCGAAACCGGCGCCGTCCGGTACAGCTCATTGCGAGCCAGCCACGCTTCGTAGTTCTGCTCGACCTTGTCCGCATTCAGCGTATACCAGCTGTTCACGCCCATTTCTTGATGAGCCAGCGTCCGCTCCATGTAAACCGGCTCATACCACGCCCGCTCGGGAGCATACATGTAGAGCCCGAAGTTCAAGTCAGGCCGCGTCTGCTGGGCAAGCGAGAAGACTTCGGCGAAACGATCGCGACCGACGGGCGTATTGACGTAGTAGTCGTTCTCGATGTCGAACACGATCGGTATTTCTGCTTCGCTTGCCGGCACCGCCTCGAGGGCCGCCAGGAAGCGATCCACCGCCAGTTCACTGTAGTCGTACGTGCCGCGCGTATAGTCGAAGAGGAACCAGCTCGTCCACAACGACAGCTGCGACAGGCCCAGGCCTCGCGTGTCGGGCGAATTCACGCCGGGCGTGCCGCCGATCTGGTCGAAGACACGGAATCCTTCGGCCGTGCCGGCGCCCGCCGACAGGCCGCCGCGATCGGTGGCCGTGATGGTCAGTTCGGCCGTCCCCACCGCGTCCTCGGCATGGTGCAGGATCAGCTGCCCATGCTCCAGATCCCACTCCACCGAGGAGAACAGCTCGGGACGCGTATTGCCCGCCAGACGGAACGTCAGCTCCCGGTCGGCATCCTCCTCGTCATCGAACGCGCCGAACAGGTCAATGACCGTCTTCGTATCGCCCACGCTCGTGAAGTCGCGCAGGTCGCCGCTGGTCGGAGCGTCATTGACTTCGCGCACGATCAGTTCCACCGCCAGCGATTCGGCGCGTCCCGACGCATTCGTGCCGCGGACGGTAAACCGCGTCGAACCAATCTGGCCCTCAGGGAACTCCAGCACCAACTGGTGCTGGTCGTCGATCGACGCCTTGCCGCCCAACTGCGACAGCGGCGTGCCCACGACCTGGAACGAACCGCTCCCCGTGTTGTCCACGGAGAACAGCTGGTCGAGATCGACCTCGGCGCGCGTCGCGTTCTCGTCGACAAAGACCTGCAGCGGGTCCAGCACCATCGGACTGGCACTGTAGAGCGTGCGGTCCTCCAGCACGGCGACATCCAGCGGGATGCGGGCAGGCGGAAGATCACGAGCTTCCGCGACGCGAGGGGCCTCCGCCGCGCGGATTGCGTCCGCGGAAGCCGAGCGGTTCACTTGAGAACGTGCGTGCGGGTACGAAGTACCGCGCCAACGCCGGAAGCGGGCGAGGGAAGAAAACATGGGTCAGTCGCTCTCAACAGGTGCCAATTCATAGGTGTAACCGACTTCCGTACACGGCATCTGCCGCGTCCGGATCACTCATCCCCACGATCGCATGTCGTGGCTTCTCGCAGACCTCACGTGTTATTTGCTCGAAGTCTAGTTCGGGAATCCGCGACGTGTCGCACCTGTCCCGGGGCACGGCCCCGGGACATGGCCCACTCGCCCGGGAGGACTGGCCCCTTGGGCCTTCTATACAGGCGAAAAGGGCACCTGTCCCCAGGGCGGCTCAGGAAAGACCGACGACTTTGCCGGCCGATAGAAAGACCAGCCGCGAGGTGATCCGGCTGGCAGGAATGCGGAGCATATGCTCAAGACCGCGTGCGTAGGCCTGCAACTGGGGCTTATAGAAGGCCGTGCGTTTCTTCAGCTCCTCGGCCGACGCCACCTGGTCGGTCTTGAAGTCGAGGATGTCGGCCGCATACGGCACGCCATCACGCAGGACGATCACCAGCCGGTCGATGCTTCCGGACAGGTATTCGTCACCTTGCATCGCCAGCAACGGCTGCTCGCAGCGAACCTGCAGCTCCAGCGAGCCGGACGCCTTGCCGCGCAGCTGCTCTAGCCACGGAGCGTAGTACGCTCGCGAAAGCACCTGCTGGATGTCGGGCTTGGCGAGCGATTCCCGCAGCAGAGTGCGGGCCGATTCGACCAGCTCCGCTGCGATCCGCTCCGATCGCGCCCACCGGAGCCATTCCGATTCACCGGGCAGCCCCTCGTCCAGCCAGTTCAATTCCTGCAGGCGCGCGTGTACCAAGTCGCCGCGCCGCATGGCCGCATCTTGGCCGGCCGGGAAGCGATCGCGGAGCCGCCTTCCGCCCGCGCCCTCCAGCGACGAGGGCCGCACGCGCTGCAGTTCACGTCGAGTGGAACTTACCCTGGCAGCGTTCGCCTTCGCCGAGTGTGGAGAAGCAGCGGGACGTTCGGATCGCGTCGTCGCTTTCGTGGCTGCCGCCGAGTCCGCAGCGAACGCGGTCTGCGGCAGCTTGGCGGACTCCTGGGCCGCACGAAGGTCCAGCAGTTTGGCGAGCCATTCAGGATCGCCGTGGCGATAGACGACGGTCGAAGGCGACAGCGGCTCGTTGCCCACCAAAGCCGCGCGCACGAGCCCCGCCGAATTCAGCGGCAGCTTGGCCTCGCTGCTGCGTTTCCGGGGCTGGTCCTCGTCGGTGTTCCCCTCGCTCGCCCCCGCATCGGTGCTCTTTGCATCGGTGCTCTTTGCGTCGGGCGCGACGATCATATGCAGGCAGTGTACCGCGCGGGTCAATGCCACATAGAGCACGCACAGGTTCTCGCGGAACTCATGCCCCGCGTGCAGGTCGAACGTGCGTTGCACGATGTTCGGAAATAGCGGCCGGAGATCCTTGCGGACGTAACGCATGGCCGCCTCGACCGGTTCGGTGGGCTGCGTCCGCATCGTCACGCAGTTGGGGGCCTGTCCGGTCAAGCGGTTATCGAGATCGGGAAGGATGACGACGTCGAACTGCAGTCCCTTCGACTGGTGGACGGTCATCACACGCACCGGATCGTCCGACGGATCGCGGACGCTCTCCTCTTCGATGCGTTCCACGAAAGCGGATGTGCCCAGCGGTTCGCGCACCTGCCGCAAGTAACCGACCGTGCGAGGCTGTTCCAGGGACAGCTGGTAACTGTCGCCCAGTTCAACCAACTGGCGCAGCCGGCGGCGTTCGCGGAGGTTCGCATACGGTGCCAACTGCGTGGCCCACGCGGCCATCGTCGCGCCAAAGCCGTCGTCCGCCAGTTGCCGCATGGTGTCCGCCGCCAATCGCTCCGCCGCCCCGTCGTCGCGATGGCCGGGCAACCCAAGGGTCGCCGCCCAGGGCGACTGCGCAAGGTGGAAGCGAGCGGCGGTATCGTACGGCTGTTCGGCCAGCTTCAGCCGCGACACAATCAACTGCACGGCCGCCGCGTCGACCAGCGGATTACCGCCCTCCTCGCTGGCGTCGATGCCCAATCGCTGCAACTCGTAGATGGCCTGTCCTACCTGGGAATTGGTGCGAACGAGGATCGCGATCGACAGCTGCGGCGCCTGGTCGCGCAGCTCCCGCACACGCTGGGCCGCCAGTTGCACGGCCAGCGCACGTTTCTCGTCGATCGAGCTGTCCGCTGCCGCGTCGCTCGTCTCCAGCACCACCCAACCCGGCAGGCCCTGCCGCGCCGTGCCGTGCTCGGGAAACGTATCGGCCCAGGTCCGCACCGCCGTCTCGGCGTCGCCCAGGTTGGAGTGGGTGACCATGCCACGATTGATCTGGTTGACCACATCCATGATTGGCTGAGCGGATCGGTGGCTGACGCCCAGATCCCGCGTCTCCAGATCGACCTCCAGATCCGTCCCAATCGCGCCCAGCAGGTCGGCATCACCGCCGCGCCAGCCGTAGATTGCCTGCTTCACGTCGCCCACGCAGAGGAACGATCGTCCCGGCTCGCCGTCCGTGGCGACCTGCGCGAAGGGACGAATCACCTGCCACTGATGCAGCGACGTGTCCTGGAACTCATCCAGCAGCAGGCTCTCGATGCGTGCATCCAACCGAAACGCGAGACGGTCCCAGAGCGGTCCGCGCATCGCCGCGGACAGGTAGCGTGCCAGATCTGAAAACCGCAGCGAACGACGGTCCAGCTTCATCGCCTCGTAGAATCCATGGAACTGGTCCAGCAGTTCGTGCGTGGCCTCCGTCTGCGTAACAATCGTGTTGATGACTTCGGCCCGACTGTGCTTCACCAGCGGCTCCAGGATCGGGACAAGATCTTCCGGCAGCGGCGCTCGGTAGTACGTGCCGTCTCCAAACGCAAGACTCTTGCCAAGCCCTTTGCTGAGGAACCCGTCCCAATCTCCCGCGCGCACCGACGCCAGCGCCGAGTCCAGCGCTTCACTGAGCCGCTTGCCAGGCTTCTCCAGCTCATAATCGGCCAACGATTCGATGGCGCGGGCCAGGTCGATCGCATTCAAGGCAGTTTGCCGTTTGATCCGTCGCCAAGCATCCGCCGGCGTCTCCAAGTACTGGTCGTACATCTCCCGCACCGACTCCAGCAGCAACTCGCGCACGCCCCGTTTCACCTCGCCCTTCGCCAACCAGTGGCAGAGCTGCATGACCGCGGCTTCCTCGGAGCGTTCCAGCAACTGCGTCAGCGACTCCTCGTGCAGCCGCCCGTTGTCGGCATCGTCGAGGATCTGCCACGCGGGCGGCAGTCCCAGTTCAAGGCTTAGCGACTGCGTAACCTGCAGGAAGAAGCTGTCCAGCGTCGACACGCGCAGCCGGTGCAGGTCGGTGGTCAACTGCCGCAGTACGGCGCGACAACGGTCCAGTGTCAGATCGGGCAGTCCCAGTTGCTTGGCAAGTTCCGCCGCGCCCCCTTCGTCCCGTGCCGCATGCGCCAGCCGAAACAGAATGCGATCGAGAATCTCGCCAGCCGCCTTCCGCGTGAACGTCGTGGCAAGGATCCGCTCCGGCGCATTCCCCGCCAGCACCAGCTGCAGATAACGGTTCGACAGCTGATAGGTCTTGCCGGTGCCTGCCGAAGCACGGATCAGCACGTTGCTGCCAACACGGGCCTCCTCGGCAAGCGTCCCCTGGGCAGGGGCCCCCTCGGCGCCGCCAACCCCGCCGCTTTCGCGCGCCGTGTCGCTGCCCGCAGGACCTTCTGCCATGGATGCCTGCGCAGGCTTGCCCGTCGACTTCGTCTTCAACTCGGACTTGTTCGCACTCGATTCGGATCGCTTGGCCATCTGCTTGCCTATCCTTGAACCACTCGTCGCCGCGTGTCGTCTGCTGCTGACATGCCGCCGACGTGCTGCTGACCTGCGGTGGTTTCGTGCTGTTGTTTTTTGCTGCCCGTTTGTGCTGCCGTTTGTGCTATCTGTGCGTGCGATTCGCTCGTCCTGCATGCCGTCGAGGCGTACTCGCACGGCTCGCTTCCAGCGTCGATCACCCGCCGGGCGGCGACTCGATGGTTTCCGCAAGCAGCCGGTCGAAGACGCCGACCTGGCAGATGCGGTCGTAGGCGGTTTCGAAGGAGTTGGCGGGATCGAGCGGCGGCCAGAAGATTCCCTGGCGGACATTCTCCACCACGCGTCGCGCGACCTGGTCGGCCACGGCCAGCTCCGCCGCGCTCCAGTCGGCCATCTCGAACTGCACCTTTTCCAAGTCGCGGGGCAGCAGCGCGTAGCCCATGGCGACGGGCGAGGGCAGATTCATTTCGGCGGCGAGGTGGCGATAGAGCGGCAGCTGCAGGTCCTTCCAGACCTCGGGGTCGAGCGCCGCGGACTTCGGACACGCGTGATGGTTCTCGCGGGGCGACTTGTAGGAGTCCGACGACTTGTAGTCCAGGATCGCGAACTTTCCGGAGTCCACATGCCGGTCGATGCGATCCACGCGTCCGCGCAGCGAAACTTCCGGATAGAGGTCGCTCCAGGGCGTCTGGAGCGTCTTCACGTCGACCTCCGTGTCGTGGATGATCCAACCCGCCTGCCGCCGCTCGGCCTGCCGGCTGGCGAAGACCGACAGTCGACGCTCGATCTGCCGCCGTTGGATCTGCAGTGCCGGCCGCGGCCGTTCGCCGTAAAGTCCAGCGAAACGTTCCGACAGCGAATCGAGCAGGTATTCCTCGATCGCCTCCGGTTCTTCCGCGTCTCGCGCCGTCGAATTGCCGAACGCCTCCAGCACCGCGTGCACGAGGCTGCCGAACAGTGCACCGTCCAGTTCCCGTGGAACTTCGACGCTGCCTTCGAGGTAGAGAACATTCCGCAGGTAGAAACGATACGGACACTCCAGATAGCGTCGAAAGTCGGTGACGCGCAACGAATCGACGGTTGCTCCCGCGGCGGGCTGCGGCACGGCCAGCAGTTGCCGCGGCGCATCGGTTGGTTCCACTTCGGCGCGCGAGTGCTCCAACGATGCGGCAACATCCGATCCCCGCTCGTCGACCACCTCGGACGGCGACTCCTCGCCAAAGAATCGCAGGCAGCGTTCGGCGCGCACTTCATCGGACGCGGCGAACAGCAGCCGGCTGGGAAGAATCGGATAGCCATCGCGATCGCGCCGCGCGACGATCAGTCGCAGCGACGGGCGGGAGCAGGCGAGCGCGTGCAGCGCGTAGGCATCGCGAGCATAGCGGCGGGCGTTATCATCGAGGCCGAGGCTCTTGCGGAGGGCATTGGGCAGGAAGAGATCGGAGTTGGCCGAGGTGGGTACGGAACCTTCGTTGACCTGCGTCACCAGCAGGACCGGCGCGTCATCCCAGGGCAGTTCGAGCCAGCCGAGCATCTCCACCGCGCCGGTCTCCTGCGGCGGCGCGATGGTCCGCTCGGGAATCGCCGCCAGAGCCATCAGGATCGCCTGCCAAGCCGGCACATGGTCGCTCAGCGTATCCGGCACCTGCAGCAGCTCCACCAGCCCGCGTCGAATCGCCTCATATCCTCCGGCGATCCATCGCTGGGACAACGTCACATCGTCGGCGGGCATGTCGCCATAAACCTGGTCGAGCCATTCGGCCAGAGGCAGCACCCAGTCGGCGGGCGACCGCGGCTGACCACGCAGCTCCTCGCTCGTCGCCTCGACCACCTCCACCAGCTTTCGCGCCGCCGCGTGCTCCTCGCTGCTCCCCAACCACGGTTCGCTGGTGCGTCCCGGCAGATGCTGGCTCATGTAGTCCAGCAGCTGCTTCTGATGCCATGCCAGCCGCGGCAACTGCCGGGAGACGACCGCTCGGAAGTCCGGATGCTGCAGCAGTTCCATCACATTCGCGAACTCCTGCCGCTGCAGGTAGTCGACCAGGGCCCGCAGCAGGCGCAGCGGCCGCGTCGCCTCGACCGACCGGCCCGCTCCATACCGCGTCGGAATCCCCGCCCGTTCGCTCTCGCGCTCAATCCACGGCACCAGCTCCTCGTCCGGCACACCGACCGACACATCCGCCCAGGTCCGGGCAGCGTCGAGTGCTTGGATCTCCGCGACCACGGCGCGGGCCTGCGCCTGCGGACCCTCCACCACCACGATCTGCTCGTCGGTCACCGGCAGCGTCACGCGCGACCAGGCCTCGGGCCGCACGCAGCCAAGTTCGTCGAAACGGTTCTCCAGTGCCCGGTCGGCGAACACCAAGGCCGTCACCCGCGTCTGGATCTGATCCACCATCTGCCGCAGCGCGCGGCTCATGTCGACCGTCCCCAGCAGGATCACATCCAGGTCCGTCGCGCATTCCTGGTGGTCGATCGCATACAGACGCGCGGTCTGGCGATCCCAAAGCTCCAGCTGGTCCAACTGCCGCAGGTACGCCTGCTGCACTTCCGCCAGCGCCGTCCACCGCGACTGCTCCGCAAACCCCTCCACCTGCTCCCCCTGCTCCGCCACCGCGCGGCAGTTCAAGCCGTCGGCTGCCAGTTCGCAGTGCTGCGACCAGAGCAGCGTGCCCATTTCAAGCCACCGCGGGTCGTGGGGATCGGCGGGCGGATCGGCAAGAAACTCCTGCAAGCAGTCCGGCGACACCTCCTGCAGCGCCTGCGCCCAGGCCAGATGCTGCACCAGCGTCGATGCAAACGGGCGCTTTGCCTCATACAAACGTTCGGGCAGCTGCCCCAGCGTCACGACCTGCGGAGGAAACAACGCCGACTGCCGACGCTCGGCCTCCTGCACCAGGCACTCCACCAGTCGCCGACCTACTCGCCCACCGGGTACCACCAGCAGCACGCGATCCATCGCCCAGACCGGCCCGCGCGCATAGCGGCCCACCAAGTAGTCCACCGTCGACTCCACCGCCGGCCGATTCCACCCCAGAAAGATTCGTTCCATCGCTTGCAGTCCCCCTAAGTTCTCGCCCGATCAGCCGACCCTGAACCTGTGCGCCCAGAACCTGTGCGTACCGAACCTGTGCGTGCCAAGTGCGCGTCCCGCAGTCATGCGTCCCGCACTCGGAGGTCCATACGCCCGTCCGGCGCAGCCATTTCATCGAAAGCGGCAGGTCCGCTCTTCTTTTCTTTCACTTCCCGGCTCCCACCGCACGCGTGCCCGTTTCCTGCGAACAAGGAGAGCGGATCTGCTGGAATTTCGCCGAAAGCCGTGACACGTTCGGTCCGGGAGTGCGTATATAAATAAAAGCAGGTGTCCACGGGAGGACCGGACGCAAGCATTCCGCCAAGGAGACGGCCATGATACGCTTTTCGCAGTCGTTGTTGGTTCCAGTCCTGCTGGCATTCGCTCCGCTGGCGTTCGCTCCAACGGCGTGGATGTCAGCGGCACACGCTCAAGCCACCCGTCAAGCCACCGGCCCGGTAAGTCCGGCGGCGGCGGGGTCGGTACCCTGGGATGGCATGGTGCGGTCGCTGATGGACAGCCAGCGTCCGCGGATCGATCCGCGGTCGCTGGGCGCGGGCGGCGGATCGGTCAACTTGCCAGCGAATTCGCGGGGCGTGGCGTCCGCGGCGCGCGTGCAGCCCTCGCCGGCTCAGTTTCGCGAAATCCGCGCGAACCTGACGGGATTCGCGCAGGAGCTGACGCAGCTCATCGGCGTCCTGCACCAGGACGCCAACCGCACGGCGGGACTGCGGTCGCTGATGGGCGAGGCGTTGCAGACGAGTGCCCAGGCCAGTCTGCTGGCGCGGGAGGCCAGTGTGCGGGAGGGCACGGCCCGGGACGACTTCGACTGGATCGCGGCGGAATTCTCGCGCGTCGACCAGGACTGGCGGCTGCTCGCCTTCCGCCTGCAGAAGCTCCGCAACCTCAGCCCGCAGGCCGCCGAGCGTATCGAGCGTGCGAGTCAGTTCAGCCAGCGGATCGGTCAGTTGCTGCAGGTGCAGCCGCAGCTGGACGATTCGCGGATCGCACAGCAGGCATCGTCGCTGTCGGTCGAATTGATCCGGTTGCTGGAGGACATCGACTATGACGTGAGCGATGCGTCGGCGCGCTACAACCTGCTGCTGGAGGGTCGGCGGGTTTATGAGCAGAGTCGTCGCATAGGGCAGACGGCGAGCCGACCGAGCGGCCCGTATGCGACGCAGGACGAGCTGCGGTTGGAGTACGATCGATTCCGCGCGTTGTGGACTCCGTATGTGTCGAAGCTGCGTTCGCTGGAGCTATCGTATGTCGACCGCCAGATGCAGCGTGTGCAGGCGGCCGATCGCGGCCTGCAGGAGCTGCTGTTGCTGCCAACGCAGGTCGACCGCTCGGAACTGCTCTACCTGGCTGGCCTGTTGCAACGGGACATCGACGGGCTGATGGACGGGCTGAGCCTGCGGAGCCTGTCGCAACTGCCGCGGGGGCGTGACCGCATCGTGACGGCGGCCAGCGAGTTCCATGACGCCTGCAGCGACTTCGCCGACTGCCTGCGGAACGGCGAGGACGCCGAAACGATGGCGCAGGTCTACTACTATCTGGAGACGAACTGGAATGCGGTCGCCGAGATCCTGCGGGAGGCCCCCGCCACCGACGCGCGCCAAGCCTTCCGGCAGCTCGACCGTTCCGTGCAGGAGGTGCGTACGATCCTCGCGGTACAGCCGACCCTGGACCGGCAGCGGGCGGCGGAGCTGGCGGCGGAACTGGACAACCTGGCCAGTTATTACGAATTCGACGTACGCGGCATCCTCGCGGCGAATCCACAGGCCTATCCGGCCAACGTTCGCACCGCGTACCTGCGCGTGGTGCAGGAGTTCCGGTCTTCGGTCGCGCAGCTGCAGAACGACCTGCAGTCCGGCGCGCGGCTCGCGTCGCTCCGCGAACTCACCAACCGGCTCGGCCAGCAGTGGAACGCGATCCTGCAGCAGCAAGGCCGCTTCAACGAGGCCGATCGCGAGCCGTTGGAACGCACGCGCAGCCAGTTGACGCCGGTGCTGATCGACCTGCAGGCCATGTTCGCGTCGTGAGGCCGACCAGCCCTGCATTCTTCACGCCAGCCCTGGGCCGCGTCGACTGCTCGGGTACCCAGGAGCGGCCCGGCGAGTATAATCGCGCCGCTCCCGATGGCCGCTGGCTTTTCTGGCCCGGTCGCGCAGGGAGTTCTCGTTGAGATCCACCCGGAGATTCGCCCGGGATCCACCGAGAGTTCGTACGACGTTTCTCTCCTCGCGCACCGGTAGTCTCGGAGGTATTCCATGCGACGTGTGGTCTGGGCACTCATGATGAGCGGATGGCTGCTGGCTTCGACGAGTTGGGCCGGGCAGGCGGACGGACGGCTCGACATCTACTGGATCGACACCGAGGGAGGCGGGGCGACGCTGGTTGTAACGCCGGGCAACGAGTCGGTGCTGGTTGACACGGGCAACCCGGGCATCCGCGACCCGAACCGCATCGTGCAGGTGGCGACGCAGACGGCGGGCCTGCGACAGATCGACCATCTGGTGATCACGCACTACCATCGCGACCACTTCGGCGGCGCGGAACCGTTGTCGCGGCTGATTCCCATCAAGACGGTGCACGACAACGGAACCTTCGAGGGCATGCCGGACGATCCGGGCAAGGGCTACTTCGAATTCCCCTGCGAGCAGCGCAAGGTGATCCAGCCTGGCGACCGCCTGGAACTGGCTGGTGACACGGGCAAGAACCAACTGCCGCTCGTCGTTCACTTCCTCGGCACACGACAACAGTTTGTCACTCCAGCCGCCGACGCGCCGCGCAACGAGGAGATCTGCGCGCAGTCGCGTGGCAAGGACCGCGATGGAAGCGACAACGCCAACAGCGTCGTGATGCGCATGGACTTCGGCCCCTTCCGCTTCTTCGACGCCGGGGACCTCACCTGGAACCAGGAAGCGAAGCTCGTCTGCCCGGTGAACCTCGTGGGCCAGGTGGAGGTCTACCAGGTGACGCACCACGGACTGGACGCGAGCAACAATCCGCTCGTGCTGGCTTCGCTGCAACCGCGGCTGGCCGTGATGAACAACGGCCACGAGAAAGGCTGCCTTCCCGAAGTGTTCGCGAACCTCAAGGCCACTTCGTCACTGCAGGCCATCTACCAGGTCCACAAGAACCTGCGTCCCGACGGCTCGGTGAACAACGTGGCCGACGAGTTCATCGCCAACCACGAGGAAGGCTCCAAGTGCCGGGGACACTTCATCCATCTGTCCGTTGCCCCGGACGGCGCGAGCTACACGGTGCGCATTCCGGCCAACGGCCATGAGCAGACATACCAGACGCGCAAGTGAGCGAACGGTGCGGAGCCAAGGGTCAGGTCGCCTGGTTGCCTGCGGGCGAGATGCGACCTGACACGCTCTAGACCGCCCAGAACTGGCGGAGCTTCTGCACGAGTTCATAGAGTGCGACGACGCTGATGCAGAGGGACGCGAGCCATAGCAGCAGCGTCCAGAAACGACTCGTGCGGAGGGCGGGTTCCATGCGATTGTGGTGGAAATAGAGCGTGGCTCCGCAGAGCAGCGGCAGCATGACGGCTTGTCCCACGGCGCCCATCAGCACCAGGTCCAGCGGGTTGCCAAACAGCACGTAGAGCAGCAGGAAGACGAGCGGCAGCAGGACCGACCAGGTCCAGACCAGCTGGTCGTAGCGACGCGTGTCCTCGGGCCGCACGAAGCCCAGCAGGCGCATCACGTCGGCGCACAACCGCCCGCCGGACGCGGAGGAGATGAACACGGTCGAGTAGAGCACCACGAAAGCGCCCAGCAGGTAGCACCACAGCCCGGCCATGCCGAACGACTCGCGGTACATGTGGGACAGGTTGTCGATCAGGTTCGAGTTGTCGATTGGAATCGACTTGCGGTGCAGCACGGTGGCTCCCAGCAGGTAGAAGGCCACGGTCGCCGTCGTGTAGATGACCATGGAGAACCAGGCGTCGGCGCGCAGCACCCGCATCCAGCCGCGGGCTCGCCGGCCCCAGGCTTCGGACCCGTCGCATGGCCCGGCGTTCCGCGCGTAGCCTTTCTCCAGGCACCAGTACGGATAGTAGATCAGTTCGGCCGCGCCCACGCCGATGATTCCGAACGCGGCGAACGCGATCGTGAACCGCTCCGGCAACTGGAACCGGAGCCCCTCGCGCAGGTCCTCCAGCGTCACGGCGTACGGAGTCCAGTGCAGCACGAGGACGGCCAGGATGGTCAGCAGCGTGAAGAGCGCCACCATCAGCGCGGAAAGCTTTTCGATCCAGCGATAGCGGCCGAGCGCGAGGAGCACCGAGCAGCTGACGGACGTCATGACGGCCGCCTGCGTCTCGCTGAGGTTCAGGCCGCCCAGCTGGAACACGCGTGCGATCGCACCCACCATGCCCGCCAGTTGGAAGAAGGTGGCGATGAACATCAGCAGCCACACATACACCATCCAGCCGACACCGAGCCGCGGACCGGGAAGCGAATCCAGCGCCTGCAACGTGGTGCTGCCCCGCGCGATCGCGTAGCGGCCCAGTTCGATCTGCACGAACACTTTGATCAGGCAGCCCAGGATGATGAACCACAGGAGCTGGAAGCCGATGTCGGCGCCCAGTTTCGTGGTGACGACCAGCTCGCCGGAGCCGACGATGGACGCGGCGATGATCAGGCCCGGGCCGAGTTGCCGGACGATGCCGCCGAAGGTGGTCGGTGGATCGGCCAAGGGGCCCGTCGACGATTCGTCCGCTTCCGCCATGCTTTGCCTCTCGCTTCCGCAGGCCCGTAGCCGCCCGCCCGCTCGAAATGGAAGCAGGCAAGTCCCGCGCGTGCCGTGGCCGGGGTCGCGACAGCGTAACCGAATCGGCGGTGAATCACCACCGAGCACCCAGTGCGTCGCGCGGTGGGGCTGGCGGTCGGAGAGGACCGGTGACCGGTGAAGGCAGTCTGCCTCGCGCCGCTCAGCGGGCCGGCTTTTTCAGGATGGAACGCAGGGGCCGGCCATCGGCCGTGAACGCGGGGTCCGCGCCGGCGTTCGTTGGATAGGCACGCGCGACCGACGACGCATCGCCGGCGGATGGCTGCTGGCCCAGCGTCTGTCCCCACGGCATCATCCCCGCTTCCGGCGACAGATCCACGCTGGCAGGAACCACCAGCGGCATGGAATAGGGAGTCGATTGCGACTCGCGACGCGTGGTCTGCCCGGCATCGGGCAGTTCGATGGTGTCCTCGCCCGGCAGTTCGGGCAGCACCTGGCCATCGGATGGCTGCGGGCCTTCGGGCAGTTCCATCGGCGGCGCGACCGATCCCGGAGCACGCGGCGGTTGGACTTCTTCGGGCACGATCGAGGGCGGAGCGTCCGGCAACGACGTGTCAGGGGCTTTCGCTTCCGGCGTCTCCGGCATCTCCCCGGCGTGAACGCCCGGATGGGCAGCGCCGGCCTCGGCGGGCACGGGATGCGCGTGGTGACCCGATTGCCCGGACCAGGCAGCTCGGTTAATTTCGGACGCCGGGTCGATCACCGAAGCCACTCGACCGTTCACGTGATCCGTTCGCTCGCGCAGTCCGCCGTAGGCTGCGTACTTGCAGTCATGGGGACTCGCGCAGATCGCGCAGCCAACGGTGGAGAGCAGCGAAAGACCGGCAAAGAACCACAACACGCGTCGCATGGCTGGAATCCCCGGAAATGCCTCGTGGGCTGGAGGGCTTGTGCCCTCCCCTCGCGCCGACAAACGGCCGCTCGTCGGGTTTTATCGGTCCGGCGAGCTGGGTGGACTTAAACGATTTTGACGGCAACCGCGGACGACCCGTGTCAGCCCGGTCGCCAGACACCGGTTCGTCTCTGCTCTGTGTCTGCCTGCTCTGTGTCTGCCTGCTCTGTGTCTGCCTGCTCTGTGTCTGCCTGCTCTGTGTCTGCCTGCTCTGTGTCTGCCTGCTCTGTGTCTGCCTGCTCTGTTCACACCGCCGCGTTCCGGGACTGGCCCGTCACACACCACGCCAGCCCTGCTTGCACTTGGAGATCCGCCCGATGCCCACTGCTCCCGCCGTCGTCCTGCTCAGTGGCGGCCTCGATTCGACCACCGCGTTGGCAATCTGCCAGCGGGACGGATTGGAAGCCTGCGCGATGACGTTTCGCTATGGCCAGCGGCACCAGCACGAAGTGAACGCGGCTCTGGCCATCGCCCAACGTTTTGGTGTGACCCGCCGGGTCGTGGTGGACATCGACCTGCGGACCTTTGGCGGCTCGGCCCTGACCAGCGACCTGGCGGTTCCCAAGCACGCTTCGGACGAGGAGATCGGCCCCGAGATTCCGATCACGTATGTGCCCGCACGGAACACGATCTTCCTGTCGTTTGCCTTGGCCTGGGCCGAAACGTTGGGGGCGCGCGACATCTATATAGGAGTGAACGCCCTGGACTACAGCGGCTACCCGGACTGTCGCCCCGAGTACATTGCGGCCTTTCAGCAGATGGCCGATCTGGCCACCAAGGCGGGGGTGGAGGGCCAGGGCGTCCGCATTCACGCGCCACTGATCCACTGGACGAAAGCCCAGATCATCGCCGAGGGCTCGCGGCTGGGCGTCGACTACGGGCTAACCACCAGCTGCTACGACCCCTCGCCCGAGGGCCTGGCCTGTGGCGCCTGCGACTCCTGCCTGCTGCGAAAACGGGGATTCCGCGATTCCGGCGTCGCCGATCCCACGCGCTACCAGCTCCGCAGTTAAAATCGGTCCGTGATGCCCAAGGTCCTGCCGGCGGGTCAAGTCGTCGCGCCAGCACTTCCACCACCCCCGGGGTCCTCTTTATGAACCAGTCGAGCCTGCGGGAAGCCGACCAGCGATCGTGGCTGCGGCAATGGACGTACGATCTCTCCCGAGTCTCGGCCCGGTTGCTGGGCGTCGCAACCTGCCAGATCCGCTGCGGGGGGCGCCAGCACGTGCCGGCAACCGGGGGCGGGCTGATCTGCTCGAACCACCAGAGCTTCCTGGATCCCATCCTCATCGGTCTGGCCTGCGACCGTCGGCTGAACTATTTGGCTCGCCGCACGCTGTTCGAATCCCCGGCCCTTGGGCAGCTCATGTCCTGGTACGACGCCATTCCGCTGGAGCGGGAAGGGCTGGGGCTTGGCGGCATGAAGGAGACGCTCAAGCGGCTGAAGCGGGGCGAACTGGTGCTGCTGTTTCCGGAGGGCACGCGGACGCAGACAGGCGAGATCGGGCCGGTGAAGCCCGGTTTTTCGATCCTGGCCCAGCGGAGCAACGTGCCGCTGATCCCGGTGACGATTTCGGGCGCGTTTGACGTCTGGCCGCGGAATCGCCGCCTCCCCCGGCCGTCCCCTCTCTGGATCCAGTTCGCTCCCCCGATCCCGGCCTCGGAGGTGCAATCGCAGACCGAGGCGCAGTTGATCGCTCGCCTGCGAGCGTCGTGGGACGACTGCCTGGCCCAGACGCACCTGCAGGTTCCCGCACGCTAGCGGGGATCGGGGCTCCCGAGGACCGCCTTCTGCGGCGAGCTGGCCTCTTTTCGCGGTTGTGGACAGGACAACGATCTGATACGTTCTTGGGTTTCCTTAGGGCCGGAGCCTTCTCGTTATTGGAACGGGGGGCCGAACCGGTTCGTTTCCTCTTTTCACGCTGTGCCTTCCACCGCCGCCAACGGTCGCCTGTCGCACCCGCGGGTGGAGGAGGTTGGAAGGCTGTCAGGTTTTAGGGAAGTAATGGTCGATCGCAACTTAATTCGTAACCTCGACAACGATCAGGATTTTCTCGACGAAGTCAACTCGGCGCTGTCCATGGCCGAGGATTCGGGACTTTCGACGATCGAATCCGAACGGGATGTGGACGTCAACAGCATCGTGCAGGGTCGCGTGATCCGCATCGACGAGGACCGGGTCCTCGTGGACGTGGGTTTCAAGAGCGAAGGCACGATTCCTCTTTCGGAATGGGAAGAGGAAGGCAAGCAGCCGCAGGTTGGTGAGATCATCCAGGTGCTGGTCGAAGAGGTCGAAGACGCCTCGGGCTCGCCGGAAGATCCCTTCGGCATGATCAGCCTGAGCAAGCGCAAGGCCGAGAAGATCCTGGCCTGGCAAGAGATGATGAAGACGATCAAGGAAGGCCAGGTCGTCACCGGCACGTGCCTTCGCAAGATCAAGGGCGGCCTGCTGGTGGACATCGGCGTGAACGTCTTCCTGCCCGCCAGCCAGGTGGACATCCGCCGCCCGCACGACATCGGCGAGTACATCGGCCGGGTGGTGCAGTGCGAAGTGCTGAAGATCGACGAAGCCCGCCGCAACATCGTGGTCAGCCGCCGCTCGCTGATCGAAAAGCAGCGTCAGCAGGACCGCGAGCAGCTGCTGCGTGAGTTGGCGATCGGCCAGGTCCGCAAGGGCGTCGTGAAGAACATCGCCGAATTCGGCGCGTTCGTCGACCTGGGCGGCATCGACGGCCTGCTGCACATCACGGACATGAGCCACGGCCGCATTGGCCATCCGTCCGAAATGGTCTCGATCGACCAAGAGATCGAGGTCATGGTGCTGAACATCGACTACGAGCGGGAGAAGATCGCGCTCGGCATGAAGCAGATGATGCCCAGCCCCTGGGACAACGTCGAGGAGAAGTACTCTGTCGGCTCGACCGTCAAGGGCAAGGTCGTCAACGTCATGTCTTACGGTGCGTTCGTCAAGCTGGAGGAAGGCATCGAGGGCTTGGTGCACATCAGCGAGATGTCGTGGACCAAGCGTATCAGCCATCCGAACGAGCTGGTGCAGATCGGCGACGAGATCAACGTGGTCGTGCTGGGCATCGACAAGGACAAGCAGGAGATCTCGCTGGGCATGAAGCAGACCCAGCGGAATCCCTGGGAGGATGTGGCCCAGCGGTATCCGGAAGGCAGCCTGATCAAGGGCCGCGTCCGCAACCTGACGAACTACGGTGCGTTCATCGAACTGGAGGAAGGCATCGACGGCCTGCTCCACGTCTCGGACATGTCCTGGACGCGGAAGATCAGCCATCCGAACGAGATGCTGGAGAAGGGCCAGGAGATCGAGTGCCGCGTGCTGTCGGTCGACCAGGAACGTCGCCGCATCGCCCTCGGCCTCAAGCAGCTTGAGGAAGATCCGTGGGCGAGCGACATCCCCAGCCGCTACCAGCCCGGCGAACTCGTGAAGGGCACGGTGACAAAGATCACCAACTTCGGCGTCTTCGTCGGCCTCGAGGATGGACTGGAAGGATTGCTCCATATCTCCGAGTTGGCTGACCACAAGGTCGAGAACCCGGAAGAGGTCGTGAAGGTGGGCGACGAGATCGAGGTCAAGATCCTGCGGGTCGACACGGAAGATCGCAAGATCGGCCTGTCCCGCAAGCGAGTGGACTGGGCCGAGGAGCAGGAAGCGGCCGCCAACGCCGCCGAAGCGGGCGATAAGCCGTCCGCCTCGCCCAATGTCGCCTCCAAGGACCTCAAGGGTGGCCTGGGCTCGTCCGGTCCGCTGATCAAGACGGACGAGAACAACGAATAGTTGAAACCGGCCCGGTGAAAATCGCACCGGACAAGCCACCCGCAGGGTGTTTGTCCGGTCGCCCTTCGCTAACCCGAGCTATCGAACTCCCCTGGCTGCCGCAGCGGTGGCCAGGGGAGTTTTTGTTTGCGCCTCGCCGTCATGTGCGGTCGATGAGGCTAGTCTGACCCGGCGTCCGGTCTTTTGTCGCGGCCTGAAGGCCGCTTCCGGATGCCTCACGACCCATGCTTCCACGGGAGGCGTACTCCAACTCGTTCGACGATCTTCTCCACGCCAAGGATCCGGCGAGGGAACGAACCAGGCTGCGTCGCATGTCACGGAAGACACCCCAGGTCATTCCAGTCGCACGTTGCGTTTGCTACGGCCATCATCACTCCAACATTCGTTCCACTCGCACACCGACTTCAACGACTACAGAAAGTTTACGCAGCACGTCGATGTTCCCGGTGTTCTTCACGTAAACCTCCTTGGGTCGGCAGGCAACCACGTTCCATGGCAAAACTCCGCTCATCGTCTGAAACCTCTCGCGTCGCCCACTCGGATGCCTCCGTCCAGACGCCGCTCGAGACGTACCTCCGCGAAATCAACGAGACCGCACTGCTGACGGCCGCCGAGGAGCGGCAGCTGGCCACGCAGATCGGCCAGGGCGACAGCCTCGCCCGCGACCGCATGGTCCGCGCGAACCTCCGTCTGGTCGTCAACATCGCCCGCGGCTACACCGGCAAGGGCCTCGGCCTGCAGGACCTGATCGAGGAAGGCAACCTCGGCCTGCTGCGCGCCGTCGAGGGCTTCGACCCCGGCATGGGCACGCGATTCAGTACCTATGCCAGCTACTGGATCAAGCAGTCCATCAAGCGAGCCCTCATCAACTCGGCCAAGACCATCCGCATCCCCGCGTATATGGTCGAACTGCTATCCAAGTGGCGTCGCGCCAACGCTCGCCTCTCGGACGAACTGGGACGCACGCCCACGGTCGAGGAGATCGCCCGCGTCCTGGGACTGCCCAAAAAGAAGCTCCCCATCATCAAGAAGGCCATCAACATCTACAGCTCCACTCCCCAAACGGACCAGTCCGAAGCCGGCTGGTCGCTGGGCGAGATGGTGATGGACGAACGGACCAAGACGCCCGAGGACGAACTGCTGGAGCATGACGTGCTGAACCATGTGATGAGCATGATGGAACACATGGATCCGCGCGAAGCCACGGTGCTCCGCATGCGTTTCGGCCTGGACGACCAGGAGCCGCACACGCTGAAGGAGATCGGCGAGCAGTTGGGCCTGACGCGCGAACGCGTGCGGCAGATCGAAACGGAAGCCCTGGCGAAGCTGTCCGAAGGCCTGATGGATCCGGTCGAACGCCGCGAGCACGAAATGGGCCGCAACGACTGACCCGCCGGCCGTATCTCCACACGGCCGGCCCTTCTCCGCGCTGCTAGGCACGGCCCGCTGCTTGCAACCGCAGCGGGCCGTCGCTATTCTGCGAACGGCCTCTTCCTGCCCCCAAACGCGGCCTCGGACTTTCCGTGGTGTCTCGCAGCGGCCGGGGACCTCCCGAAGTTAAGGATCTGCTTCGTGTCCCAGCATCCCGACCTGGACCTGCGTGCGTACATCCGCGACATCCCTGACTTCCCCAAGCCGGGAATCCTCTTCCGCGACATCACGCCTCTGCTGGCCACGCCGATCGCCTTCCGGGAAGCCATCGAACGACTGGCCGACGCCTTCCGAAACACCGAACTGGAAGCGATCGTGACCGCCGAGGCCCGCGGCTTTCTCTTCGCCGCACCGCTGGCCATGGAACTGGGCCTGGGGCTCGTCCCCATTCGGAAGGCCGGCAAACTGCCGTACCAGACCCACAAGCTGTCTTACGACCTGGAGTACGGCAGCGACTCTCTCGAAATGCACGTCGACGGCATCCGAGCGGGCGACCGAGTGCTGGTGGTCGACGACCTGCTGGCGACGGGCGGCACCATCGAGGCCTGCTGCCAACTGGTGGAACGCAACGGCGCCCAGGTTACCACCTGCGTCTTCGCGATCGAACTGATGGGCCTGGCTGGCCGGGAACGAATCGCTCCGCGGCCCACCTTCAGCTTGATCCAGTACTGATCCAGCACCCGTTCCGATCGGGATAGCACGCAGCAGCGAACCCGTGAACAGGGGCAAAAGACGGGGACACCGCGCCGGTCCGACCGCCGTACACACGGCGAGCCCGTGCGCGCAGCGGATCCGAAGACACGTCGAGCCCGAATACACGGGCGCTCGGTGGGGAGTGCTAGGGGGGAGCCGCGCCGCCAACGGCGGAGCCGCTGGTGATACCGCCGCCAACGGCGGTGCGAACGAGCGATCTCTGGCGGCAACCGCTGGCCTCTCGGCCCGCGGCCACCAGGGTTTAGAGCTGGTTTCGGCCGGGGTTTTCCAGAGCTGCCGAAGCAATGAGGGCCACAATCGCCAAGCTGATCAAGGTGAGAAACACCGATTCGGACACAGAACCCTCCAGTGGCGGCTCGCCTGAAATCGCTCCGTCAGATCGCGGATCGGCGAGCCACAGTGAGAACCCAAACAGTCGTAACCAAAATGAGAGGCGATGAGACAACCGAGGAACCAACGACCGCCGGAGAACTTGGCGGCAGATCAAGCGAACCGCCGCTCCCACGGCCCGCCCATTCAATTAGCGCGATACTTGCGATCGACG
>JBIIEC010000353.1:0-6571 GCA_044238045.1 Pirellulaceae bacterium | reverse complement strand
CCTGGATCGATTCGTCTCGATCCTGAAGCAGGGCGAGCAGGAAGCTTGTGTCCGCAGCACCGATGGCATGCAGGGCCCACAGGGCCCGCAGGCGACGTGGAGTTGATGTCTCCTGCTGGAGCATCGCCCGCAGTTGGCCGCGAGCTGCTTCCATCGTGTCACCGCTGGCGGCCCGCTCCTGCAGCAGGCGACGTGCGTGCCGCACATACCAGTCGTTGGTATGTTTCTGCAGAGCGACGAGTTCATCCGGGGAAGCGTGGACCAGGTCGGTCCTCGCGGGTTTCGGCTGACCGAAGGTGATCTTGTAGATACGACCCGTCTGCCGCTGCGTGTTGGTCACGCTGTGGCACTCGCCCGTGTCCGACCAGTCACTCACAAACACGCCACCATCGGGCCCATACTGCAGCGTGACCCCCATGAACCAGGGATCACGCCACACCACGACGTCGGGCGCGTGGGAGGCGACGTAACCCGAGCCGACGCGCCTCAGCGTATCGTTGTTGATGCGACGACCGTGGACGTTGTTCATGAAGACCGTGTTGCGATAGTGATCGGGCCAGTTGTCGCCCAGGTAGACCATCGTTCCGCAGTGGGCATGGCCGCCACCAATCGCGTCCTCCTCGGGAGTCCCCAGGCCCTTCCAGACGTTCTTGTCGCCGACGTAGTGCAGATGGTCGGCGATCGTGTCGATTCGCTCGTACGCATGTTCGCTGGACGTGCGTTTGCGCCAGGGTTCGTAATGAGCGCCTTGGATGATGTGGAACAGGTGGGGGTTCACGCAGTTGCTGACGAACGCTTCGCCGTAGTCGTCCCAGTCGATTCCCCAGGGGTTGGTGGTGCCATCGGCGAACGCTTCCCAGACGTGACGCGTCGGATGGTACCGGTAGACTCCGCCATCAAATCGCTTTCGCTCCGCATCCGCCGTGCCCGGCTTGCCAATCATCGACCAGTTGGTCCGGCCGTGCGTCCCATAGAGCCAGCCGTCGGGGCCCCAGGCAAGCGCATTGGCGAGGTTATGGGAATTGGCATGGTTGCCGAAGCCATCGAGCAGCGTCTGGGGCGCGCCGTCGGGACGGTCGTCGCCGTCGCGGTCGGGGATGAAATAGAAGTAGGGAGGCGACATCACCCAGACTCCGCCAAAGCCTACTTCGATTCCCGTGACGTAGTTGAGCTGTTCGCAGAACACCTTCCGCTCGTCGAATCGTCCATCCCCATCGTGGTCCGCGAAGATGAGGATGCGATCGCCCGGCTTCGTTCCATGGTGCGGATAGTTGTACGCCTCGGCCACCCACAGACGCCCCCGATCGTCCATGCAGAAACCGATCGGTTGACGCACATCGGGTTCGGCGGCGAACACCTCGGCGCGGAAACCCTCCGGCAGCCGCAGGGTGCGGATGGCCTCCTCGGCAGGCAACGGCGCGGGGGCCTCCTGGGCGGCGTACGGCGCGCTGGTCTGCGCGGTGAGCAGGCTGCTGGAAAGGACTCCGACCGTGATGATGACCAGCAGCCACGGAAGTGCGACGGGAACGCGAAGTCTTGGCGGCGCGAAACGCCCTGCTTGGGCAGCCCGGGAACCCAAGGACGCCAGCGACACAAGGAGCCGGAACCAGCGGGAACATCTGGTCACCATCATGATCGCAGGGATTCCGAAGTCGATGGGTCGGGTCATTCGTGCACGGGGAGAGCGGGCAGGGGCCAGGCGATCCATAACAATCGGCAGAGAGACAACGATTCGAACGGGCCCGTCATGGCGGACTCCGACGAGGCACGCCGGGGGAACTCGCCGCCCATCCCTTTGTCATTGTGGACGAAACCCACCGGCTTGCAAGAGAAGCGACCATCGATCCGCGAGGGACGCGGCACGCGAGCTCTGCAGGAACCGGAGCAGGGAAGGCCCGCGTGGCTAGAAGATGGAAGGAATCGGCTCGTAACTGAGCGCCGAGCTGATCTCCCGCGGAAGCTCCGGGACCAGTCGCAGGCGGCTGACGTCAAAGGACGAATGCATCAGGGTGCCGATCAGGTGCTGCATAGTGACGGGATCGCTGGCTGGCCGGGAGGCCTCGCGGTCGGATTGCCCCAGAACCTGTCCTTGGCGGACTCCTCCGCCGAACAGCAGCAGCGGGGCCAGGTCGCCCCAGTGGTCGCGTCCCCCCGTGGCATTGATGCGCGGCGTGCGTCCCATCTCGCCGCAAACCACCAGCAGGATCTTGTCATCCAACCCCCGCACGCGGCAATCTTCGATGAACGCAGACACGGCGTGGTCGAGCGGCCAGCCCATGTAACGCATGCCCTCCTCCATCGTCGCATTGTTGACGTCGGCGTGCATGTCCCAGACGAAATTCGTCGTCACCGTCACGAAGCCGCAACCTCGCTCGCAAAGCCGCCGCGCCAGCAGCAGGAGTTTCCCCAGCGACTTCGCGTTGTCGACGTAGTTGTTGTAGTTCTTCCATTTGGGATCGATCTGCTCCGGTCGGACCAGGGGAGCCGTATCGTATCGCTCCACCACACGCGGGTCCTCGGACTGCAGTTGGAATGCTTCCGCCGCTTTGCCGAGTAGCGTGTCCAGGGCTTGGTCACGGAGCGAGTCGAGTCGTCCGGCCCCGCGATCTCGATCGCGTCGAATGCCGTCGATCTGGCGCAGCAGGTTGCGGCGGTCATCCAGTCGCTGCATGGGCATGCGCATCTGCAGGTCATCCTGGAACCCGCCGCCCGCTCCCACCACCAGAGGCGCGCAGCCGCTGCCCAAGCGGCCGGTGGCGCGAAAATCGCCAAAGGACAGCTGTTCGGGCTGAGTTGAACTGTCCACGGCGCGCGGATACAGCTGGATATTGCGAGGCACGCCTGTTACGGGATGATTCGATCCGGCGACACGTGCGTACATCGAACCCAGGCTGGCGTTGAACGAATCGCGACTGACGACGGGTTTAATGTCATGATTCCCGTCGCCCGTGGTAAAACTGCGGACGATCGTCATCTGGTCGGCCAGCGCTGCCAGCCTCGGAAATGTACCGCCGAAGGTGATGCCCGGTAGGGCAGTGGGCAGTTCGCCGGTGGCGCTGCGGATGTTGGACGGCGCCTCCATCTTCGGGTCAAAAGTTTCGATCTGGCTGGGGCCGCCGTGCAGAAACAGGAAGACGATGCTGCGATCCTTGACCCAGGCGGGGTCTCCCACCGCCGCCGCACAGGCGCGCCAGGAGGCGTCCAGCGACAGCCCGCCCAGCGCCAGCCCGCCGACGCGCAGGAACTCGCGGCGTCCCCATCGGGTGGATTGCGTAAAACTCAGCATGGTGCCTCGCAGAATCAAAAAACTGGCAGGGGACGGGCAGCAGCCCAACCGGCCTTACTCCCCAGCCGTGAGTTTGGTCTGGCGAGCGAGCGGGATCAAGAGACTCGCTCTGGCTTCGTCGGCGAAACCCGAAATCCGGAGGCCGAAGGTAAAGCCTGGGAAGATACCACGGCCCGCATCGTGGAACTTGGGCATGGTGTTGGCGGTGGTCGAAAGCGTTGGGAAACTCCTCTCGATAAGGCAGGCGAACGGCGGTCTTTTCGTCGAGGAGGCGGATTTACCCGGCGGACGCATCCCGTCGTCGCTTGAACCCCGCGGGAGGCACGGACCTCCGTAGATCGCTCCATCCTTCCCCCCACGTGTCTCTGGGCATCGCAACCCTGCTTGGTTTCCACCGCGCGGGCCGTCCACGGTGGACTCCGCCTCCGGCCTTGAACTGCGTTACAATAGATCCGCTCGTCCAGGCCGATACGGAACTCGGGGTCGGTCATGAGGCGGCTCGACGCTCAAGGAGGCCCACGATGGACGCAACACGCGAGCAGGAGAACTCCGTCTCGCCCTGGCAGCATTCCCGATCGGGTGAGGAGGCCGTGCACGCTCGGTACGCATCGGCGGCTGCGGCCGTCGAACCGGCGTTGTGCTGTCCCGTGGAGTACAACCGTGAGTATCTACGCGCGATTCCCGCGGAGATTCTCGAACGCGATTACGGTTGCGGCGATCCCTCGCCTTTTGTACTGCCCGGCGATACGGTACTCGACCTGGGATCGGGGGGCGGAAAGCTGTGCTACATCCTGTCGCAGTTGGTAGGGCCACGCGGGCGAGTGATCGGCGTGGATTGCAACGTCGCCATGCTCGAGCTGGCGCGCCGCTACCAAGCGGACGTTGCGGCGCGCGTGGGCTACGCGAATGTCGATTTTCGGTATGGGATGATTCAGGACCTGCGTCTGGACCTCGACCGCCTCGGCCGCGAACTGGGCGACCAGCCTGTTCGCTCGGCGAGAGAATGGATGGAACTGCGGGCGCGCGAGGAAACGTTGCGTCGCGAACATCCGCTGGTTCCCGACCATTCGGTGGACTGCGTCGTCTCCAACTGCGTGCTGAACCTGGTCCGCCGTGAAGATCGCGAGCGGTTGTTCGGGGAGATCTTTCGAGTCCTGAAAGTCGGAGGCCGCGCCGCCATCAGCGACATCGTGGCGGATGAAGAGGCTCCCGAGCACTTGCGCCGTGATCCGGAACTTTGGTCTGGCTGCATTTCAGGGGCCTACCGCGAGGACCGTTTCCTGCAGGCGTTTCTCGATGCCGGCTTCCACGGCGTGCAGATCGCCCGCTGGCAGTCCGCCCCTTGGCGCGTGGTGGAGGGCATCGAATTTCGATCGGTGACGGTTCTTGCCTACAAGGGAAAACAAGGACCCTGCCTGGAACGCAACCAGGCGGTCATCTATCGCGGTCCCTTCCGCCGCGTGGAAGATGATGATGGCCACGCCTATCGTCGCGGCGAGCGGACGGCCGTCTGCGACAAGACCTACCGACTGCTGCAGCAGGCGCCGTACGCGGGACTCTTCGAAGCGATCGAGCCTCGCGAAGAGGTGCCGCTGCCGGAGGCCGCCGCGTTCGACTGCCGACGTTCCGCCCGACGTCATCCGCGCGAAACCAAGGGAATGGACTACCAGGAGACGACCGAGGCGCCGTCGGCGGCATGCGATGGCGATGGTCCGTGCTGTTAGTTCGCCGGTTGTGGATGTGTCCGCGTGAGTGGAGGCTGGCACGCGCGCGAGTCGCCTGGCCGCGGCAGCCCTGGAGTGCCTGAGAGGATCTGCCCGGTCGATGCCAGTCGTCCGGAGTTTGCCCAAGGAGAGACCTTCGTGGATTCACCATCATCGTTGAAACTGACCCTGCTGCGGCAGGACAGTCCGTTGGCCTCGGCCGCGGAGCAGCGACGCATCCTTGAGGAGGCAACGACGCTGCCAGGTTTTGCCGCGACGATGGCACCGCAGGGAACTCCCGCTCTGCAGGCCGGCCTGCTGGAGATCCTGCAGGTCAACGTCGGGAAACTGTGCAATCAGACCTGTCAGCACTGCCATGTCGACGCCGGGCCAGACCGGCGCGAGATCATGAGCCGTGAGACGATGGAGGCCTGTCTGGCGGCCGTGCGGCAGGCACGGATTACCACGGTGGACTTGACGGGCGGTGCGCCCGAGATGAATCCCCACTTTCGCTGGTTCGCCGCCGCCTTGCGAACCGAGGGCTGTCGCGTCCTGGATCGCTGCAACCTGACGATCCTCGAAGCGCCCGGTTATCAGGACCTAGCCGAATTCCTCGCGGCGCAGCGGGTGGAAGTCGTGGCGTCGTTGCCATGCTACCTGGAGGAGAACACCGATCGCCAGCGAGGCTCGGGCGTATTCTCGCGTTCCATCGCCGCCCTTCGCCGATTGAACAAGCTGGGCTACGGCCAACCGGGCAGCGATCTACGCTTGACGCTGGTCTACAACCCCGTGGGACTGTCGCTGCCGCCGGACCAGCAGCGTCTGGAGCAGGACTATCACCGTGAACTGGAAGCCCGCCATGGGATCCGGTTCCATCGCCTGCTCACCATCACGAACATGCCCATCAGTCGATTCCTGGAGGACCTGCTGCAACGCGGCCAGTTCGAGGCGTACATGCAGCGGCTCGTGGCGGCCTTCAACCCTGCGACAGTGGCCGGCCTGATGTGTCGCCACACACTTTCCGTCGACTGGCAAGGCAATCTATACGACTGCGACTTCAACCAGATGCTGGAGATGGGCCTCGTGGGCGGATTGCCCGCGAACATCCGCGACTTCGATGCGGATCGCCTGACCGGGCGTGCGATCGCCACGGGACGGCACTGCTTCGGCTGCACGGCCGGCGCGGGATCCGGTTGCCAGGGTGCGATCACCGTCTGAACCGGCGACTCGGTGGGCTCCGGAGCACAGCAGCGCGTGGAGTGGCACGCACTGCGAGGCAGGTGAGCGTCGGAGTTCTTGGCCGACATCCGATGAAGCAACGCTTTTCCTTGCGCGACCTGCGCGATGCGCAAACTCCCTACCCCGCGGCACCGTAATTGCTCCACTTTATCTCGGGGGGTTGTGACCGGCCCTCCACGGCAGCCCACGCGTTCGGCGATGGACGTTCGTGTCGTGTTCGGCGACGCAAGGCTGGCCGCAGATGTAGTCGAATGTCCTCTCCAGGAGAAACTCCATGCGTTACTACGAAAAGGCGTTCAACCTGAGGATCGATCTGGATACGAAGGAGTTCGAGCTGTCGGAG
>JBIIEC010000127.1:0-13421 GCA_044238045.1 Pirellulaceae bacterium | reverse complement strand
ATATCTCAAAAATGCGCTCGACGTCGATCGTAAGAACATCGAGGTGAATCGACACTGCGCCGAATCCCTGACGCGCATGGGACAGTTCGATCAGGCGATTGCCTGCTGGCATCGCATCGAGGAACTCGACAAGGGCCACACCGAGGCCCGGCGGAAGATTTCGGAACTGACCATCGCCAAGACACGCGGCCTGCCTGGGGTGGATACGTCGGCCAGCAGTCGTCCGGCCGGGTCGCCAGCGCCGCGGCCTCTGACGACCGGCGAACCTGCTCCTGAGAATCCTTCTGCCGCTGCTCGCAGCCCACGAACGCCAGCGGCGACGCCCAAGTCGACGGAGCCGCCCGCGCCCGTTGCTGCGCCCGTCGAACCGACAGCCCCCGTTCCCAACGCGACAGATGCCTTGATCGGCGAACTGCAAGCCCGCGTGGCTCGGGATCCCACCGACCTGAACGCCTACCTGCAGCTTGCGGAGGCCCAGACCGAAGCGGGCGTTCTGCGGGAAGCCCACCAGACGCTGAAGCGGGCCCTGGAAGCCGCCGGCGGAAGCGATCTGGCGATCCAGGAAAAGCTCGAAGACGCCCAGGTCCGCATGACGCGCTCCCAGGTGGCGATCGCCGAGCAACGAGCCGCGGCGGACAAGTCGCCGGAGGCGGTCGATCTGGCGAAGCGATTCCGCAGCGAACTGAACCGCCAGGAGATGCTGATCCTCGCAACCCGCGCGGAACGCTATCCCCAGGACGCCGGCATCCGCCTGGAACTGGGGCTCCGACTGAAGCGAGAAGGCAACTACCGAGAGGCTCTTAAAGCCCTGGAAGCGGCCCAGGCGGTTCCCGAACTGCAGCCCCAGTCCAGCTTGGAAATGGGCGAGTGCTACCAGCACCTGAAGCAGTATGGGCTGGCCCTCCAGTGCTACCAGGCCTCCGTGGCAGCGACCGCCCCCCCCAGCGAGCTGCACTGCCTGGCCCTCTACCGCACCGGAGTGCTGGCAACGGCCCTGAAGCACCTCGAAGTCGCTCAGGAATGCCTTTCCAGGCTCGTTCAATCGGCTCCCGACTACCGGGATGCCGCTGCCCGGCTGGACAAAGTCCGAGAGATTCGCGATAAAGACTGATTCTCTGGTCCGATGTTTTACGACCAGAACTCGGATGTCCTGGTTGGTGGTCAGCCCTGGTGAGCTAAGAGAGTCATGCCAAATTCCCCAAGTGCCAAAAAGCGTCTGCGTCAAAGTTTCGAACGTCGTGACCGGAATCGTGCCGTGAAATCGGCCGTCCGCTCGCAGATCAAGAAGGTCCGCCTGGCCGCTGCCGCCGGTAACGTGGCAGTCGCCGAAACGGAGTTCCGGCTTGCCGCCAAGCGGCTCGACCGAGCAGGAGCGGCTGGAATCATCCACCGCAACGCAGCGTCACGGACGAAGTCCCGCCTCTCGGCCCTCATTCGCCGAGTCAAGCAGGCTGGTACTGCCTCGGCCTAAGTCGACGCACATCGGTACGCGTCCGACAGTTCTGCGAGCCGCCCTGGCGTTTGCCGGAGCGGCCCAGCAGGCGTCTTGATTGGCCCATGCGCGGAGCAGCCATGCGGCGCGCGCTGGCCGACGGGTGTCATCGCGGAACTCACCACGGTGGGCCGTCCGCCGGCGAAGCGATCGGTGCGCTGCGGCCAACTTGGCGGCATTCTACAGACGGAAGGCTGTTCGGCATCGGAGAAGCGAGCGGCTTGCCCGTGCCTTGGCCCCCGGAACGAGGTCAGTCCCAGCACACCTCGCCCGCTTCGAATACCGGCCCCTCGACACAAGTCCGCCGATAGTCGACTTGGCCATCGCGATCGCGAATCGCAGCCACGCAACTGAAGCAGATGCCGATGCCACAAGCCATCGGCGTCTCCAGCGACACCTGGGCGGATACCGGGTAGTTCGACACCAGCTCGCTGACGGCCTTGAGCATTCCTTCGGGCCCGCAGGCGACGACTCGTCGACTGCCACCGTCGTGGGCGTCCAGCAACTGCCGAAGCCCCGCGGTCACCAGCCCTTTCTGGCCGGCCGATCCATCCTCCGTAGAGGCATGGACCTCCACTCCGACTCGCTCGAAGTCAGGGATTCCCGCGAGCAGGTCGGCCGACCTGGCGCCGTAACAGAGCGTCACCCGTCCCGCCCGACAGGCGGGGCGACTCGAATCGCCGTAGCGTTGGAGCCCGAGGTGCTCCTTGGCGAGCGCGAGGAACGGCGTCTGCCCGATGCCGCCCGCCACCATGATCAGGTGGTCGACATCCGCCGGAGCGAATCCGTTGCCCAGGGGTCCCCAGACGGAGATCTCCTGGCCGGGCAACGACTGGGCCAGACGCGTGGTCATCTTGCCGCTGACCAGGTAGACGACTTCCACTTCCTCACGGGCACCGGTGCCCGTCGTATCGAAGAGAGCCAGCGGCCTTCCGATCAACGGGTCATCCAGGCCAGCCAGCCGGATCATCAGGAACTGTCCCGGCGTGATTCGCCGAGCCAGTTCTGGAAATCGAAATCGCAGTCGCCGCGTGTTTCTCGCGATGAGCTCGTTCGACTCGATCGACACCAGCCCCTGGACTGCATGATCCGCGTAGTGCGTGGAGGGCAACGCTGCCATCGTCAACTCCCTTCGTTCCCGCGTTCACTTCTTCGGACGCCCGATCTGGATCGGCCCTCGCCCCGTGAGTTCACTCCGAACTGCGACGAGTCCGCTGGCGGCGAATAACGGGCCGTCGTCCCCCGCTGCCCTGGCCCCCGCCGGCTGGCCTGCGACTGCCCTGGCCTCCCGTTCCCTGCCCACGGCCACCCGGCGTCCGTTCGCCCTGCGTCCGGCGTTCGCCCTGCGTCCGGCGTTCGCCCTGCGGCCGGCGTTCGCCCTGCGGCCGGCGCTCGCCCTGCGGCCGGCGCTCGCCTTGCGTTCTTGAGCCCCTCGCGTCCTGATCACTTCGTCCGCGGCCCCCCTGCTCTCTTCCTGTCCGCTGACCGGTACGGCCTCGACTGGATTCCCGGCCGCTTGGCTTGACCATCACTCGTCGTGGGCTGCGAGAACGGCCTTCGTCCGCGCCTGTTTCCATCGGCGGCGCCTGCGACTCCTGAAAATCGCCAGCGATGACCGTGGCCACTCGCGGCCGACGGACCGGCAGTTCGCCTGCTGAGCCCCTTCCGCGTCCCGCTCGAGCTTCGCCCGAGGCGGACCTGGTATCGGGTCGAGGCCTTCCCGAGGCGCGTCCAGCCGGCCTCTGCCCATCGCGTGGACGAACGCCTCCCCGGCTATCGGGGCGGCTCGTCCCTTTGCCACTTCCTGCCCTTTCGCCGCCGTCGCGTCGTCCGCCTGGACTCCTCGTCGTTCCCCGATCGAGCGCCCCGCGTGCCACCCGCACGATCGGCACACCAGTTTTCTTCGCAGGCTCGGCAGCGCCCCGGGCAGGAGCCGCCGACTTCCGCAACGCCTGAACCTCGCTGGCCGTCAGCTCACGATAGGCCCCGAGCGGCATTTCCCCCAATCTCAGAGGACCGATGGCGATGCGTTTCAGCTGGACCACCTTGTGTCCAATGCGAGCCAGGATCCGGCGGATTTCGCGGTTCCGGCCTTCCTTCAACACGATCTCCAGCAGCGACTTCGTCTTGTCTCCCCGCAGGACCACCACGCGTTCCACGTTCGTCTTGCCTTCGGCCAGATAGAGGCCCTGTCGGAGCTGCTGAATGGACTCGGGCGAAGGTTTGCCAACGACCGTGGCGCGGTAGGTCTTCTCCACGCCGAATTTTGGATGCGTGAGCATCTGTGCCAGATCACCATCGTTGGTGACCAGGATGAGCCCGGAGCTGGCTTTGTCGAGGCGTCCCACCGTGAAGAGGCGATTCGTTTCTTCCACGAGATCGATAACGCGAGTCCGAGCCCAGGGGTCGCGTGAAGTGGAGATGACCCCAGGCGGCTTGTGCAGCAGGAACGTCTTCTTGCGGGGCAACCGCAGGGGATCACCGTCGACGCGGACTTCCTGCCGGTCCGGATCGACCCGGACTCCGAGTTCCACCACGGTCTGCCGATCCACCTCCACGCGACCGGCCGTGATCAGTTCCTCGCACTCCCGGCGACTGCCAAGTCCCGAGAGGGCCAAGAGCTTTTGAAGCCGTACTTGGGTATTTGCCGGCCGTTCCCTTGAATCCGCCTCTTGCCGCTTTGCCATCGGAACCGCCCTATCCTAGCCCCCGCGTTGAGGCTTCCACACGATCTTGCTGAGGGGTCCATGCGGACCAAACCGTGCCCGTGTGCCGCCCCAATCATCAGATGAAGAACTCATCATAACTGCCCTGGAAGGCTTCCAACAGTTCAGATGGGTTCCGAACGGTTAACCCGGACGACCGACGCACCTCCCGCAGGCGAACGAGGCCGCAAAAATCGGCCCCAGGTGCAGTCTGCCTCCACGCATTCCGATCTGGCAGTGTCGGGCAATAGTAGGCTATCCTCCGGCCTACCCCGGAATGGAGTAACCTCGGACAGCGGGACGCAAACCGGCAGGCATGGTTGGGGACGACAACGGCTCCAACGCCACAGGCCTGGGATAACGCAAAGGATTGGGAAATGCTCCGACCTAGAGTGAGTTTCCTTCTCGGGGTGGTCTTGCTGGGCCTCGGGACGGGTGCTGGTTGCAAATCGCCTGGCAACCCGTATACGGCCCCCGCATATGGCTCGCCCTACGCTCCTCCACCACCGGGGGCACCGCCCGCTGGACCGTTGCCTCCCGTGCCGGCCCTGCCGCCCCCGCCCGCTTCCGCTCCGGCACCACCCGCGACCAGTTCCACGCAGATGCCCGCGTGGAACAACCCCGGCACGGTCCCGCAGCAGCAGCAAGCAGCCACAATGCACGATCCCTACGGCGATACGGCCGCTGGCCCCGAGATCGTGGGGGGACGCCCGCGCGAATTCCAGAAACCGCTGGCCGAGCCGGTGCGGTCGCGAGGATTTCGCGACACGCGTTTCCCCTTCTAATTGCCTTGGCCCGGAGACCGAACCGAGGCCTCCCCCGAGTTCCGCGAACCGCCGACGATCAGCAGTTCGGGCTCATGTCGAGGAGCACCGCCTCGTTCGCCAATTCCGCGACGAGGGCGGGGCGCGAAGCCGGGAGGAACAGCGTCTCGCCTCGGCCGCACGCCCAGGATCCGGTGGCGGAGCGGACGCGGACGCTGCCGTCGATCACGGCCAAGATGTGGCACCGATCGTCTTGGGCAAGCGTTCGATCGCCGTTCCCTCGCAGACGTTCCAACCGAAACTTTTCGCATTCCACCAGCAGCTCGCGGCCGGTTTCCCCCGTGGCTTGCGGCTTCTGGGGCTGGACCGGTCCGCGTTGGTAGTCGATCGTTTCCAAGGCCTGAGCGATATGCAGGGGCCGAGGCTGGCCGGATGCGTCGACGCGGTTCCAGTCAAACAGCCGGAAGGTTGTATTGCTGGCCTGTTGAATCTCGGCCACCAGCAGTCCGCCGCCCAGTGCATGGACGGTGCCCGCCGGAATGAAAAGGCAGTCTCCGGGCATGGGTTCCAAGGAGTGCAGGCATCGGTCCGTGGTTCCCGCTTGGACATGCCGCTCCAACTCGTCGCGGCCCACGCCATCGCGGAGCCCCGCGAACACCAAGCTGCCGGGCCGCGCGTCAAGAATCACCCAGGCCTCCGTCTTCCCCAGGTCGGGAGGATTCAGGCGAAGCCCCTGCTGGTCGGATGGGTGTACTTGAACGGACAAGGGAAGCTGCGCGTCGAGGAACTTGAAGAGCAGCGGGAATCGTTGCTGGAGCATCGCGACGGAATTGCTTTCGATACGCGGCCCCGTCCAGGCCGCTCCCAGCATCTCGCGCGGCCAACGTCGCACCAGATCCCCCAGCTCCATTCCCGTCGAGGCCCCTTCCGTGACCAAGCTCTGGTTGTCGCCATGGTCGACGACCTCCCAACTCTCTGCATAGTCCGTGCCTTCTCCGATGGCCTTGCCGAGGCACTCCCCAAGTCGACGGCCCCCCCAGACATACCGCTTCAGCAGCGGACGAAAACGCATCGGTTCGAACTCGCGGACCATAACCCACTCCATTGCAGATCAAGGAAGCCCGGGAAGTTCCTGCTCATCCGCTCCCCAAGTCCCGCCATCTTCGCGGCCAGTGGAACTCCCGGCAAGGTGGATCCGTGCGGCCACCAATTCCCGATCCCCCCTCCGTGAATGCTTCCGTCCTGCGATTCAGGAGACCGCGGTCGCAAATCGGAAGGTTGGCCCTGGCAGTGAGCCAACGATTTCGAACTGGAGGCATGGTCCGCGCGGGCCTGCTTGGCAGTTACGGTCCAGTTGAGTGCCACGGCGTGACAAGCTATCATTCAGGAGCTGAAAAAGCGCTTTCGCATGCCTCATTCCATCGCATGTTCGCGATTTCTGCGCACCACAACCCGGCCCTGCCCGACCGCCCTGTTCGACCGCCCGGTCCCATGGCGTAGCTGGTCCGCGCGACCCGGCAGTCCCGCGAGTCACCGCGTGGCCCACGGGTCGGACCGCTCCGCAGGCACGCGGCGGCCCTCGACGTGGCTTCGGGGCGTAGCCCTGGTCGCATCCAAGGGTCGGGGCCAAGAGCCGGTGCAGGGTGCCGCCGTCCGACCTGAATCGCCTGTCTGCGTGACCCTTTGTCGCCCCTTCCTCACCGCATTCGAGTAGCCCCATGCCAGGAACGCCAAACGACGAGAATCTCTTCGAAGGCACCAAGATGACCTTCGGCGAGCACCTCGAAGAACTGCGGGTCTGCTTGATCAAGGCCTTGCTGGGCTTGATGGTCGGAGTGGCCCTAGGCTTCCTCTGGGCCGACGATGTGGTCCGAGCGATCCAGTCGCCGCTGGAGATCGCCTTGCAGGAGTTCTACAAGGAACGCACGCAAAACCAGATGAAGGAGGATTACGGCGGGATTCGCAGCGACCTGAACTCGTTCGTGGATGAACAGCGGTTGATCGCTGAAGATGTCTACTGCGAGCTTTCCGAAATCCGGCGAGTTGGCGGCGTCATGGAAGGATCCCCCGCGCCGGTTTCTGGTCCGGCCCCAGCGTCGGAAACTCCCCCGCCGCCGGCGACAGGAACGGCCTCGGTTTCCGCGTCGGCCGCCCCCGCCGAAACCGGCAAGGTGCTGGTCGGTGCCCCCGTGCCTGCTCCCACCACGCCCCTGGTAAAGTTGCGAATCTGGAAACGGCTGGATGCGGAAGTGACTTCGCTCAGCGCGCACGAGCCGTTCATGATCTGGATGAAGGCTGCCCTGATTACCGGCGCGATCATCGCGAGTCCCTGGATCTTCCTGCAGGTGTGGAATTTCGTGGCAGCCGGGCTCTACCCGCACGAAAAAGGGCTCGTCTACTTCTTCATGCCCATGAGCCTCGGACTGTTCTTCGGGGGCGCCGCGCTCGCCTTCTTCTTTGTCTTCAAACCCGTGCTGCAGTTCCTGTTCAGCTTCAACAGTGCCATGAACATCGATCCGGACCCGCGTATCAGCGAGTGGATGAGCTTCGTGCTGCTGCTGCCACTCGGGTTTGGCGTCAGCTTCCAGCTTCCCCTCGTGATGCTCATCGTCCATCGACTGGGCATCGTCTCCACGGAAGCCTACCTGGATAAGTGGCGGATTGCGATCCTGGGCATCTTCGTCGTGAGCATGGTGCTGACGCCCGCCGATCCCATCAGCATGCTTCTCATGGCCTGCCCCCTCTCGGTGCTCTACTTCGGTGGCATCCTGCTGTGCAAGTACCTGCCGCAACGAAGCAGCCCGTTTGGCGAGGGGTACGACCCGGCGTAGAGATCCGGGAATCGACGCTGGAACGCAGACCTTTCGGCTTGGCCGCGCGATCTGCGTCGCCACCACGGGCCGTCCGCAGGCGTTTTCCCCCGGTCCGTGGACTCCTGGGCCGCTTGCGGCACGATATGGCCATTCCTCGGCGCGCCTGAAGCGGGCCGTCACCGTCGGCCGCATCTAGATCGCGTCCGATCCTCGTTCGCCAGTGCGGATTCGGATGCAATCCTCCAGGGGCAGCACGAAGATCTTGCCATCCCCGATTTCACCCTGCTCGCCTGAGCGGCCGCCACGCAGGATGGCCTGGATGGTCGGCTCGACAAACTCCTCGTTCACGGCGATCTGGAGTTGGACCTTGCGGACCAGGTTCACCGAAAACTCGTGGCCCCGGTAGACCTCGACATGCCCTTTCTGACGTCCGAACCCCTGGCAGTCCATGACCGTCAGGCGAAACACCTCCACGTCGGTCAAAGCCTCCTTGACCGACTCCAGACGGTGAGGCTGGATAATCGCGATGATCAGTTTCATGACCGGCAACCTGTCCCCGGATCCAGAGGCTGTTCCACCGGCATTCGCTGGCGGAACTTGTAGAGAGAAAGAGCGTCCTTGGCATCTTCCGTCGAAGGGCTCTGCGCAAGAATTTAGCCCGCCGCCCGCCGCTCGCCAACAGCCCCGGTCCGAAGTCGCCCGCCAGGCAGCTGCGAAAAAGCCCCACGGCTGCCTCCGGCGTCACGTCGCCGCGCCCACCGAGGGCTTCTGGAAACCGCGACTCTGGGAGAAGAACTCGATGGGGTTCTCGTAGACGACCTGGCGAATTAAGGCTTCGGAGTGGCCGCGACGACGCATTTCCATGATGAAGTCCGGCACAGCCGTGGGCTTCGACGGCCCCCAGTCTCCGGCGGAGTTGACCAGCAGCCGCTCCGGGCCGTACATCTCCACCATGTCCGCGGCCCGCGCGGGCGTACACTTGCTGACCGGATAGAGCGTCATGCCAGCCCAGTATCCGGACTCGAGCACCGCACGCACGGTGTGCTCCTCGACATGATCCACCAGGACGCGATGCCGATCCAGTCGGCGGTCCCCGTTGAGCATATCCAGGATCATGCGGGTGCCCTGGTATTTATCCGCCAGATGCGGCGTGTGGATCAGGATCGGTTGCGCGTGCTGCACGGCCAGTTCCACATGCTCCAGGAAGATCGTGGACTCGTTCCGCGTATTCTTGTTCAAGCCGATTTCGCCAATCCCCAACACGCCGGGCCGGTCGAGGAACTCGGGAATCAATCGAATCACCTCGCGCGAAAGCGCGACGTTCTCGGCTTCCTTGGCGTTGATGCACAACCAGCTGTAATGCCGGATGAAGTACTGTCCCGCGCGACGAGGCTCCACCTCGGTGAGTTGCCGGAAATAGTCGCGAAAGCTCTCGGCGCTGCCTCGGTCGAATCCGGCCCAGAAAGCCGGTTCGCTCACGGCGACACAGCCCATTCGGGCCAGTGTTTCGTAGTCGTCCGTGGTCCGTGAGACCATGTGAATGTGGGGATCAAAGTACTCCATGGCCACCTCACTTCCGAACTGAACGCCGGGATCCCGAGCGTGCCCTGCCGAGAGCCCGCGACGGCCAGCAAGGCCCTCGGGGAACGTTCTCTCCGGCATTCCAGAGCATGGGGAAAGTAAACCAGAGCGGAGCGCCCCGTACCACGGGGACAACGGGGACGCTCCTGCCAAAAACCGAGTGGAACGCCGGCTACTGGGCGGCAGCGGCAGCCCCGGGGCGTTCCAATCCGAACGCACGCTGCCATTCCGGGTCGTAGGCTCGCGAGAAGATCAGCTGCAGGCTCTCCGCTCGTCCGACTTCGCCCGACGCCAGCACGGCGATCGCCTGCTGTATCTGGGCGTATCGAGCATCGGCGGCCAGTGAACCGGCTGCTCTTCCGAGCCGATCAAGCCCGGCAGCTACTTCCAGCAAGCGGGCTCGCAATTCAAGAAACTCCCGGTCGAGCACCGCCTCCGCCGAGGCACCTGCCAATCCGTTACGATCCATCTGGTACTTCCCCTAGACTGAGCGGACCGCGGACTTCGCGGCGTTTCGAACCGACAGGCCGCGAGTCCCTCGGCCAGCTGGCGGGATCGCGTCGCGTACTACTCGCGATCGGCCGCGTCCGGCAGCATGTTGACCGCGCTGCTGTTGCGGTTTGATGCGGAGTTACGGCTTTCGGCCCGAGCTTCCGTGCCGAGTGGCACGACGCGTTTTTCTCCATCGTAACCGATGTAGTCGAGGAGCTGCTGCACGCTGATCTCCTCGACGCCATTGGCCCGGGCCTCATTGACGATCTTCGACCAGGCAGCCTGCCGGCTCGCGGCGCTCGCATCGGACTTCTCACCTACTTCCGGAGCTCCGCCCATGACGATGTAGCGGGTGTTCCGCGTCACCGCTCCGCTGACGTCGCCGTCCTTGTCCTCGGCGTCGATCTTGCCATGGTTCATCGTGATCAGCCGACGCACCACTTCGCGATCGTCCTTACCGTCATCGTTGATGTCCATGGCCCCCGCGAGGGCGAAACGCATGGCGCTGTTGGCATTCCAGAGCGGCGTGTAGACCACATCGCCCGGCACGATCGGGTCCTTGCCCGTCTCCGCAACAATCCGAGCCTCCGACAGGTGATCATTCACGACGCGAGTCACCTCCACGGAGCCCTTCTTCTCTTCCTTGGCCAGATTGTTCACGTCGGTCCCGTAGACCGCGAAGGTCACCTGGTTCCGCAACCCGTCGGCCGACCCGAGGTTGATATAGACCAAGTTGCTGCGCGGATTCACCCAGGTCACTTTGCCGTCCGGCACTTCGAACGTGGTCTCGGTCAGCTCCTTGATCTGCGTATCGCGCTGAGTCAACACCTGCTGCGTGTTCTTGAGGCTCCGCTGGGCCTCCTGGAGCTGCTTGTCCGCCTTGGCCTGCAGGTCCGCCAAGTCCTTGCGTGTCTTGTCCACCGCCGCCGCCTGCTCATCCTTCTGCTGGTTGAGCTGGTTTCGATAGGCGTCGAACTCCTGTCGCAGAGCCAGCAGCTCCGCCTCCTTGGCCGCCTGCACTTGGCGTGCGTCCCCAGCGGCCGCTTCGAGTTCCGACTTGGTCTTGTCGAAAGCTTCCTGGGCCTGACGCAACTGCTCCCGAAGATCAAGAATCGTTTTGTTCCGCGCCTGGACGGCCGAGAACAGCAGGACCGGCACGTCCTTGTAGGTGCGTTGGACTTCCGGAGCCGACTTGGCATAGGTGGCCATGTCGCGGTTGTACTGAGCTTCAATGTCCTCGACGGACGTCTGGGCGGTGTGGCCCAGCCAGACCTTCAACTTCCCCAGGCCATCAAGGGCTGTGGTGGCGGCGGCCTGGGCTTCCGCATTGGCGGTCTGCAGGCTGCCATTGTCCGCGGTCAGCGTTTTCGCTCGGTTCCAGAAGACGATCGTGGTGACCAACAGCATGATGGTCAGGATCACGAAGACGATGAGCGTGATCTGGAGCCCCTGGCTTTCTCGGCGTGCCATCGTAAGCAATCTCTTTCGTTGTGTCGTGCCTTCTCGGTTCCCCGGATCCCTCCGTCAGCCCACTGCCTCCCGCCACGATTCTTCGCGTGCCATTCCTGCGTGTCTTTCCAGGGTGGCTCGCCCGTCTTCTGCCCACTTAGCTGTGCAGTGCGTGCTCGTCACTGGATCCTTGATCCACGACGGCAAGTCGCCGTTTGCCTGCAGAAAAGTCGCCTGAACTCCGGCCCCACCCGGAAGCAGCCACCTCACCATCGGCCAACGCTCAAGGCACGTGCTGGTCGAAGGAGTTCGGAGCCGTCACACTCACGGTCTTCCAACGACGCCATTAAGACTATGGGCCGATTCTAGTTACGCCTGATAGCAGTGTCAACGAACGCCAGCGCTAAGCCTTCAACTCACGCGACGCACGTTCCCAGGCCCGCTCTGCTTCAGGAATTGAAGTCGCACGGCCGGTTGTTCAGGATTACAAACAGGAGTAGCTTTTGCCGCGTTGCCAAAACGCCACCGGTTCTCTCGGAGCCCCTTGGTCTGAAGGCGGCCCGCGGCAGATGCACAGGCGAAGAGCGACCGGTACGGGAAGACCACCGGCGCGACCCGCAGGCATCCGCAGGGGGAGCAAGCGAGAGCAACGAGTTAGCGGGCCGCCAATCCGGGCATCGGCCGGAGGTCGCCCGACCCGACAGCGAATGAGAAGAGGCGGCACGGGAACACCTCGATGCACTGGGCTGGCTTCGAGTGGTCGGCTTCGAGTGGCTGGCTTCGAGTGGTCGGGAGTCGGTGAACGAGAAACAGGGGGGAGAGCCCCGGGGCAGCGGGCGGAGTGGACTATGCAGATTCTGGGAATCGTGGGAGGAATTGCGAGCGGCAAGTCGGTCGTCGCGCGTCACTTCGAGACGCTCGGAGCCGTTCGCCTGGATGCCGATGGGGCCGGGCACGCAGTGCTGGAGGAACCTGCGGTCAAGCAGGCTCTGGTCGGTCGCTGGGGTCCGCAGGTGTTGGATGCGGCGGGTCGGACGGACCGCGGGGCGATCGGCAGGATTGTCTTCGCGGGGACGGAAGACGCGGACAGCGAGAAGCGATTCCTGGAGCAACTTACGCATCCTCGCATCGCAGCCCGACTGCAGAGTGACTTGGAAGCAGCTCGGCAACAGCGTCGTCCGGCCGCGGTGCTGGACGCAGCGTTGATGATCGAGGCGGGGTGGGATCAACTTTGCGACCACCTTGTCTTCGTCGAAGCGTCGCGAGAGCAGCGATTGCAGCGGGCACTGGAGAGAGGCTGGACGGAGTCTGAATTCCAGCGGCGCGAAGCCACCCAGTTGCCTCTGAATGTGAAGCGAGCGCGGGCCGATTCGATTATTGACAACTCGGGGACGCTCAGGGAAACTCTTCAGCAGGCGGCCGCAGTTTGGGAACTCGTGGTTGGCCCCCTCTCCGGCGCTTAAGGCACGGCTCCCCTCGGCTAGGTCTTCCACGCGGCGTCCACGGTCGTCTGCGAGCCAGCCCCCTGTCCCTTGGCTCCCCCTGTCCCTCGACTCCCCCTGTCCCATCGACTTTCCCATCCCCAGCAATCCCCACGGCCTGCCGTACCGGCATCCCGTCCCGTCCGCAGCGTCATCCGAGCGTCTGCAGTCCCTTCAAGCCACTCTGCCCACTCTATCCGCCTGCCGGAAGCGAGGACGCCATGTCTGACGCACGAGGTAAACGCCCGCCCTCCGATTCCACCGACGTCCGACGCCCTCGACGAAGGTCGCCTGAGGAGTTCGGCAAGGACATCCTGCCGCTGACCGCCGATCCGAGTGAGGTCACCCGCCTCGACTCAACGGACGGCAGCGAGCCGTCGGACGCAGCCACTGCCACCTCGGAGGTGCTGCCACGCGACGAAGCCACCTCGCGGGCGTCGGCGAACATCGCTGGCCCTGCGGACGCAGTGCCCTCGTCGAGGCCTGCGGCGAATCCCGTGGCTGCCTCCGGGACCGAACGACCATCGTCGCCGGAAGACCTTCGAGGGCCTCTGGCTGGTCGAACCGTGGGACGTCGCCCGGGTGAACCGGGCCGTCGGGCGGCGGCCCCCCCCCCGTGGGGGGCGCCCCGCGGAGAACACCCC
>JBIIEC010000234.1:0-9568 GCA_044238045.1 Pirellulaceae bacterium | reverse complement strand
CTGAGTCGGCGTCGCCGATCGACGAACCGGAACCTCTGTCGCTGGCGGAGGAATTAGCCGCCGAGGCCGAACGCTGGACGTCCGACACCCACGAACGCTACGAGAAGATCAAGCAGGGCGAGATCCACATCGCCGAACTGCAGAAGATGAGCATGGCGCAGTTGATCGAGGAGGCCCGCCAGGAGAACGTCACCGAAGTTGCGGGGCTCAAGAAACAGGACCTGATCTTCCGCATCCTCAAGGAACGCGTGAAGTTGAATGGACTGATGTACGGGGAAGGCACCTTGGAGATCCTCCCGGACGGCTTCGGGTTCCTGCGAAGCCCGGACTACCACTATCTCTCGTGCCCCGACGACATCTACGTGTCCCCCAGCCAGATCCGCCGTTTCGGGCTGAAGACCGGTGCCACGGTTTCAGGCCAGATCAGGCCCCCCAAGGAGAGCGAGCGGTACTTCGCCCTGCTGCGTGTCGAGGCCATCAACTTCCATGACCCCAATCTGATGGCCGACAAGGTGTCGTTCGACGACCTGACACCACTGCATCCCGCCCAGAGAATCAGCATGGAGACGCCCGGCGATGGAATGGAGGGTCGGGTGGTGGACCTGATCGTGCCCATCGGCTTCGGCCAGCGAGGCCTGATCGTGAGCCCGCCGCGGGCGGGGAAGACCATCCTGATGCAGAAGATGGCCAAAGCGGTGCTGCACAACTACCCCGAGGCCTACGTGATCATGCTGCTGATCGACGAGCGTCCCGAGGAGGTCACCGACATGGAGCGGCAGGTGAAGGGCCGGAACTGCGAAGTTGTCAGCTCCACGTTCGACGAACCGGCCTCCCGGCACGTGCAGGTCGCCGAGATGGTGTTGGAAAAGGCTAAACGCCTGGTGGAGTACGGCCACGATGTGATCATCTTCCTCGACTCCATCACGCGGCTCGCGCGGGCCTGGAACTCGGAGTGCCCGCAGTCGGGCAAGATCCTCTCGGGAGGCCTCGACTCCAACGCCATGCAGCGTCCCAAACGATTCTTCGGCTCCGCCCGCAAAGTAGAGGAAGGGGGTTCCTTGACCATCCTGGCGACAGCCCTCATCGACACGGGCAGCCGGATGGACGAAGTGATCTTCGAAGAGTTCAAGGGAACGGGCAACCTGGAAATCGTGCTCGATCGCAAACTGGTCGACAAACGCATCTGGCCCGCGATCGACATCAACCGCAGCGGCACGCGTCGGGAAGAGATGCTGATGGACCCCGAAGAGTACAAACGGGTTGTCATCCTTCGCCGTTTGCTGCACGATATGAATCCTCCCGAGGCCATGGAGCTGCTGGTATCGCGGCTGGGAAAAACCAAAACCAACGCGGAATTCCTCCTCGGCATGAACCTGAGGTAGCGGCCTAAAACCGGCTTGGACTCCGGAATCCCAGCTTGGACACCAGAAGCCCCGCACGGACTTCCAAAGTACGGAGACGCAACCATGCCCAAGACGATCCAGGGAAACCCCTCGAACTGCAGGGGCCCTATTGCCGTGGTCGTAGCTCGATACAATGAGGGGGTCACCGGAAACCTGCTGGAAGGCGCCGTGGGGACCTTGCGGTCGCAGGGGGTTCCGGACGACCAGATCACCGTGGCCTGGGTGCCGGGCGCCTGGGAAGTTCCGCTGGTCGCCCACCGCCTGGCGGTTTCGGGCCAATACCGGGCCGTGATCTGCCTGGCGGCCGTGATCCGCGGCGAAACCACCCACGACCAGTACATCAACCAGCAGGTGAGCCACAGCCTGGGACAGACGAGCCTCCAGAGTGGCGTACCCGTGCTGTTCGGCGTGCTGACCTGCCAAAACCTGGAACAGGCCATCCAGCGAAGCGGCGGGCGAGTCGGCAACAAGGGCAGCGATTGCGCCCTGGCCGCCCTGGAGATGGTGGATTTGCTGGCCCAGTTACCCGCTCCCGAACGCTCGTAAAATTTCCGTCGCCAGCCGACTCTGAGTAACCATGCTTCAACGCAGCCGTGCCCGCGAAGTTGTCCTGCAGATGCTCTATCAGGACGACCAGCACCCACAACCCGACATCAAGGCCTCCGAAAAGTTCGTCCGAGAACGCCTGCATCACCAAGAGGAGTCGGTCGACTTCGCCCTGGCGTTGCTCTGGGGTACTCGACGGAACCGGACGGAGCTGGACGAGCAGCTGACGACCAGCGCGGTCAATTGGAGCCTGCGGCGGATGGCGGTCACGGATCGCAACATCCTTCGCCTTGCCGCCTTCGAACTTCTGCACACGCATACGCCCCGCAGCGTCGTGATCAACGAAGCGATTGAGCTGGCCAAACGGTTCGGCTCGAAGTCCTCCGCCCAGTTCGTCAACGGAGTGCTCGACAGCCTGCAGCCCGCCAATGCGACCCAGGCCTCTGAGGAGTAGACCAGTTTCGCTGGCCTTGCGGAGACAGGATGCGGACGGCTGTTCCGAAGGCGTTCTTCCAACCCCACGCATGACCGCTGCGTCCCCCGCACTTAAGGACGGCTGACGATGGGCATTTTCGATCGTTTCACCCGCAAGGGAGCCAAGACATCGGAAACGGGATCTCCCGAGGCAGGTCCTGGGGAGTCGGGCGGAGCCGATGCGAGGCCGGCAGGCGACGGGGAGGCGGTTCGATCAAACCCCGGATGGCTCGGCCGCATCCGCCAGGGCTTGCAGCGGACTGGCCGACTTCTGCAGACCGACATTCGTGACCTGTTCAAGCACGACGGCGAACTGGTCGACGAGACCATGCTCGACCGACTCTTCGCCCTGCTGGTGAAAACCGACATGGGAGCCGGTCCGGCGGAAACCATCCGTGACCAGGTCGGACGCGAGTTCCGTGGCCGAGTGGTGCAGCAGGAGGACCTCGTTCGGGTCGTCCGCGACCAGCTCTACGAACTGCTCCACCAGGAGGAGGCGCCGTTGGCGCTGCAGACCGATCCCCCCACGGTGATCCTCGTGGTCGGCGTCAACGGATCCGGCAAGACGACTTCGATCGCCAAACTGGCCCGCATGCTGATCCAGGAGGGGCACCGCGTGGTCCTGGGAGCGGGGGACACCTTCCGTGCCGCGGCCGTCGAGCAGTTGACGATCTGGGCCGAGCGGCTGGGAGCGGAGATCGTCACGGGGCCGGCGGGGAGCGATCCGGCCAGCGTGGCCCATCGCACGGTGGCCAGGACCCTGGAATCGGGGGCCGATGTCTGCATCCTCGACACAGCAGGCAGACTGCAGACCCAGTCCAACCTCATGGACCAGTTGACCAAGATCCGTCGCGTCGTCGAAAAACTCGTCCCCTCAGCTCCCCATGAAGTGCTGCTGGTCCTGGACGCCACCGCGGGCCAGAACGCGATCAGCCAAGCCCGGGGCTTTTCCGACGCCGTCCAGTGTTCGGGAATCATCCTCTCCAAACTGGACGGATCGGCGAAAGGCGGGGTGATCATTCCCATCCGCCAGCAGTTCAACCTGCCCGTGAAGTTCATCGGCGTTGGAGAGAAACCGGAGGACTTCGCGCCCTTCCGGCCCCACGAGTTTGTGGACGCTCTTTTTGCCGATGGCAACGGTCCTCCCCGCTAGCGGCTCCGTACTCTTTTCGGAACCGTCACAGCTTCCCCAAAACGGGCCTTTCCAGCCGTTTTCTGCGGCAATCCTGTGCTCGTTGCTGTGATTGGGCCTTCTCGGGCCATCCGATAGAACCGGTGAGGAATGAACGCAGGGAGAGCCCTACCCACCTGCACATCGTGCAGCGGTTGTCCCGCGAAACCACATCGGAAATCACCCTCCGCAGCAGCGCGGGTTGCGCTGTACTGACCCAGTTTCCACGGATTTGGAGAGCTTAGCCATGAAACTTTCGACGTGGGCCTGCGCGTGGGCCCTTTCGAGTGCCCTGTTCACAGGGAACTTGATGGCCCAGCAACTGCGCCAGCCTTTCTCGGTGCGCCCTGCCGGCTTCGACTACAACCGCTACCTGCAGGACTCCGCAGCCGCCCAACCGGTTCCCGCCAGCCAGGAACCCGCCCCGGTCCAGGATGCCGCTCCGGTGGTTGCCTCGCCCGCACCGGTAGCCAGCCCGGCTGCCGGCTGCAACACCTGCCCGCCGGCCTCGGCCTGTGCCCCCTGCGACTCCGGCTGCGGCCTGGGCCTCGGTGGACTCGGCAGCTTCTGCAACCTCGGTGAGCCGTACTCCCTGAAGAGCTCCCTGCTCTGCGAGGACTCGGCTTGGAACGTGGGCGGCTGGACGCAGTTCGGCTACCACAACAAGGCCAGCCTGGTGCCGCAGTTCAATGTGCATCCCGACAACCTCAACCTGCACCAGCAGTGGTTCTTCCTCGAGAAGAAGCTGGCGGCTGACGAGTGCAACTACGACTGGGGCTTCCGCGCCGACTTCATGTACGGTGTGGACGCCGCGGACACGCAGGCCTTCGGCAACACGCCGGACGCCAACGGCCCGCGCGGTTTCGACAACGGCTGGGATCACGGCATCTACGGATTCGCCCTGCCCCAGCTCTACGCCGAGATCGGCAAGGGTGACTGGTCGATGAAGATCGGCCACTTCTACACGATCGTGGGCTACGAGTCCGTCATGGCGCCGAGCAACTTCTTCTACAGCCATGCGAACACGATGTACAACAGCGAGCCATTTACTCACACCGGCGCGTTGTTGACCTACAACGTCAGCGACTCGCTGTCCGTGTGGGCCGGCTGGTCGCTGGGCTGGGACACCGGCTTCGATCAGTTCGGTGACGGCAGCAGCTTCTTGGGCGGCTTCACGAAGACCATCTCGGAAGACATGAAGCTGACCTACGCGACCGTCGTCGGTGACTTCGGCTGGAAGGGCAGCGATGCCTATGTCCACAGCGTGATCCTCGACACGGCCCTGACGGACAAGCTGCAGTACGTCTTCCAGACCGACTTCCTCCGCGTCGATTCGACGCAGGAAGACAACGTGGCCATCGTCAACTACCTGTTCTATACGGTCAACGACTGCACGAAGCTCGGTGCCCGCGTGGAATGGTGGCAGTACGATTCGCTGGCTGCGAACACGGGCAACATCTCGGCCAACGAAGCCACGTTCGGCGTGAACTACAAGCCGCACGCCAACTTCGTGGTGCGTCCCGAGATCCGTCAGGAATGGATCCCGGCCGCCGGCTTGGATGAGACGATCTTCGGCGTGGACGTGATCGCTACCTACTAAGGCAACTCGCGAACGACGGAAACTGGGTATTCGAAAGGGCGGTGCTTCGGCACCGCCCTTTTTTTTTACCAAGCCGACTTCGTCAATCGGCTCGTCCTCACCGCGGGCGCTCCTGCTAGGAGGCGCGTCGTCGACTGCTCAGCTTCTAGGCACAGTCCCCGCAGCCCCCCGCTCAAAGACAACCCAATGAAACACCACAAAGCCATTCGCAGCATCGACTTAAAGTAATCCACCAAAAAACGAGAACAGGCACTGCGGGGTATGGCACGCGAAGTGCTTTAGGGTTTGTTCGCACTCGGGCAGAGCCTGGGTGCGGAGCTGGTTTCCAGCTCCTGCCCTTCCGAAGCAATTCGGCTGGGTGGCCCCCAGGCCCGTGACTAGCTCAATTTCGGGTTCTTCTTCGGCTCTTGCCTGGGGCCAGAAGGACACCCCAATGGTTCGAGGAAGTGTCCGCCTCGCTTCCTCGAACCGGGGTTCCCTTCATTCTGTGCGTTCCTACGGACGCCCGCTGTCCCCGCTACCTGCGCGGAAGGCTTGGCTCCTTGGCAAGTCGCCGACTGCTTGGGGCATTGGCTTGCTTGAGCATGGCGTCTGGATCGTGCAAACTGGGGGTATCCCAGCCCTCCTCCCAGGCCTCGCTGCACGCGTCGGAGATTCCCGCGCATGTTTTCCCTCCTCGGCCCCGCCCCTGCATCCCAGGGCCCGCTGCACCGCCGCGCGTTCCTGCGATTCGGATGTGGCCTGGCGAGTCCCCTGCTGCTGCACTCCGCAGTCCAGTCGGGATCGCCGATCGAGAACAAGGCAGTTGCCCGCGCGAAACGATGCGTGATCCTTTTTCTCTTGGGTGGTCCCTGCCAGCATTCGACGTGGGATCCGAAACCGCTGGCCAGCGAGGAGATCCGCGGCCCGTTCGGCTCCACCGCCACTTCGGTTCCCGGCATCCACATCGGCGAGTTGCTGCCGCAGTTGGCCGCTCGGATGCACCGATTGAGCCTGCTGCGGGCCGTCTCCACCGATGACCATGCCCACTCGTCCAGCGGCTACTTCATGCTGACAGGGCACCCGCACCAGCCGATGAATTTTGAGAACGCCAATCCAGGAGCCCCCAACAACTGGCCTACCCTGGGCGCGGTGGTCCAGCACTTGCGCCGCGGTGAAGCCACTCTTCCGCCTGCCGTGCGTCTGCCCCAGCACATTTTCAATACCGACCAGTCGGTCTGGCCCGGCCAGGACTCAGGGTTCCTCGGCACCTCGGCGGACCCTTGGCTGTTTCGCTGCGAGCCCGCCTCCCGCGGTTTCCGCGTGCCGGAGTTCCAGCTTCCCATGGAGGTGTCTCCGAACCGGATGCTGGAGCGTCGGGAGCTGCTTCGAAGGATCGACGGCCACCTCAGCGCCATCGAGCGTGGCGGTTCCATGGATGGCTTCAGCGAAAAGCAGCGGCAGGCCTTTCGGGTCCTGAGTGGTTCGCAGTCCCGCAACGCACTGGATCTCACGGCCGAGTCGCCGGCAACGCGGGAGCGTTACGGACACACCCAGTTTGGACAGAGCGTCCTGCTGGCGAGGCGTCTGCTGGAGGCGGACGTTTCGCTGGTGCAGGTCAACTGGTTCCGCGGTCCCGACGAACCCGCCAACGCACCGTGCTGGGACAGCCATGCCGACGAACCAGGCCGGCTGAAGCGGGCCCTCGCGCCGGTCCTGGATCAAGCGGCGGCCGCTCTGCTGGACGACCTGCAGGATCGTCGGATGCTGGACGATACGCTCGTCGTCATCATGGGCGAATTTGGTCGCACGCCGAAGTTCAACGCCCTGGGCGGTCGCGATCACTGGGGGCATGTGTTTTCGGTGGCGCTCGCGGGAGGCGGCGTCCGCGGCGGCTCGGTGCACGGGGAGTCGGACCGGCAGGGCGGATTTCCCCTCGCGGGCCTGGTGCGTCCCCAGGACCTGACCGCCACCGTGTTTCACTGCCTGGGCTTTTCGCCCCGGACCGAAATCCACGACGCGCTCGGCCGCCCCTTTCCGATCAGCCCGGGACGCGTTGTCCACGAAATCCTCACCTGATGCCCGCCCTTCCCTCCTTCCCAACCTCTTCCCACCGAAAGCCGCATCCCATGCATCGACGACAGTTCCTTTCCGCCGCGACAGGCCTTCTACTCACATCGTCCGTGCTGCCGGCCGCGGAACGTCCCAAGCGAGTCGCCTTCCTGGGGACGGAAGTACGTCAGCACTCGCATGCCCAGCACTTCCTCGACCGACTCACGCTGGGATACACCTGGGGCGGAACCTGGCAGGCTCCCCGCGTCGAAGTCGCCTCCGTCTATATCGACCAGTTCCCCGAGGGAGATCTCGGGCGACAACGCATCGACCGACACCAGCTCAAGGCCTTTCCCTCCATCGCGGAAGCCTTGACCTTGGGCGGCGAGAAACTCGCCGTGGATGGGGTCGTGATCATCGCCGAGCATGGCGACTATCCGCGCAACGAGAAGGGACAGACACGGTATCCGCGTTACGCGTGGTTCAAGGAGATCGTCAAGGTCTTCGAAGACAGCGGACGCTCCGTACCCGTCTTCAACGACAAGCATCTCTCCACGGAATGGTCTGAGTGCGTGGAGATGGTCGAGGATTCGAGGCGGCTGGACTTCGCCTTCCTGGCCGGTTCGTCACTGCCCGTCACGTGGCGTCTGCCCGAAGTGGACATGCCCTACGGTGTCCCGGTGCGCGAGAGCGTCTGCGTGGCTTACGGCGGAGTCGACAGCTACGATTTCCACGCGTTGGAAACAGCGCAGTGCATGTCGGAGCGTCGACGTGGCGGCGAAGTGGGGATTCGCGAAGTCCACGCCCTGCGCGGCGAAAAACTCTGGGAACACCTCGACCAGGATCGCTACACGCTGACGCGCGATCTGATGGTGGCGGCCCTGAACCGCAGCCATAACCTGCCCGTGGAAGGAGGCTTTCCCACCGACCGCGTCACCTACCCCTGGTTTCGCAAGACGCTCCCCGATACCACCGGCTACCTGATCGAACACAACGACGGTTTCCGCACTTCCATCTTCATGACCGGCATCCGCGACTTCAACTACGCCGGTTATCGGGAAGACACGGGTTCCATCGTCTCCTGCCAGATGTACCTGCCCATGCCCACGCACGGCTCCACCACGGCCGACTTTTTCAACCCGCTGACGAGGCACATCGAGGACACGATCCTCACGGGCCGAACGCCGTACCCCGTCGAGCGAACGCTGCTGACCTCCGGCATGGTGATCGGCGGCGTGAACTCCCTGCACCAGGGCCAGGTGCCGGTGGCGACGCCGGAGATGAACATCCGCTACCAGGGGCCTGAGGCGTCGCAATTCTGGCGGACCTGAGCCCTCGGGCGAAACGGGCCGACGGGGATGAAGAGGCCGACCGAGTCGGTTCGGCCGCCGACAATCGAGGCCAGCGGCTTCAGGCGAGGATCTGCGTCGCCGGTTCACCCGCGACATCGGTCAAGCGGAAGTCGCGTCCCGCATAGCGGTAGGTCAGCCGCAGGTGGTCCAGCCCCAGCAGGTGCAGCAGCGTCGCGTGCAGGTCGTGGACATGCATCTTGTCCTCGACGGCATAGTACCCATACTCGTCCGTGGCTCCATACCGGAAACCGGCCTTCACACCGCCTCCGGCCATCCACATCGTGAACCCCTCGGGATTGTGATCCCGCCCGTCCTTGCCCTCCATGGTCGGCGTGCGGCCGAATTCGCCGCCCCAGAGCACCAGGGTGTCCTCCAGCAGGCCGCGCTGCGCCAGGTCGGTCAGCAGCGCAGCGATGGGCCGGTCCACTTCCAGCGCGTTCTTCTCATGGCCGCGTTTCAAATCGGCATGCTGGTCCCACTGCACCATGCTGTCGCTGTGCGTGACCTGCACGAAGCGCACGCCACGCTCGGCGAACCGACGGGCCAGCAGGCACTGGCGGCCAAAGTTGGCCGTGATGGGATCTTCGAGGCCATAGCTCCGCAACGTCGCCGCCGTCTCCTGCGAGAGATCCTCGACCTCCGGCATCGCCATCTGCATGCGGAACGCGAGTTCGAAGGAACGCATCCTCGCCTCCAGTTCCTCGTCCGGCCCCGACTGCTTCAGCTGCTCCCGGTTCATCTCCCGAAGCAGGTCCAGCTGGGTCCGCTGCACCCGCGACGAGATCTCCGGGTTGCTCGCATACTTCAGCGACGCCGCCGAAGCAGGCTGGCTCGCAACGCCCAACGGTGTCCCCTGGAAATGAGCCGGCAGGAACGCCGAACTCCAGTTCTTCACTCCACCATGGGCCAAGGTCGGGCAGATGGTGATGAAGCCGGGCAGGTCGGCGTTTTCGGAACCCAGACCATAGAGGACCCAGGATCCCATGCTGGG
>JBIIEC010000352.1:0-6575 GCA_044238045.1 Pirellulaceae bacterium | reverse complement strand
GGGGTCCGACCAGCACCGAAAGCAGGTCGCCCGCCTGCACGGCGTAGGGGCCGAGCAGTTGCGTGTCCGCGGGAGCTCCGCCCGTTACCACGCCCGTCGCCAGCCGCTGCCGTGTCGCGCCGCGACGTAACTCTACCGACCACGTCACGCCGTTGCCGCATTCGGGATGGGCGGAAGCCAGCTGCGCGCGAAGACGGACGGTGTCCGCGGCAGGAGCACTCCAGCCGACCGCGACGTGATGCGTGGGCGACGGATGCATGGCGACGCCATGGGCTTTCAGGTTGCCCGGGATCCGCACGGCCTGGTCGGAGGAATTGGCGACGAGATTCGGCGTTTCGTTCGATCCCCAACCTTTCACGAACTCGTAGTTCGCGTTGCTCTCCAGCCGATTCACCATGTGTTCCAGCCGCAGGGGGGAGCCGGAGTGGATGCCGAGGTAGTCCAGCCAGGCGGCGAGCACGTCGGGCGCGACCTGGTGGCGGATTGCCAGTTGCGCAGTATCCATCGGTTCACTTGCGCGCCCGGCTTCAACGGCGGCGGCGAGGCAGTTCGCGGCGGAGGAAAAGATCTGTTCGCGTCGCGCGGCCAGCTGCCCGGTGACGCGGCGAACATCACGCAACAGCAACTCGGGACGCCCCGGTGCGACCAGCCGCGGCCGATTCCAGACGACATAGTCCTGCTGGTTGCCGTCCGCCGCAGGATTCGCGACCAGATAGAGCGTCACTTCCCGGGCTTCCGGCGGTGCGTTCAGCGGCAACTGGACGTCCTGCTTGGCAGCCAGCGGATGGACGTCGACCATCCAGGGCTTGAGGTGGCCGACATTCTGGAAACGCGTGAGTGCCTGCTGCCATTGTTGGATGTGCGCCACCAGTTTGTCGACGTCCGCGGGCCCGCTGGACGCCCAGAGCTGGCGAACGCCGGCGAGCACCGACGAGTCGTCGCGCTGGTGAAGCGTCTGCCACAGCGTGGCGAGATAGCGGGCATTGAGGCCTCGCTCGGTCGCCACCGCCTCGGGCGTCTTGCTTCCCGATGCCAGCGCGTCGCGTTCCTCCAGCGTCGCGCGCAGGTACGCTGCCAGCGCCAGTTTGCCTTCGGCATCGGCATACTTCGCGTGGAACGCCATGATGCGGGCCTGCAGTTCATCCGACCAGTCGCGCCGGCTGACGCCCGGGGAGAAACGCACGCCGTCGGGCAGCGGCACTAGGTGCCGGGCAATCTCCTTGCCGGCATCAAAATACTTTTGCAGCAGGGCGGACGACATGACAAGCGCCGCACCAGAATTGGTGAAACCCTCGCCCGCCGCGCTATCGACCGGGAACTCCTTCGCGGGGTAGAGCGTGACGCCTGTCAGGTCCTGGATCGTATAGGTGTACTCCGCGTTGCTCAATCGCCGCGGAATGACGGGACCTGGGTCGCCCGCGTTCACCTGCGACTCGGCACGCAGATAGTCGCCCAGCCACGATTCAAGCACTTCGCGCTGCGCGTCGGTCGGCTGCGGTTCGTTGGCGGGAGGCATCTCGCGGTTGCGGATCACATCGCGGACATGCAGCCACTGCTCGACGTCACTGCGGACATCCTTCAGCGTCGCGAACCGCACCAGGTTGACATCGTCCTCGGGGTTGTCGGTACCGTGGCATTGGCCGCAGTATTCGGTGACCAACGGTCGCACGTCCTGGGCAAAACGTCGCTCCAGTTCGTCAAAGCCGGGGGCGGCTGCGCGAAGAGTGCCTGCGACGAGCAGGGTGGCGAGACTGCACGACAGGAGGATGCCGAACCAGCGGCAGGGGTAAACTGCGATCTTCATGGTGTTCGCGGCCTCGCGGGTTCACGGTGGCTTTCGATATGGGCACGCAGTTGCTGGCAGGCCGACAAGACGTCTCCCGCACGCAACGCCTCGACAAGGGTCCGATGGCTTGCCACGCCCTGTTCCCAGTCGCTGCCCGCGTCGTGCGGTTCGACCGGCAGGCGCGGCCGGAAACGCTGGAAGAAGATTTCCAGAAGGTCATGGAAGGCTACCAGCGGCGCCAGCCCGCTGGCCTGCATCAGCTGGCGATGGAAGCGAATGTCCAGCTCGATCCATTCCGCCAAGCTGCGCACGTCGCGGAACTGTTCGGCAAGTGCACACAGGTCGTGGTAGATCGACTCGTCCTCGCGCATCCGCGCGGCGACCCAGGGCAATCCGCCCGTCTCCAGCACGATACGCGTATCGATGAGCGAGTCGGCCGTGGTTTCGCGCAGCGTCGGGTGGAACTGCAGAAAAGGCGTGACGCGCTGGAGGTCGAGTGCGCCGACGGTGAGACCGCGTCGCGGCGAAGCCTCCAGCAGGCCCAGGAACTCCAGGGCTTTCGTCGCTTCACGCACGGCCAGGCGGCTGACGCCAAAACGTCCCGCCAACTCGTGCTCCGTGGGAAGCCGGTCGCCGGGTAGCAGGCGATGGTCCTCGATCAGCTCGCGGATGCGGTGCGCCACCATGTCGCTGCGCCGCTGCCGTTCCAGCGTTACGCCTGTGGGACCAGTCGTCTTCATGGCGGCGTTGGCTCCTTAAACGAGGTCGAAACGCAGGGAATGGAACGCAGTGAATGAACCGCCCGGATCCTGCGTTGGCCCGGATCCAGCGATGTTTGGCGTCGATCGACTTCGTTCGTTGAGCGGCGGATCGTTGCGAGTCGCTCGGTCGACCCCGGCGTGCAGGGCACGACGCGAGGCGGACACGAGAAGGACAAGCCAACGGATCGGGCACAAGAGCGGGGTGGTCGGCGCACAGGAACCTTGGACGAATGTCGTGCAAACCGGCCGCGTCGAGGACGTAGGTCGAGGACGTAGGTCGAGGACGTAGGTCGAGGACGTAGCAGGATGAAGCGAGGTTGGTGGAGCAAGGCGGGGAATTGGTCGGGTAGGGGGAGTTGGCGTTGGCGGCGGGATGGCTCGCGCGGTTGTCTCGACGGATCGCCGTGAGTCGTCCGGCGCGAGCTGCCGTCTTGCCTTCGAAGTCGCTGCGATTATATTGTCAGACAATTCTCGAGTCAATCTTTTTCATCTCGTCTCCAGGACGTCGTGCCTCGCGCGCGGCGGCTATCTCATGACGCAAGTGCTCGGGGTCGATATCGGTTCGTCTTCCATCAAAGGCTGTGTGTTAGATCTGGAACACGACCGCCTGGGGCCGGTGCGACAGATCCCCTTTCCGGATCCCGTGGCGGGTCTGCCGCCTTTGCAGCATGAAGTGGTTCCGCAGGAGGTGCTGAGCCGGGTGCAGGAACTGCTGGCCGAGTTGAGCGGCGAGTCGCCCGGGGCTGGGCACGTGCTGTTCAGCAGCCAGATGGGCGGTCTGGTGCTGACAACCCAGCGCGGCGAAGCGACGGGGAACTACATTTCGTGGCGCGACCAGCGACTGCTGGCTCCGAGCACCCAGGACGTTCGATCCTCGGCGACCGACCTTACTTGCTGGGACGTGTTTCGTCGGCAGGTGACGGCGGAAGACCTTGATCGCAACGGTCGCGAGCTGCAGCCGGGTTCCACGATCAGCCTCGTGTCTTGGCTGTCTGATCGCGGCCTACTGCCATCGCATCCTTGCCTGGCGATGCCCTTGGGTGACTATATCGTGTCGCAGTTGTGTGGAGTCGAGCCACGGAGTGAACCGACGTTGGCGCTGGGCTTCGTGGACTTCCAGGCAATGCAGCCGTGTGACGAATGGTTGCAGCGCGTGGCGGGACCGACGGTGTCGTGGCCCCGGCTGGCAGGGCGTCACGAGATCCTGGGCCATTGCGAGATCGCCGGACGAACACTCGCGTGCTTTCCCGCCATGGGCGACCACCAGGCCGCCTTGACGGGGGTTGGTCTGCAGTCGCGCGAACTGTCGATCAATGTCTCGACCGGATCGCAAGTGAGCCTGCTGACGAACGAGCCCCGGTTGGGTAACTACCAGACGCGACCGTTTGGCGATGGGCGATTCCTCAACACGCTCACGCACCTGCCTGCGGGACGAGCGCTCAACGGACTGCTCGACCTGCTGGGGGAGTTGCCGAGGCATGAGGGCTACACGCTGCGGGATCCTTGGACGGTAATTGAGCGCGAAGTCGCCCGCGTCCGCGGCGAGCGTCGGTCGGGTGCCACGGGCGATCCGCTGGAGATACACCTTTCGTTTTTCGCCGGGCCCTTGGGGGACGAAGGGCGCGTGGAGCACCTCAGGCTGGAGAACCTGACGGTGGGCCACTGGTTCCATGCCGCGTTCGAGCACATGGCCGAGAACTACGCCGTCTGCGCCGCGCGACTCAGCGAGCCCGGCAGCTACGATCGCGTCGCGCTCTCCGGCGGCCTCGTGCAGCGCCTGCCCTCGCTGCGCGCGATGATCACCGAGCAGTTCGCCTGTCCGCATCGGCTGATTGAACTCGAGGAGGAGTCGCTCCGCGGCCTGCTCGTCTCGGCTCATGATCGGCTGCGTGAGCGGGCCTTGCTCCAAAAATGAAATCAACCGATCTGGCCGTGTATTGCTTCTTGAACGGCGGCACAGAGCGACCAGTTCGTGGGCGTTTAAATTCCTGGATTCTCGCTTCCAGCAACTTGATTCGCCGCATGGGATGGGTATCTTCGACCCCGTGGTGGGTAGTTACTACTGCAATTCTTCGAGGTTACATCCATGAGAATCAGCAAGTCACTGTTCTGCTTCGCGGCCGCGTTGTCGGTCGCCTGGGCGGCGTCGGCGCAGGCCCAGTACACGGACATCACCAATCCTGGTGATCCGATTGAGTTGGTGAGTGGTACGAACGACGGTGACGCAAGCGCGGGCGCGCCACCGGCGAAGGAGGGCGTGGAGAACGCCATCAATAACATTGGCCAGAAGTACCTGAACTTCCTGGACATCGAGTCGGGTTTTGCGGTGACGCCTTCGGGCAATCCGTCGAAGCTCCCGATCACGGCGGCGCGTTTCTTCACGGCCAATGACGCGGAGGCGCGTGATCCGGCCAGCTACGAGATCTTTGGCTCGAACAACAGCCTGATCGGACCCTGGACGCTGATCTCGGCGGGTCCGCTGAGTCTGCCCGCCGAGCGTAACGCGGGCGGCAACGCGATCCCCGTGCACAACGAACTGGTGACGTTCGCCAACTCGGCCTCCTTCGACCACTACAAGGTCCGCTTCCCCTCGCTGAAGGATGCGGCCGCCGCGAACAGCATGCAGATCGCGGAAGTGGAACTGCTGGTGGTTCCGGAGCCGACCAGCGCGACGCTGGGAACGCTGAGCCTGTTGGCTCTGGGAGCGCTGGGTCGTCGCAAGCGGTAGTCGACTGAACCGTTGGTTGACTGGCCGTTGACGGACGAGTCCGTTCCGCGGGCGGACTTCGGGATGCAACACGAAAAGCCTCGCTTGGCCTTTTGGTTCGGCGAGGCTTTTATTTTGTCACGCCTTGCGAGGGATCCACAGGCGGCTTCAAGCTAGGTGGCTTGGTGTGAGTACAGCGAAGCGGTCGGCGACCAGCCAGCAGAGCAGGGCCCAGGCGGAGCCTGCGGCCCAGCCGGCGAGGACGTCGGTCGGCCAATGCACTCCCAGGTAGACGCGGCTCAGGCCAACGGCGACGCCAATCGCGCAGACGGACAGCATGACGAGCAGGCGGATTGTGGCGCGCGGCTGTCGGCGCGATGCGATGACCCCCAGCGTCAGGTAGGTGGCTGCGGCGGTCATCGAGTGGCCGCTGGGAAAACTGGACGAGTAGACCGGCACTCCGTGAGGCACTAGGTCGGGACGCGGTCGATCGAAAGACTCCTTCAGCAGTCCGTTCAGGCAGGCGGCACCGACGACGGTGACGACCAGGTAGCCGGCCATCTTTCGCCGTCCTTGCGCCGCCAGCAGGAAGACGGCGGCCAGCACCACCAGCGTGGTCACGGTGGCTCCCCCCAACGCCGTCAAGTCGCGCATCATCTCCTCGACCCAGGGCGGTCCGAGTGGCTCGGCCGGATCGCCGGGAACCCGCAGCGCGAGCAGTGCCCACTCGTCCCAGGCATGGTTGCCCGCGCTGCTCAGCGACCGTGCCACGACCACGAAGAGCCAGGTCGCAAAGGCGCTCAGGGTGACGAGGATGAGCGGGAGCGGGTCGCGCAACGGGGAACGCATGGCACTTCCTTGCGGGGCGTCACGGCGATCACCGCGACCGGTTCGTTCAAGCCTGCGGTTCCGCAGGTCGCTGCCATCCGATCTGCAGCGAAGCGTGCATGGCCGAGTCGGTGACTCGTCGCCCGTGGAACAGGGCGGCAAGATCGTCCAGGTACGAGTAGATCACCGGCACGGCGAGCAGGGTCAGCAGCAGCGAAAGCGTCTGTCCGCCGACCGCGAGGATGGCGATCGAACGACGTTCTTCGGCGCCGGGACCGGTGGCGACCAGCAATGGCAGCAGTCCCGCGACGAACGAGATGGTGGTCATCAGGATGGGACGCAGCCGGTCGCGGTTGGCCTGCAGGATCGCGGGCAGCCGTTCCATCCCCTTGGCACGCAACGCGTTGGTGTGGTCGATCTGGAGAATGGCGGCTTTCTTCACGACGCCCAAGAGCACGAGGATGCCGAGCGCGGAATAGAGGTTCAGCGTCTC
>JBIIEC010000351.1:0-6576 GCA_044238045.1 Pirellulaceae bacterium | reverse complement strand
GGCCGAGGGCAAGAATGTGGTGCGCTACGAATCGCCGGACGTCTTTGAATCTCTGACGAAGGAATGGGTGGCCCAGCCGGCCGAACGCAAGACGCGTCGTCGCCGCAAGCCGGAAGCAGCCGCGCAAACGGTCGAAGAAGCGGCTGAGTAGCGGGCTGGAGCGCGGGCGTCCCGCCCGCCCGGGGGACACGCAAGGCGGTCGCTTGGCTGGGATGGCAGGGTTTGGGTGCGACCGAGGGCGGTGGCGCTCCGGAGCGGCTAGTTGGAGCGCGGGCGTCCCGCCCGCCCGGGGTGCACGCAAGGCGGACGCTTGGCTGGGATGGCAGGGTTTGGGTGCGACCGAGGGCGGTGGCGCTCCGGAGATCTCTCGATGCTGCGGTGTCCTTGCTCGGGAAGTCCCCTGGTGGAAGCGTCGCCCGAACTGCTGGACCGGCTGAATCGCGCCATCCGGGCCGGAGTGCTCTATAACCGGCTTGGCATCCGCGTCCATGAGCCCGTGGAGGCGGCGCTGGTCAATGCCGACCTCACCTGCTTCTTCCCGATCGTCCACGCCGTGCCGCAGTTGCTGGCGGATGAGGCTATCGTCGGACCGCTCCCCGTTGCGTAAAATGCGGCCGCGGTGCTTCGAGCGGTGGTCTGCGAACGGAAGCGGTAACGGGAGGCGTGCGATGTCGGATGCGGCGGCCAAGACGATCTTCAAGCGGATTATCGACGGCGAGATTTCGGCGAGGATCTGCTACCAGGACCAACTGTGCTTGGCATTCCACGATGTGAACCCGCAGGCGCCCGTGCATGTGCTGGTCATTCCCCGCAAGGAAATTGTGTCGATCGAGCACTTGGCCGACGAAGATGCCGGGCTGATCGGCCATCTGTGGACCGTGATCCGCAATCTGGCTCGGGATCTGGGCTTGCAGGAGGGCTACCGCGTCGTGGTGAACACCGGCGTGAACGGTGGCCAGACCGTGCCGCACCTGCACTACCATTTGCTGGGCGGCCGCGCGATGGACTGGCCGCCGGGCTGAGGCTGCCGGGCCGGTTGAGTTTTGTGGCGGAGGCTTTTTCTTGACCACGGAGGGCGCGGAGAAGACACGGAGGCGATTGTCGAACCTCCGCGGCGGAATCCCCCGTTTCTCGCTCTAGTCCTTCTTCAGCATCAAGTTCTTGATCAGGTTGGCGACCAGTTCGGGGTTGTCCTGCTGGACCATGTGATCGAGCAGCGGCTTCTTGACGCCCAGCTTTTCCAGATGGCCGACGAGCGCCTTCCAGTGCTTCTCCCGCTTCTTGCCCTCGGTCAGGTACAGTTCCGTGACCAGCTCCTGGGCTCGCTGCAGGGCGATCGCTTCGCGGTTGTCGTAGAAGTTCTTGATGGCCCGCTGCTGAAATTTGGAGTATTCCGCCATGGGGTGCCTGCTCCGGTTTCCGGGATCGAGGCCCGGGAAGGTGTAGTTTCGGCTGGGACGGGAAGTTGCTAGATTGTAGCGTTCCGGCTGCGGTCCGGCTTCCCTGGCACGCCAAGGCTGCTTTGCCGCAAGCAGGCCCGATGCCAGAGCTGGCTGGCCTGTGTTTGGGCTCGCCGGCCGGTGTGCGGGCCCCTCGGCCCGCGTTCGTGCCCGTTGATTCGGATGTTTTCTCGCCCCACCATGAGACCCGTTGTGCCAGCAGGAATGGTCCATGCCAGTCATTAAATTTGTCAAAGAGAAAAAAGAGATCGAAGTTCCCGTCGGAGCCAACCTGCGGACCGAGGCGTTGAAGGCGGGGATTCATCTGAATTGTGCGATCGCCGGGGTCAGCGAGGGCATCGACAAGGTGGCGGCCAGCGTTTCGCAGGTGCTCAACTGCCACGGGCTGGGCATGTGCGGCACCTGCCGGGTCAAGATCACGGCAGGCATCGAAAACGCCAATCCGCTGACCGTTCGCGAGAAGATGAAGTTCAAGTACATGCCCCTGCCCGATCCGCTCCCGTGCCTTGCCTACCTGGGCAATGAGGACACCATGCGACTGGCGTGCATGACGAAGGTGATGGGCGACATGACCGTCGAGAGTAAACCCGAACTGAATCTCTGGGGTGAGAACTTCTTCAGTTGAAAGTCGCTTCCTCTGGGCCTGCAGGGCGGAAGCCGGCGGCCGGAGTGGAGTTGACGCAGCATCGCGGCGACCTTGTGCTCGCCGCTGGAAGCAAGGGGAGTGGGACCTGTGCGGGACCGCTCCCGCCGCGTGGTTGCCCCGACCGCCTGCGGCAACTCGGGTCTTGGCCGCTTCCTTTCCCCCCAATGGTTGATCCGATGAAAGAGATCGTCGCGATCGTCAAACCGTTTCTGGCCGAGAAGGTGCTGCAGGGGTTGAAACGCGCGCCGCTCGAGGCGTTGGTGGTGCGCGAGGTGAAGGGGTTCGGCCGGCAAAAGTCGTATCTGGACCAGTACGACGAGAGCGAGTTCGCGCTGGCCTTTCTTCCGAAGGTCGAAATCACCATGTGGGTCGAGGACTCGCGAGCGGACGAGATCGTCCGCAAGGTGGTGCAGATCGCGCGCACGGGCCGGATGGGCGATGGCAAGGTGTTTGTGTTGCCAGCGATGTCGCATGAGTCGGTTCGGCCGACCAGCGCGGCCGCGCCGGGCAAGGCATCGCCCGTCAAGCGTCGCGGAACCTGAACCTGCGGTGGGCGCGACTGCGCCCGGAAAAGGTGTCAGGACTCTTTTCGGGGCCTTGGGGACCCGAGCCAGCGAGTTTCGGGACGTGGGCCTCGGGGCAATTGCCGGTATTCCGGGGAAGAGTGGCCCCGAAAAGAGTCCTGACACCTTTTCTTGACATGAAGGCCTTTTTTTAATTTAAGCATCGCGGGGGGGTTGAATTGACTGGGTTGCATGGGATAACCGTAACTGGTGGGTGGCTGGGGGTGGTTTTCTTTTTTTTTCGGAGGGCAGCATGGCAAGAAACAGCAGGTCTTTTACATCCGCGATGTCCTTGGAAAAACAGCTTGCCGCGTACGCACTCGCGGGAGGCGTTGCCGTGCTGGCCACGCAGGGTTCCGCCGAGGCCTCGATCGTATACAGCGGAGTTCAGAATCTTTCGCTGCAACCCCTAGGCGGTCCCTACGCGGCGGTATCGATTGACTTCGACTTCGATACTTTCAGCGACGCCGCCTTCCTTGCGGCCTTTGGTACCAGCAAGTTCACCATTTCCCTTGTCTCGAACTACACAACCCGAGTGGTCGCGGACGCATCGACGTTAACCTTGCTACCCGATGGACCTTATACGAAGAACGTGGCCACCGTCCTCCCGGGGGCCACGCTGGTCGGCCCCACTGCCCCAGGGGGAGGTAGTTGGGTAAACGCCGCTTCAAGCAGCGATCCCACCAAAGCCGGGTTGCAAGATTACGACAACACCTCGGGCGCGTCTCTGATTTCGGGGTGGGCTGGTGTCACCCGGAAGTTCATCGGACTCGAGGTGGATCTGGACAACTCCCGCACCTCTCCCGACCTGCACTACGCCTGGATTCGAGTGAGTGTCGTGTCCGACCTGAGCACCGCAACGCTCCCGACGTGTCTGGTGATTCACGACTGGGCTTACGAGACCCAGACGGGCGTGGGAATCCTCACGGGTGCGGGTGCGGTGCCCGAACCGGGCACGCTGCAGGTCGTGGCCTTGGGCGGCGCGGGTCTGGTCGCTTGGCGTCGTCGTCGCCTGCAGGCGGAATCGGCCGTCACGGAGGCTTGTTAGGAGCGTCAACGGTCCGAGACGGAGCGGACGGATGTGGAGTCGGGAAGGGCGTCTGAGGGGGCCTGGCCTCCTGTTCTGCCGGATCGGGGCAGAAAGGGAGCCTGGCCCTTTGTCGTTGGGGGCTCGAACTATACTGGGGCAATGCGGGTTGCTGGCAGAGTGAAGGCCGGCAGGTTGGATGGCCGACCAGCGACCCAGCCTCAATTTCCTGTCTGGCGAAGGCCCCTCCATGTCGAGCGTCATTGAACGAGAGCAGGGCGTGGCGTCGCGCGTGCTGCTGGTGTGCTGGGCCAATGCCGATTGGGAGTTGCTTGACCCTTTGCTGGAGGCGGGCAAGCTTCCGGCGCTGGCCGAGATGGCGAACCGCGGCGTGATGGGGCCGCTCAACAGTCTGTCCCCGGCCATGTCGCCGCTGCTCTGGAATTCCCTGGCCACCGGCCACCGGGCCGACCGGCACGGAGTGCTCCACGCCTGGGAAACGCATCGGTTGACGCGGGAGCTGGTGCCGGTCAGCAGTCGTTCGCGCCAAGTCAAGGCGTTGTGGAACATCACGACCCAGTGTGGGCTCGCGTCGCACTGCGTGAACTGGCCTTGGAGTCATCCGGCGGAACCCATTGAGGGCATCTTCCTGACCGAGCGCTATCCGGTGGCAACCGAGGCGTACGGCGACCCTTGGCCGTTGCCCGAGCGGTCGGTGCATCCCGTGTCGGCCGCGGATCGCTACGCGGACATGCGGGTGCACGTCGGCGAGATCTCGGGCGAGGACCTCCTGCCGTTGGTGCCGGGAGCGGCCGGTGCGGGCTTGAAGAACGACTCGCGCCTGCTGCAGTTGGCCAATGGCGTGGCGGAATCGATGGGGACGCATGCGGCCGTGACGACCGTGATGGAGACCGAGCCGTGGAACTTCCTGGCCGCCGGCTACACGGCCATCGCCTCGCTCAGCCCGATCTTCGCCCGGTATGGCGCAGGGCAGTCGACCGAAGTGACGGCGGAGGAGCGGCTTTGGTTTGGCGACGTGATCGAAGGCCTGTACCGCTGGTACGACCTGATGCTGGGGCGACTGCTGGAACTGGCCGGACCGGAGACGCTGGTGGTCCTGGTCTCGGAGCAGGGCCGGTTGGTCCGCGAAAAACCGACTCTCCATAGTCCCCAGGGCTTGGTCGTGATGGCGGGGCCCCGCGTTCGCCAGGACGAACTGCTGCACGGCGCCTGCCTTCTGGACATCGCGCCGACCGTCCTCGCGGCGCTCGGCCTGCCCGTCGGCGAGGACATGCCCGGCCAGGTGCTGCAGCGAGCTTTCGTGAGTCCGATTCCGACGATTCACGTGCCGTCCTGGGAGCAGGTGCCCGGACCCTGCGGGGCGCACCCGGTCGAGGAAGACAGCGACGTGTCCGAGGAGCAGGCGGCCATCCTGGAACTGTGCGAGATGGGGTATGCCGAGACGAGTCCGGGGGAGGAGCAGCGACTGAAGGAGCTGTCGGCCGAGACGCGATTTAACCACGCGATCGTGCTGCTGAATTCGGGACGGTGGGAGGAGTCGCGAGTGCTGCTCGAGCAGTTGACGGTGGAGATGCCCGATCAGCCGTTGCCTTGGTTCTTCCTGGCGTTCCTCCAGATGCAGACGGGCCACATGGACGCGTCGCGGGCCACACTCGAGGCGCTTCGACAACGGGGGGCGGGGCCCGCGTACGTCTCGGCCCTGCTGGGACTGCACGCGTCGCACGAAGGTCGCTACGAGGAATCGCTGGAGCATCTGCTGGCGGCCACGCGGAGCGGCGAGAAGTTCGCGGAACTGCACGTGCGGGTCGGGTGGCTGCTGCTGCGGTTGAAGCGGTCCGAGGAGGCCGTGGAGTCGTTCCACCGGGCGCTGGAGGAGGCTCCGGGGCACCCGGCGGCCGTAGTGGGGCTGGCTGTCATCGATCTGGAAGCGGGCCGGTTTCGCCAGGCCAGCGAAGCCGCGCTGCAGGCCCTGCAGCGATGCTACTACTGGCCGTTCGCGCACTACGTGCTGGGCGTGGCGCAGGTGAGGATGGGCCAGTTTCGCCGAGCCCAGGTGGCCTTGGAGGTTGCCGTGTCTCAGGGGAATCTTCCCGCCGCGCACGAACTGCTGGCGTTCGCGCTGGAACGCTCGGGCGGTGATCGCGAACAGGCGGCCTACCATCGCCGGCAGGCACGGATTCTCTCCCCCAAGAAAGAGCCGTCAGCCGCGCAGTCGGATACGCAGCCGGGCGCGCGAGCCCAGGAGTCAGGTGCACCGTGACGGGGCGCGGACCTGAACGGCCCATCGAGCTGGAGCAGTTGAGGGTACGGCCCGCCGTGGGATTGGAGCGTCGGGCGGCGATGATGCTGCTGCCCGAAACGGTGCGGCGCCGACTGTGGAACGACTACTGGCTGGCGGCGCTGGAAAGACCGCTGCGAGTGCTCGGCTCGGCGGCTTCCGTTCCGCGCGTCGCGGTCAACGGAGAGACGCACCTGCAGGTCGACCTCCATGTGGTGGCCCCGTATCGCGGCCAGGGGATCGGCCGGGCCATCCTCGCACGCCTGCGCGAGGAAGCGGTGGGGGCTCGCGCCTCGTCGCTGGTGACCCAGGTCGATTCGCTGCAGGACGACGGCCCCCATCGCTTTCTGGTGAGCCTTGGCTTCACGCTCACCGACCGCTTGAGCACGTTTGAAGCCGATACGGAGCGGCTGGCGGCCTTCGTGCTGCCGCGATGCGCATGGCTGAAGGCGCGGGGCGAAGTGCCGGACAGTGCCCGCGTCGTGCCGCTCCGCGAGGCCGACCTGCCCTCGGTCGCGCGGCTTCACGTGGCCCATCTGAGCGGGACCTACGAAGGGATCCTGGAGGGTCTCAGGAGTCGG
>JBIIEC010000350.1:0-6594 GCA_044238045.1 Pirellulaceae bacterium | reverse complement strand
GGCGAGCCACAGTGAGAACCCAAACAGTCGTAACCAAAATGAGAGGCGATGAGACAACCGAGGAACCAACGACCGCCGGAGAACTTGGCGGCAGATCAAGCGAACCGCCGCTCCCACGGCCCGCCCGTTCAATTAGCGCGATACTTGCGATCGACGCAACTGTCCTATTCGCTGTGATACATCGAGTCTACGAATCTTACAAGGGATCGCCCGACCAGCGACGCTAAATTCCCACCTCCGCAGCCGAGTTGCCTCCCAGCACGCGGAATTCTCTTGGCCCAGCCAAGCCCTGGACCGTCCCGCGAGCCACTGACTCCACCCACTAGCGCCGGGACGATCGCTTGTTTCGCAAGCGAGGAACTCCACGACGGCCCACGCCCGTCGCCTGCTCCCGTGATAATGGCAGGCCCGTGACTTTCGCGGGAGTGCTGGAAAGCACCCGGCGGACACTTGGGGCAACCGCCGATGCGTTGTGGCCTACGCGGCATTTTCCCCTGCAGGCTGTCCTCCGGGCTGGGCGTCAGATGCCGTCGTTTTCGCTTGCGGGCGCGTGGGGAGAGGACGCAGGCTGCGACTGGGATCGCAGCGAGTCGCGAAGCGGATCGGCTGTCGGCGAAGCGGTGGTGTGCGTCGCTTCGGAACCGCCCGGCAGGGAGTTGCGGCGATAGGCCCAGGAAGCCAACAGCCCCGCACTCACCAGCAGTAGACCGATCAGCGGCAGCCAGTTCCAGAGATACGGTCGCGAGGGAACCCGTTTCTGCCCGGCGTCGATCCAGTGCGTCCCGAGGCGGCTGGAGCGGATTTCGGAGAAGTCACGCGTCTGGATGAACCCTTCATGCGTTCCGAACGCACACCCCACCGCGTACTGTTCGCCCATCGGACGGCCCCACATGACGCGCGCCGGCACGGTCACCTCTTCGGTATCCAGCCGCAGTAAAAGCAGCAGACGTTCGCGGACCACCGCCGGCTTCCGCGGAAACACCAGGCAGAATCCGCCCCGCGAGAGGTTCCGCACCTCCACCTCCACCACTTCCTCGGACAACTCCCACCGCGCCCGAGCGAGTTTGCCGATCTGCAGGCGGGAGTCCCGGCGGCGATTGACCACGCCGGCCGTGGCCAGGAAGTCGATGAGGTCCTGCTGGAACGGGTCCTCCAACTGGCAGCCGATCCACCAGGCCATGGCGTCCCGTGGATGATGCCGCCGCACCACCGCCTCCCGCTCGATCACCGTATCGACACTGGGAATCTCGATGCGCAGTTTCACGCGGGTGCCGACAGGCAGTCGACCGTGGATCTCCACCTTCACGCCGTGCAACGACATGTCGGACAGCTGCCCGGGCAGTCCCAGCCCCTGCTGGGGACCATCCAGGGCCGTCACGGTCACCAGAGTCGCCAGTCCTTCGACCGCGAACCGACCCTCGTTGCGATGCGGCATCGAATCAACCTGCATGACGTATTCCTCGCGAACCTTTCCTGGGCCGGCGCCGTCTGCGACGCCTGCCCTCTCCTGCTTCGAACCTGAAACCCGCCGATCACCAGCGGCAGCCGTCGCGGCCGCCCTGGCCGGGGTCGCTCGCGCGTCACCAAAACGCAGGAGATTCCCCGCATTTACATAGCACGAACGACCGTCACCCCGCCCAAATCGCGAGGCTCCTCCCTGCCGCCCCTGCGTGGGAGGGGCCGGCAGGCAGCCTAAGCCGTAGAGAATTCCGGCTCGGGTTCGCCGCGCCAGCCCCCGGGACGTCGAGGCGAGCCTCCCTCACTCGCCCCGACTGCGACTGCTCCGCGCGGGTGCGCGAGTGCGGGGGCGTGCCCGCGAGGTTTGCGGGGCCCCCGGGGTTCGACTACTATGACTCGCCGGCTTGCGTCCCCCGCGCCGGCCTGGCGTACAGGCTCGCGAGCCGGGGCCGGACGCACCACTTCAGGCGTTTCGCAATCGGGATCGAAGGAGGCTCTGAACATGCGGTTCTGGGTCTGGCTACTCTTGGGAGCACTCATGGCGGACAACCTCTACGGGCAATTGGTTTCACCGGAGGTCCATGCGGACCGTTCCGTGACGTTTCGCGCGCGGGCTCCCGAGGCGAAACGCGTGCTGGTAAAGGGACTCGGCACCCTGCCTCCGACGGCGATGACCAAGGATGACCAGGGGAACTGGTCGGTCACCGTGGGCCCACTACCGGCGGACCTGTACAGTTATGTGCTGGAGGTCGACGGCGCGGACCAGCTGGACATCTACAATCGCTCCGTGAAAAAATGGCTCAGCCTGGAGAATCAGGTCGAGGTTCCGGGCGAGCGGCCGAGGCTGCAGGAGCGGGCGCGTGTGCCGCATGGCGCGGTCCATTGGCACAGTTACGAATCGCGAACGACCGGCGGTGAGCGCGGAGTCTACGTCTACACGCCGCCCGGCTACGATCCCCGCGCGTCGCGGACCTACCCCGTGGTCTTCCTGCTGCACGGGTATGGGGACGATGAATCGGCGTGGACCGAGGTGGGGCGCGCACACTTCATCGTCGACAACCTGGTCGCCGCGCGCCGCATTCAGCCACTCGTGATTGTCATGCCCTACGGCCATCCCCTGACTCTGGACCGATCGCTTCCCTTTGACAACTACGCGGATCGCAACCTCCTGTCCATGGAGCAGGACGTGCTGACGGATCTCGAGCCGTTCGTCCGCCGCCATTACCTCATCGCCGACGACCGACAGCAGCGAGCGATCGTCGGTCTTTCCATGGGCGGCGGCCAGTCGCTGACCATCGGCCTGAACCATCTGGACCACTTCAGCCGCATCGGCGGATTCAGCTCCGCCAGCCCCCAAGGTCCCGCCATCGACCAACTGGCCGCTTTCCGGGACGCCGTCGCCGATACCAACGCTCGGATTGAACTGCTCTGGATCGGCTGCGGCAAGGAGGATTTCCTGCTGGAACGCAATGAAGCGTTCGTCCAGCGACTGCGCGAACGTGGCGTGGAACACGAGTACCATCTGACCGAAGGCAACCACAGCTGGCCCGTGTGGCGTCGTTACCTGCCCGAGTTCCTCGAGAAAAGTTTTCCCGCGCGCGATTAGACTCACGAGGCCCGTCGCTTCTCCGCCCCGCCCTTTTGTCTTCCGCGAACCCCGCCATGAACCTTGCTCCCCGCTTCCCCGGGCCACTTCGGCTGCTCGTAGCCTGCTTGCTGGCCGTGGGTCCGCTCGCCACGAGACCATCGCCAGCCGAATCGCCGCGCGCCGTGCATCGCGAACCGGTGCGGCTGCTGTCGGCGGGTCAACAGTTGCTGGTCTTGAACCGACGCAGCGGCACGGTCACGCAGGTCGACCTCGCGTCGCGTCGCGTGGCGGGCGAATGGCCGCTGGGCGAGCGGCTGGGGGATGCGGTACGGATCGTCGAGGCGGGCCAGTCCTGGCTGGTGGCCAGTGACGAAGCAGCCAACGAACTGATCCTTGCCGCCTGGAACGGCGATCGCTCGCTGGACTCGCATCACGACCGGGACACGGAGCAGCACGCGAACCTCGATTCGGGCACGGCAAGCTCGCCGCCGCCCCTGCGCGTCCTGCAGCGGCTCGCCGTCCAGTCCACACCCACGCACCTGATCTCCGTGGCTAGTGACACAGCGCCAAGTGACACAGCGCCAAGTGACACAGCGCCAAGTGACACGGCGCCACGACGCGCGTCTTCGGACGATCCCGTTGCAGCGCGGCGTGGGGAACTGTACGCCAGCCTTCGTTGGGCGCATCGCCTGCAACGCGTCGAACTGCAAACAGATGGCGATTCGGCCGCGCTGATTCCGCGCGAGACGCTCGACCTGCCCTTCAGCCCCGGCCCGCTGCTCGCCACACGCGATGGCCGCCATCTGGTGGTCGCCGATGCCTTCGGCCCGCATCTGGCCATCGTGCAATGCGAGCCGTTGCGCGTCACGGCGGTGCTGCGGATCCCCGGACACAACGTGGGCGGCTTGGCTTGGACCGAGGATGGATCGGGCCTGCAGTTCACGCACGCGATGCTGAACGATTTCATCCCCACGACCCGCGACCATGTCTTCTGGGGAAACGTCGTCTCCAACATGCTTCGCGTGCTGCCTCGGGACGAACTGCTGGTGGAGCGTCCGGAGTCGCTGCAGGAGCCGCACCGCATCCACGGCAGCCTGTTCCCGCTGGGTCGCGAGGGACAAGCGGCAGGTGACCCGGGCGAACTGTTGGTCACCGCGCGCGGCGACCTCGTGCTCGCCATCCGCGGCACGCAGGAACTGGCTTTCCGCCGCCACGGCCAGCGGAACTTCACCAAACGAACGGTCGCCGACGGCCCGTCCGCCCTGTGGGCCAGTGACGACGGCCGCACCTTGGTCGTCGCTTCCCGCTTCGCGGACGCATTGACGTTCGTCGACGCCCACTCCTTCCAGCCCACCCAGCTGGTGACGCTCGGAGACCTGCCCGAACCTTCGCTCGTGGACCGGGGCGAACGCCTCTTCCATGACGCCCGCCTGTCACTCGACGGCTGGTTCAGCTGCCACAGCTGCCATACCGAAGGCCACACCATCGGCCTGTCGAACGACAACTTCGGCGACAACGAAGTGGGAGCGCCCAAACGCATTCCCTCGCTACTCGGCACGCGAGGTACCGAACCCTGGGCGTGGAACGGTTCGCAGAGCTACCTGGCGGGGCAGGTGCGCAAGTCGCTGGAGCAGACGATGCGATCCACGGATCGCAAGTCCTATCCGACGATCGACGAGTCCTGGGTCGACGCGATCACGGCGTATGTCGAGACCCTGGCCGCGCCTCCTTCGCGAGCCCAGGCGCGAGCCACGCGCGGACGCTCCCTCCTCGCCGCGGAAACGTCGGACCCGGCCGCCCTCCAGCGCGGCCGGCAACTCTTCGCCGACCGAGACTGCATCCACTGCCACGCGCCTCCGGCCTACACCTCGTCGGCCACCTACGACGTCGGACTGGCCGATGAACGAGGCCTCCGCCAGTTCAATCCGCCCTCGCTGCGCGGTGTCAGCCAGCGATTCCGCTTTCTGCATGATGGTCGAGCGGGCAGCCTGCGCGAGGTCCTGGACCAGCACCCGGCACGCCCGGGCATCGACCAACCGCTCACGCGCGAAGAACAGGCCGATCTTGTGGATTTTCTCGAGACGCTGTGATCGCGCATCGTAGACCGCACACGCTGAGTGCGATGAAGAGATCCGGCTCAACGATCTCCGCCACTCGCGGATTCGCCCGATGCCCTACGGCAAATCCTGATCGGCACATGGCGAGTGCCGACGACGTAGATCGTACACACTGCGAGTCGCAAACCGCACGCGGCGTAGGCGGCTACGCATCCGACTCGACCATGCCCCGGGACCGTCAACGATTCTCGAGCACCCACTGCACCGCTTTGCGATTCAGTTCCGCACCATCCTTCGCACCAAGCTTGCGTTTGATGTTCTCTCGGTGGCTGTCGATGGTATGCGGGCTCAAGTGAAGGCGCGAAGCGATCAGACTGCTCGTCATGCCCTGGCCAATCAACTGGAAGACTTCCAGTTCGCGATCCGTCAGCAGTTCGACCGGATCCTGCACCGACTCGACGTTGCCCAGGGCCCTGGCGATCAGGCGTCGCGACAGGTCGGCCGACACATAGCGATTTCCCTGGAGCAACGTACGCACGGCCTTCAGCAATTCGCTCGCGGCCTCCTGCTTGTTCAGATACCCAGACGCTCCCGCCCGCAAAACACGCTCGCCGTACAAGGACTCTTCGAATCCCGACAGCACCAGAACCCTTACGTCAGGATATCGCGATTTCACCTGCTTCACGGCCTGGACCGCGAGTCCATCCTTGAGCGCGATGTCCAGGATCAACAGGTCCGGTTGATGCTGTTCGACGAGCTTCAACGTATCGGAATTCGAATCGCCTTCACCGCAGACCTGCAGGTCGGAACAGGTCGACAACTGCAGGCGGACCCCAAGGCGTACCAAGGGATGGTCATCCACGAGAACTATCTTCACCTGCCTCATTGCGGCACCCTACCATCGCTTGAGGCTCGGTCCCGCGGAAAGACACACCGCACCGTCGTTCCACCTCCAGGCCGATTTTCGATGGCCAGCGCACCGCCTATCATATTGATGCGATATCGCATGGTGCGCAACCCCATCCCGGAATTCGCCTGCGACAGGTCTGCACCAACACCGTCGTCCGAAACCTCAACAACCAAGTCGTCTTCGACCCCCTTCAGCGACAACGACAGCGTCTTGGCACCCGAGTGTCGCAAGGCATTGGTGAACGCCTCCTGTACGATGCGGTATACCTGGAACGACACATCACCATCCGCGACCAGGAATTCCGCCGAGCAGTCAAAATCGCAAGACACCTTCGTACGCACCCGCTCCACAAGACTCTCCAAGGCTACCCGCAAGGCATCGGGATCATGCAAGGATGGCACCATCCCATGCACCAGTTCACGGAGATTACGCTGCGTCCCCATAAGCCCCAGCGACAGACGCTCCGCGAGATCCTTTGCACTGAAGCCCTGGGAATCATCGGATGCCCCGTTCCCACCGACGCCTTGGCCACGCACTTGGCGACGGAGGTCCTCGAACTCCTCCAAGTAACTGCAGAGGGA
>JBIIEC010000349.1:0-6599 GCA_044238045.1 Pirellulaceae bacterium | reverse complement strand
GCCCAACGCGGCAGCGGGCCGCCGAAGTGCGTGGCGAAGATGGTGTGCGTCACTTCGTGGGGCAGCACCGAGTCCAGCAGGCGTTCACGTGAACCCTGGATCTCCATCTCCCAGCCAAACGGCGTGCGCTGCTGGAACATGAAACTGGTGCGCCCGCCGGCACCCAGGTTGGAATCCACGTGCGCGACCAGCGGACACGGTTCGTTCCAGTCCGGCAGCGGCTTGCCCAGCCATTCGATGGCGAGATCATGCCGGTAGCGTTCGGCGGCCTGGGCAATCTCGGCCGCCAGTTCGGGCGTCGGTGCGCTCACGATGAAGTTGCGAGTGCGGGAGCTGGCGCCCCAGACGGGGCTGGCCAGCAGCAGTGCGAAAAGAATGATGGCTTGGCGAGCGTCCATGCTCGTGGTCCCTCCAGAACGAGTTGATGACGGGAGCCTTCGCGTCCTTGCGAAGCTCATCCGCCAGGCGACTCTCGCCGTTCTCAGGCGTTTCGGGTGCGCGGCAAGTCGCGGGCCGCGTATTCCAGCGGGCGCCGCGTGGGGGCGGATCCGCCGGAGTGGGTTGGTGCGGAGCGATCCGGGCGCGCCGCGATGAACTGCTTGGCCTGCCTTCCCCAATCGGGAAGCGGCCCCGGAGAGTAGTGGAAACGCCGCTCGCTCCCTAGACTGCTTTTTTTGCCAGGATTTTCCTGCTCGCCAGCGTGGGGATGCCCCAGCTTGACGCAGCGGTGTCCCCGTTTCGAGAAGCGTCTAATACCGCGCCGCTCGGATCTGTTCCAAGACCGTTTGGTTCGCGGGCGGAAAATCCAGCCGCAGCAGTTCCTCACGCGATACCCAGCGAAACGCCCCATGCGGCTCGGTGCTAGCATCGAGGGGGTGGGCCAAGAAGAAGTGCAATTCGAGCGTCCCGTGGGCGTACTCGTGCCGCACATGGGCCAGTTCGCTCTGGATGGCGATCGCGAGCCCCGTCTCCTCCAGGCACTCCCGGCAGGCGGCGATGTCGGGCGAACCGTCGTGGGCCTCGACCTTGCCGCCAGGAAACTCCCAGAATCCGGCCAAGGCCACGCCCTCAGGCCGCTTTCCGACCAGATACCGGTCGTCCTTCAGCACCACGGCGATGGCGATGGTTTTCGAGTTCGCCGTGGAGTTCATGAGAAAAGGCTCCGGGGGGCCCTGGGTGCGCGGCACCGACTGCGGCACGCATGGCGAGGCGTGTTTCCTCGGAAAACGTCCCGCGTGCGAGCCCGCGTCACGGAGGAGTCTAGCCCTGGGGCAGCAGGTCGAGCAGTCGGCCGGGGGAGCCCATGATGTTGTAGCCGCCGTCGACGTGCAGGATCTCGCCGGTGATGCCGTTGGACATGTCCGAGAGCAGATACGCGCCGGCCTTGCCGACTTCCTCGTGCGTGATGTTGCGGGCGAGCGGGGCCATGTGCTCGTACATCTTGAGCATCTCTTCGACGCCGGCGGCGCGGCCGGCGAGCGTTCGCACGGGTCCGGCGCTGATGGCGTTGACGCGGATGCCGCGGGGTCCGAGGTCATAGGCCAGATAACGGACGGTGGCGTCCAACGCCGCCTTGCAGATGCCCATCACGTTGTATCCGGGAACGGCCTTTTCGCCGCCAAAATAGGTCATGGTGGCGATGGCTCCCTGGTCCTTGAGCACCGAGCGGGCTTCGCGAGCCACGGCCAGCAGGCTGTAGCAGCTGACATCCATGGCCAGCTTGAAGCCGTCGCGGCTCGTTTCCACCGTGTCGCGGCTCAGGTCCGCGCGGTCGGCGAAGGCGACCGAGTGCAGCAGGAAGTCGATCGGGCCGATCGCTTCCTGGGTCTGCTGCATGACCTGCGCGATCTGCCCGTCGTCCTGGACATCGAGCGGCACGAGGAACTTGGCCTGGGGGTACTGGTCGGTCAACTGCTGGACGCGGCGCCGGTTGCGTTGGCGGTCGTCATCGGGCCGATCGGGCAGGTGGGTAAATCCGCACTCGCCGCCCTGCTTCATGATCTCCTCGGCGATGGCCCAGGCGATGGAATGGTCGTTGGCGACTCCGATGATGAGGCCTTTTTTCCCGGCGAACAGGTTCATGCTGCGATTCCTCCGCGTGCTGGGGAACATCCATGGGCAGTGCGGCCGGGGCCTCGGCTGCGTTCCCGAGGCGACGCGATCGGTCGCAACGAGCGGCAGTCGGGGCGGCATGTCCGGGACCAAGTCGCCGCGAAGTCGGGCCTTCCCTGGACAGGCATCCGCGCCGCTCCGGGGGAAACTTCCCCGGGCCGTCCATGGTTGGACGGGTGTGGATGTCCTATGATGTTTGTCCGATCTGTCTGATACGTGTTCTCTTTTCCTCGTCACCGTCGGCCAAGTGGTCGACCGTCGAGCGGGGCGGGAGTCGGGGGCGATGGACCTGAGTCATGAATTTCGACGCATCCAGTCCCACCCGGTGGTCCTGCCTTTGGCACTCGAGATCTTAGTGGAGCAGGCTCGGTTCGTCGACCGGGATCCCTTCCTCCAGCAGATGTTGCCCAAGATAGCAGATCGCGTATCGGCGCGATACGCGGCGGTGGTGCGAGCGGACGCGGGCGAGTACCGCGCCGTGGCCTCGTGGGGGCAGACCAGGCCCTTGCCAACGAACCTGCTGGGCGACTCACTGGACGCCGAGGCGGCGAGGCAGCACGAATCGTGGCTGGCCGCGCCGCTGGCGAGCCGTGACGATGCCCAGGCGCTGCTGGACGCCAACGCGCTGCTGGTCGTCGAATCGGCGATGCACCGACCGGACGACTTGGCGGCCGTCGACGCGCTGGCGGCGGCCGTGGGCCTGGCCTTGGGCGACATTGGCGAACGGCACCGCGAGCAGCGGCGCGTGCGAAGGCTGGAAGCCATCCTGGAGATCGCGGGCCAGTGGAACCAGAACCAGGACACCGAATCGCTGCTGCAGCAGATGGCCGAGATGTCGACGCGCCTGCTGGGCGCGGAGCGTGCGAGTATCTTCCTGTGGGATCGCACGCAGCACCAGTTGGTCGGGCGTCCCGCGTTGGGAGTGGAGGGCGGCGAACTGCGGATTCCGGACAACGCGGGCATTGTCGGCCAGGTGGTGCAGTCCGGCGAACCGCGCCGCGTGGCCAGCGGAACTCCCCGCGACGGCATCAACCGCGACGTCGACCAGAAGCTGGGGTTCCGCACCCGCAACCTGCTCTGCACACCCCTTCGTGGACGCAAGGGCCAGATCTTCGGCGCGTTCGAGATGATCAACAAGATCAAGGGGGACTTCACCGACGAGGACGAGGCGGCGCTTGTGGAGCTGGCTTCGCACGCGGCGATCGCGCTGGAGAACAGCCAGCACCGCGACCAGCTGCTGCAGAGTCGCAAGGTGGTCACGCAGCAGGCGGCCGCCGGCGTGCAGCTCATCGGCAGCACGCCCGGCATGGAGCAGCTGCGGTCGGTCGTCGATCGTGTGGCTCGCACCGATCTGGTCGTGCTGATCCTGGGCGAGAACGGCACGGGCAAGGAAGTCGTCAGCCGCATGATCCACTACCTCAGTGCGCGCGGTGACGAACCGTTCGTGGCCGTCAACTGCGCGGCGCTCACGGAGACGCTGCTGGAGAGCGAACTGTTCGGCCACGAGAAGGGCGCGTTCACGGACGCCCATGAGGCGCGGCAGGGCAAGTTCGAACTGGCTTCCGGCGGCACGCTCTTCCTGGACGAGATCGGCGATCTCAGCCTGGGCGGGCAGGCCAAGCTGCTGCGGGTGCTGGAGGAGAAAGTCGTGGTGCGCGTCGGCGGCTCGCGCCCCATCCGCACCGACGCGCGGATCATCGCGGCCACGAACCAGAACCTGGCGGAGATGGTCGAGCAGCGTCGTTTCCGCGAGGACCTTTTTTTTCGGCTGAACGTCTTCCGCGTCAACATGCCGCCGCTGCGGGAACGCATCGACGACATCGTGCCGCTCGCCGAACACTTCCTGCAGGACTTCAGCGCCCGCGCCCGCCGCAAGCCGCCGCGCCTCACCGCCGCCGCCCAGAAACGGCTTCGCCTGCACCCCTGGCCCGGCAATGTCCGCGAACTGCGGAACCTCATGGAACGCCTGGCCTACCTGACGCCCGATGACACCATCGACGCCGACGAACTCGATTTCATCATCGCGCCCAAACGCAACGATTCGGGCGCCTATCAACTGGGCCGTTCGCTCAAAGACGCCTCGCGGGATTTCCAGATCGAATACGTTCGCCGCAACATTGCGGCCGCGGGCGGCAACATGAGCGACGCGGCCCGCAGCCTTGGCGTGCACCGCTCCAACCTCTATCGCAAGATGGAGCAGCTGGGCATGACCGAGGGAACGCAGGAAGCGGACGGCGATCCGGACGACGATTCGGAAATGCCCGAAGACGATCTCTGACCGCGGGAGGCAACATCGGGACGTACGGGGCGGCTCGCAGGGTCGGCATGGCAGGTGCACAGGAACCTGCGCGTGGAGAGCCTCAGCCGTCGATGCCGTTTTCGACGGCGAAGCGGATGAGTTCGGCGGTGCTTTCGAGGCCCAGTTTTTCCATGATGCGTGCCCGGTAGGTCGACGCGCTGCTGGGGCTGATGTTCATCCGCCGCGCACACTCCTGCAGGCTGTTTCCCGCGCCCAGGATGCGCAGCAGGTCGAACTCGCGCTGCGACAGCAGGTCCAGCCCCTCGCGGTCGCGCTTGCGTCGTCGCAGCCGCGCGAACACTTCCTCCGAGACGCTGCTGCTGACATAGATCTGTCCGGCCGTCACCGCGCGAATGGCCGTCAACAGCTCCTCCATGGCAGCCGACTTGATCAGGTAGCCGTGCGCCCCGCACTCCAACGCCTTCACTGCGTAGTGGTGGTTCTCGTGGACGGTCAGGACGAGGATCTTGATGCGCGGATGCTGCTCCAGCAGCGACTTGATGGCCTGGGGTGCGTCTAGCCGCGGCATGGTATAGTCGAGCACCACGCACATGGGACGCGTACGCGCCACGACCTCCAGCGCCTCCTGTCCGTCCGACGCCTGTCCCACGACGGCCAGCCGACCCGAACTTTCCAGCACCCGTGCGAGCGCTTCGCGGACCATCGCATGGTCATCGGCCAGCACCACGGTGATGGGCGCGTGCAGGGGATTGGAGCCTGGAGCGGGATCGTCAGGTGCCATGGGAGTCCTGCGTGGATTGTAGGGGGATGGTCACGGCCAGCCGCGTTCCCTGGCCCGGCGAAGTCTCAATCCGCAACCGCCCGCCCAGCAGTTCCGCCCGCTCACGGATGCCCAGGAGGCCGAGTCGCGTGGGGTCGCGCTGTTCCAACTGGAAGCCGCGTCCGGCGTCGAATACCCGCAGGTGCAACTGGCCTTCTTCCGCGAAGATCGTCACTTCGGCCCGCGGCGCCTGCGCGTGCTTGGCGATGTTGTTGAGCGCTTCCTGGATGATGCGATAGACGTTGTCGGCCATGGTCGAGTTGAGCCTCCGCACGGGTATGGCCAAGTCCGTGGCGACGTCGATTCCCGTCCGCCGCTCAAACTCCGTGATATGACTTTCGATCGCGTCCTGCAATCCCAGGTCGTCCAGCACGAAGGGCCTCGTCCGCGACGCGATGCGGTGCAGGCTGCGCAGCAGTTCGTCCACTTCCCGCGCCGCCGCCTGCAGCAGCCCCTCCCGCCGCACGCCTTCCGGTTCCGCCAGCGCCGAATGGACGTCCAGCCGGATCGCCGTCACCTGCTGTCCCAGGTCATCATGCAGCTCGCGGCTGATGTTGCGCCGCTCGTCTTCCTGGGCGGCCAGCAGCTGGCTGGACAGTCGTCGCAGCCGCTGTTCGGACTCGGCAATCTGTCGGTCCTGGGCGATTCGCAGCCACCGCGCCCGCACCAGGTACCAGGCCAAGCCCGCCAGCAGCAGCGTCGCCAGGCCATGCAGCCAGGCGAGCCGTTCCAGCAGGCGGCGCGAGTTGGCGTAGAGCGTCTCGTGCGGCACGAAAGCGGCGAGGATCAGCGTGCTGCGATTCACGCCTCCCGATGTGCGCGCCTCCCGCATGTCCGTCTTCGCCGCGATCGTTTCGGGCAGCGGATCGAACCAGCGGAAGGTGTACAGGCCGCGCGCCGACTGATACTCTCCCTGCCGCTCCTTCAAGACCACCTGCCATGCCTCGGGATGTTCGCTGGCAAACGACCGATGGTGCCCCAGCATCCATCCCCAGGCACTACCCGACTCCGGAGCCAGCAGATACTCGCCATCGCCGTTGAGCAGCAGGTACTGGCCGCGCATGCCGCTGGTGACTTCAATCAGTTTCTGCAGCAGGCGCGTGCCGAGGTAGTTGAGCACCAGCAGGGCTTGGGGCCGGGCCTGTGCGTCCTGCAAGGGCGTGATCAGGCGAATGACCGGCTTGAGCGGTTCCTCGATCGCGCCCTGCTCCACGTTCAGGTCGAACGGAGTCACCAGGACTTCGCCGATCGACAGCGCCAACGCCTGACGATAGTAGTAACGCATGGCCTTGCCCTGCAGCTGGTCGGCGGGCACGGACTCGGGCGAGCCGTCGCGATAGTTGACACGCAGCGTCTCCCGGCCTTCGGTGTCGAGGACCCGGATCTGGTCGTAGAGCCCCTTTACGC
>JBIIEC010000028.1:0-23205 GCA_044238045.1 Pirellulaceae bacterium | reverse complement strand
GCGCTCGGTTCCACGCTGGAACCCCAAGTCACGCGGCTGTCGCTGATCACCGACCATGTCGATCAGTTCTGGCAGGCGTTCGAAGCGGGACTGAAGGATCTGGGCGGGCAGGAGATCACGCTCGGCGGCAAACTGGCCTCCGTGATCGAGGTGCGGCCGAAGGAACTGCTGGTGCGTGTCGAAGGACGCAATCGCAAGTTCAATCGCGAACGACTGCCGACGGGCATCGCGATCGCCGTCGCCGACCGGGCGTTGAAGCCTGAGGCGGGTTCGTCGGATCTCTTCCGCGGCGCGTATCTCGCCGTGCAGCCTTCGCCTGATCGCGCGAAGGTGATGGCCGAATGGAAGAAGGCCCAGGAGAAAGGCGTGCCGGTCGACGAGCTGCTGTCGTTCCTTGACGACCGTTACGAGACGGCCACGCCACGTCGCAGCCGAGTGCGCGACACGGAGGCGGCGGACGACGCGGGCGATGAGTAGACCGAGCGTCCCTTCTCGGCCCGCGCGGCTTCTGCTATCCTGCCTCGCGTCGATCCCCTGGCTTTCCCGCGAGACCCTTGTTGCCCATGACTACTTTGAATGCCCGCGCGTGGCGACTGTGCGAACAGCTGCCCGGCCTCGCCTCCCTGCTGCGCATCCAGCCGATCACAACCGCCTGCGGCGCGACGATCTGGGACTTCGGCAATCAAGCTCCGGGCGGCCTGATCGCCGGTCAGTGGCTGGCCCGCGTCTGCCTTGCGGACCTCGCGCAGGTTGAACTGGTGCCCGATATGCTGGCCGCCGGATCTCCCGCGAGTGCGACCGGCATGCTGGTGCATGTGTACACCGATCATCCGCTGCACGCCTGCATGCACTCGCAGTATGCCGGCTGGAAGTTGAGCCAGGACAAGTTCTTCGCGATGGGTTCCGGGCCGATGCGCGCCGCGGCGGCGAACGAGGCGATCTTCCAGGGAGTGGGCCGCGAGCCGGCCGACAGCGCGGTGGGCGTGCTGGAGACGTCGGACGTGCCGCCGGACGACCTGGTTCGCAAGGTGGCCGAGAAGTGCCAGGTCGCTCCAGAACGCCTGTGCCTGCTGCTGGCCCGCACGGCCAGCCAGGCAGGTACGCTGCAGGTCGTGGCCCGCAGCGTCGAGACGGCGCTGCACAAACTGATGGAACTGCAGTTCGACCTGAACCGCGTGGTCAGCGCGTCGGGAACCGCGCCGCTGCCGCCGGTCGCCCGCAAGGACCTGGAAGGCATCGGGCGCACCAACGACGCCGTTCTCTATGGCGGCAGCGTTACGCTCTGGGTCCGCGGCGACGACGCGTCGATCGAGGCGGTGGTTGGCAAGGTGCCCAGCTGCAGCTCCAGCGACTTCGGCCAACCCTTCGGTCAGATCTTCGCTCGCTACGAGTACGACTTCTACCGCATCGACCCCCACCTGTTCAGTCCGGCGGAGGTGCGTATCATCAACCTCGACACGGGCCACACCTTCCACGCGGGCCAGGTCCGCCGCGATATCCTTGCCACCAGCTGGGGCGCATGAAATCGGGCCAGGGCTCATCGCTCACTCCCGACCAGGAACCATCCCATGCGACTCGGCGTGCTGGCGACTCCGCAGAGCTGGTATGTCCGCGACCTGCAGCGCGCGGCGGAAGGCCGGCATGCGATCGACATCCTGTCCTTCGCCAGCCTGAAAGCCGGTTTGCGTCCCGGGCCCGATGTCCGGTCGATCGTGCCTGGCGCGGCAGCGTCCGAGTCACTGCCGCTCGACCAGTACGACGCGATCCTCGTGCGAAGCATGCCGCCGGGCAGCTTGGAGCAGGTCGTGTTTCGCATGAACGCGCTGCACCAGCTGGCCGCGCAGGGCACGCCCGTTTTCAACCCGCCGCGCAGCCTGGAGGTGGCGGTCGACAAGTATCTCACCTCCGCGCTCCTGCAGCGCGCCGGCCTGCCCATCCCGCGGACTCTCACCAGCCAGACATACGACCAGGCACTGGAGGACTTCCATGCGCTGGGCGGCGATGTGGTCCTAAAACCGCTCTTCGGCGGCGAAGGCCGCGGCATCACGCGGCTGCAGGATGAAGCGATCGCCGAACGCGTCTTCCGCACCCTCGCGCAACTCGGCCATGTCCTGTACCAGCAGGAGTTCATCGCGCATCCGGGCCACGACCTCCGCGTGCTCGTCATTGGCCACAAGCTGTTCGGCATGCGACGCTGCAACTCCGACGACTGGCGGACCAACGTGAGTCGCGGAGCGACCGCGGAACCGCTGGAGGTGACGGAGGAGCTGGCGGAGCTGGCGCGACGAGCGGCGGCGGCGGTCGGCGTGCCGTTCGCCGGAGTGGACATCCTGCCCGGTCCCGATGGCAAACTGTATCTGCTGGAAGTGAACGCCGTGCCCGGCTGGCGCGGACTCGCGCGAGCCCTGCAGTGCGATATCGCGTCCGAGGTGCTCGACTGGATCGCCGCGGAGATCACCTGAGCGCCGAACGGCATGCGTCCTGCGTTCAACGCGCGCGGAATTCGGCCACGACCGGCAGGTGATCCGAGCCGTTGCCGCCGGGCGGACTGGCCTGGATGCGGCAGCTTCCCGGACAATAGTCTTCCGCCATGGCCGGCGAGGCCAGCAGGAAGTCGATCATGGACCGATAGTTCGGCCGCGTGTAGGTCACGCGTTCCGCCGGGCGGATGTCGAGGCCCAGGCATGCCAGCCGCGGACGATCGGGGTCCAGCAGCACGCGCAGCGCGGGCCCGTCCAGCGGTTCGTTGAAATCGCCCGCCAGCAGGATCCGCGCCCGCGGCTCGCGTTGCAATCGCTGTTCGAGCAGGTGACGCACCGCGCGAGCTTCCGCGGTTCGCACGAGCTGCGCCGCCTGCGGGTCCTCGCCGTTGCTGCGCAGGTGCACGCCCCAGACCTCAAACGGCGTTCCCGCCTCGGGAAGCACTTCGACGCAGAGCAGGTCGCGTGTGAACCGCCCGTCATGGCCTCGCTTGTCCTCCCACCGCAGTGCGGCGTGCGACGTGACGCGGCCCAGCGGCCAACGCGAGACCAGCGCGACATCGATGCCGCGAGGGTCGTTGCCCTCCACCAACGCGTGCTCGTCGTACCCCAGGTCCGGCAGGTAGTCGGTGAGGAAGGCGCGGAGCACACCGGACGACTCGACCTCCTGCAGCGCGACCACATCGGCGTCGAGCGTCCGCAACGCCTCGGCCAGTTGCCGCTGCTGCCGCGGCGGCTTGGCCGCCGTCCGCTCGTCGCTTGAATACGGATCGTCGTGCGCATCAAGCAGATTCCAGACATTGAACGTCGCCACGCGCAGCCGTGACTTCGTGCCTGCAGCTGGCTCGCCCGGTGTCGGCTCGCCCGATGTCGGCTCGCCCGATGTCGGCTCGCGCAGTGCTGCCTCGCGGTGCGAGTTGTGCGGCGAGGTGGGCAGCTCGCCGCGCGGCACGACCTGCACCTGCTCCGCCCGCGTCACATAGACCACCGGCCGCTCGTCACCACGGGTGTTCCGTCCCGTCACGCGTCCCGTCACCCGCACCGACTGGTCGCGGTAAGTCTCCTCGAGCGACTTGGGGAATCGATCGCGGTAGGCGGCGGGCACGGCCACCGTGACGGCCCGTCGATCGGACCGGTGGAAGTCGAGGTAGTCCATGGCGGTGGTGTGCCCGACGCGCACGACGCGACCTTCCAAGCAGACCCGCTGTCCCCGGTACTTGCCGGCGTCCTCCCATCGCACCCGCGGCAGATCCACGTCGCTCGCGCGGGCATGGCTGGCCAACAGGAACAGCAGGCACACAAGGAACCGATAATGAGCGGCTGCAGGACTCCTTGCCGACCTCGGTTCGGAGTGCGGCAGGAATTGAATTGGCGGGGAGCCATCACACGGCGTGTCGGAGCGGGATTTTCTCCGGAAGCGTCGCGGCCATGTCGGCGAGGACGCGGTGCCAGTTCGCGGGAGCACCGGGCGTGCAGCGGCCGAGGAGTCGCGGGGAGTCGGCGCCGGTGAGCGACGGGCAGTTGGCGGGCACCTGGTCGACGTGCAGTTGCGCGAGCACCGCCGCGGCCGCCGCCCGCCAGGCGTCGGCGGGAATCGAGAACTCGTCCAGCGCCGTGATCTGCAGTTCCGGCAGCCGCTGCTGGATCTGATGGATGAGGAACGCATGTCGCTGGCCTCTTCCGCCCACGATCAACTGGCCCACGGGAAACGCGCGCGGCAACTGCGTCTTCAGCGCCGTCACGACTCGATCGGCTACGAGTTGTACCAGCGTGCAGAGCACATCGTCCACGCGAATCGACCGCCCTTGCGACCAGTCGCGGAAGGCGGCCATTTCCAAGTCGGGCCGCGCGCCGGCCGGCCGCCAGTCGCCGAACGGCTCGCCCGCTTCCACCGCTTGCCACGCGGCCAGCAGTTCGGGCAGGTTCCGCCCCTGGACGGCCAGCTCGCCGCGGTCGTCGCGCAGGTCGGGGACGGTTTCACGAGATCCCACCAGTTCGCGGACCACGGCGTCCTGCAGACAGAAGCCGGGGCCGAGATCCAACTGCAGCAGCGGCAACGGGCTGGGAACCGGATAACGCGGCGGCAGCAGCATCAGGCGCACCGACTCGTCGAACTCCAGGAACGCGCGGATGCGCCGTCCGGGCACAATCCCCTGGTCGGCCAGCATCATCCACAGCCCCATGACTTCCAGCGGTCCCCCTCGCCCGCGATGCGCCAGGTCGCGAGCCGGGAAGTGGTCGACGACGGTTAGGCCGGTCATGCGCGCGACCACCGCCGTGTCGCAATGCGGCTGGAACCAGCGATCGCGCGGACCGAGGTCGGTCCAGGCACCGACATCCAGGATTCCGAGGGCTCGCAGGCTGGAACTGTCGCCCCCCACGCGGGCGACGAGCGGCATGGCGAGGTCGGCGACCAGCTCGCCCGCTTCGCCTTCCGAGAGCCCGGCGCCGCCCAGCGCGACCAGCCGCCGATCGTGCAGCTGGGTGCAGGCCAGCAGTTCCGGCACCGCCTCGTCGCCGCTTCCCCACACCCGCAGCAGCGCGCCGCGCAGCATTGACTTCGGCGAGTCCTGGTGGACACCGATGAAGTGGCGCGCGAAATGGCGGTCGCGCGACGGGCGTCGCGGCGTCCAGGCAATGCTCAGTTCTGGTTCGGGTCCACTGGCCATGCGGCTCCCTTCCGGGAAGCTCTTCAAGTCCGTTGGCGCGGCCCGTGATCGTGCGCCACGATCGCGGGCTTCCAGTGAGAACGGCGAATTGACCGACCGAAGAAGCCGCAGCGGACGCCCGAAACGGCACGCGTCGCGGGACGCGCTCGACGCGCGCCACCGACGCGACTCCGCAGGTCGGTCTCGATCAGGAACCGACCTGCGGTGGAACCGCCGACAGCAGACAACTTCCGGTCGCAGCCGATCAGGCAACCATCCGCATGGCCACCGGCTCGCCCGTCACCGCCGCGATGAACTCCTCGAAGATGCGGATGTCGAGGGCCGAGGCCGAATCGGCTTCGGGATGGAACTGGGTGCCGACCGCGAACCAGTCGTCGATGCGGGACTCGATCGCTTCGACCACGCCATCCGGGCAGCGAGCAGTGACGACGAAGCCGGGGGCCACCTCATCGACGGCCATGTGGTGCATCGAGTTGACGCGGATCTCACCGTCGCCGTAGACGCGTTCCATCAGCGAGTCGGGCTCGACCATCAGCCCATGGCGATGGGCCGGGTCCTGGTTATCCTTGTGCGGGATCGCCTTGGGCAGGTCCTCGGGAATGTGCAGGAACAGGTTGCCGCCCATGGTCAGGTTCAGCAGCTGCATGCCCGCTCCAATCCCCATCACCGGCATGCGGCGATCGCAGATCATCTGGCAGAGCAGACGGTCGAACTGCTCACGACGAGCTTCCATCGGCCGCACGCTGGGATGCAGCATGAAGCCGTCGTTGCGGGGATCGAGGTCACGGCCTCCGATGAGCACGAATCCGTCGAGCTGATCGAGCATGGCGGCGAGGTCTTCGGCGTCCTCCATGGGCGGCACGAGGACCGGGATGCCACCGGACGCGACGACTCCATCAAAGTACCCCGAAGCGATCAACGCAAAGGCGGGGCGGTCGTGCGTGGCGGCGAGAAAATCCGTGTTCAATCCGATCAGAGGCTTTTTGGACATGCGACAACTCCTTTTCGCTCCAAAACGTGCGAGACCGTTCCGTCATCCTGCAGGCAGGGGAAAGGCCGCGAAGACCGGATGCGCGAACGCTGCATGGATTGCGGCGCGCGAACATCCCGGGCGTCTCACCGTCCGAGCGAACCACCATCTTGGGGTGCGCGGTCGGCAGGCGACGAGCGAAGAGTTGCGAGGAATTGACGCGCTGGGCGCGCTGACCTGGGAACCCGTCGTCCGTGACGGTCTTCTTCCTCAAAGCGTCCGAATGAATCCAAACCACGCTGACACGGCTGGCATGCTGACACGGTTGGCACGCAGACACGGCTGGCACGCTGGCACACAGACCGATTTTGCTTCCAGCGCTCGAAACCATTCGTCTCGACGCGCCCGAAGACTCCTCGTTCGGCGATGCAACAGGTCAGTCACTGCCGTCGCAAGACACAACCACTGGTGGTGTCCGATGCCTCCCTCAACTCGATCCACTCGCGTCACCCTGAAAGGTTGACCACAAGCGGCCCGAGATGCGCGAAGCATCAGGATTCGTTCATTAGCCCTGAGAGGGTCCTATCTCCGTAATGCCTTTGGCAGTCCTCCGTGAAAAGAATGTAAGTCTCCCACAGGGTATCTGCTGCTTTTCCGGCCGCAAGAAGCGCGGAACATTTTGCGAACTCAGCCCTCTTGAACACAACATCGTGTGCAATCAATGCTAGCGATGCACGCGCGTCTACGATCGCAAGTAGTCGGCATACGCCGTGTGCCGAAGCAGTGGCCGACACGCCCACCACAACGCCTCGCGATCCAGGCTCGGAACGTCCCAGCGTCACACGTGGGGACGCCTGCCCAACGCAATTTCCGGCATACGGCGCGAGCCGGCTACTTGTCGCCCACCGCGTTCGTAGTCGGCATACGGTGTGTGCCGAAGCAGTGGCCGACACGCCCACCACGACGCATCGCGATCCAGGCTCGGAACGTCCCAGCGTCACACGTGGGGACGCCTGCCCAACGCAATTTCCGGCATACGGCGCGAGCCGGCTACTTGTCGCCCGCCCCGTTCGTAGTCGGCATACGGCGTGTGCCCGAAGCAGTGGCCGACACGCCCACCTTCCGCACGAATCCGACCACGGTCGTCAATGCTTGACACCCCTTCGCCGAATGCCTATCCTACTTCTTCGACAATCTTCCCGATGGACGTGCGGGGCAGCTCTTTGCCATGTCGGGCGACGAGTAGCTCGTTCTAGTTTTTTAACGGTTAACAAGGTAACGACTTCGATGATCCATTCCAGCAAGATTTGCGTCGTCATCTCCTGTCTACTGGGGCTCTTCGTAGGCATGCGTCAAGCCGACGCTTCGTATGTCTTCGCCGACCCGACCGGTTTCTCCTCTCAAGCGACCGGAACTCCCAGCACCTATAACTTCCGGGGCACCGGCGACCTCTCCGTGAATGTGGCGGTCAAGGGAAGTAACATCAGTTGGGGCACCAGCACGGTGAACTTCACGGGTGCGGGCCTCAGCAATCCGGCTTGGATGGGTGGTTCGCGGCAGATGTTTAAAATTGAGTATTCCGGATCGTCGTCCGACGGTCCTCACGAACTGGCCGAGATTGAATTCACGTTCGCCAATCCGCTCTCCACCTCGTCCTACATGCTCTTTACGGATTTCGACTCCTATGAGGGCTTGGCCATCGCGGCGTTCGACGGATCCAACAATCTGATCCCTTTCAGCGACCTGACGCTGACTCGCGTCGACGGAGAGTCTTCGAATGGATCCACGGCGACCACCCCCACTTGGTCGAACACGAATCCAACTCAGGGTTGGACCAGCGTCTCCAGCAATACCGGTTGGGTGGGAACGTCCGCCGTGAGCGGCTACCTCCAGGATACGACCAACGACTCGACCAACAATGCAGGCACCGCGATCCGGTCTGCGACGGCCATCAGTCGCTTGGTTTTCTACTACAACGCGGAGTCGACCTCCGGTACTGGTTCGAACTCCCTGCGATTCAACTTCGCGGCTCCCGCGCCCGGCACAGTTCCGGAGCCGGCCTCCGCCAGCGTCTTCTCGCTGCTGTTTCTCGCAGGCCTGGCGGCCTATCGTCGACGATAGGCTCGTCCGGTAAGCAGCAGCTTGGTTGAAAGCCGGCGGTCACTCGTCCTCGTTCGCCGTTTCGGCTTCGAGGGGTGGAATTTTCACCACGGAGTCCACGGTGGTTCACGGAGAATCGCCGGCGTTCGCGCTCCTTGCCCCGCCGTCGATCATCCGCAGGCGAACCAAGTTTTTTGCGGAGCCGACCCAGGGCCTTTCCGAGCTGCCCCCATTTCTTGAGCCCTCGCCGGGCAGTATGCTGGCGGCTGGACGCGTGGGGCTTCGGAGAATGGATCGATGCGGTTTTCGCGGGCTTGTGTGGAGTCGTTCGGCTACAGTCTTCCGGCAGAGGTCGTGACGAGCGACCAGATCGAGGCGAGTCTGCAGCCGCTCTATGAACGGCTGAGGCTGCCGGAGGGTCGGCTGGAGGCAATGACGGGCATTCGGCAGCGGCGTGTCTGGCCAGCCGGGATGTTACCGAGCGAGCAGAGCTGTGTCAGCGCCGAGCGGGCCATTGAGGCGGCGGGGATCGACCGCCGCGACATCGGAGCCCTCCTCCACGGATCGGTCTGCCGCGACCATCTCGAGCCGGCTACGGCTTGCGGCGTGCATCACCACTTGGGCCTGGGCGAGGACTGCCTGGTCTACGACCTGTCCAATGCCTGCCTGGGTCTGCTGACCGGCGTCGTCCAGATCGCCAGCATGATCGAGTTGGGGCAGATCCGCGCGGGGCTGGTCGTGGGCACGGAGGACAGTCGGCCGCTGCTGGAGACCACCGTCGCGCAGCTGAATCGCGACACGACGCTCACCCGCCAGCAGCTCAAGCTGGCCATCGCTTCGCTCACCATCGGTTCCGGCAGCTGCGCTATCCTGCTGACGGACGCTTCGCTCAGCCGCACCGGCAACCACCTGCGCTGCGCCACGGCGTTTGCCAACACTTCGCACCATCGGCTGTGCCACAGCGGCCGAGACGAAGCGGCGGAAGGCGGCATGACTCCGCTGATGCAGACCGACTCGGAAACGTTGATGCAGGAGGGGATTGCCACGGGCGTGCGCACCTTCGCGCGGTTCCTCGACGAATCCAGCTGGCCGCGCGAACAGCTGGATCGCATCTTCTGCCACCAGGTCGGCGGCACCCATCGTCGCCTGATGCTCGAATCGCTCCAGCTGGATCCGCTCCGCGACTATTCCACCTTCGCCTGGCTCGGCAACACCGGTTCCGTGGCCCTGCCGCTCACGGTGGCCATCGGCGCGCAGAAGGGCGCGTTGCCTTCGTCGAGTCGCACGGCGTGGCTGGGGATCGGTTCGGGAATCAACTGCCTGATGCTGGCCGCGGAGTGGCAGGAGACGCGGGTCAGCGGCGAGTTACCGGCGGAGGCGGAGGAGCCGACGGACTTGCCGTCGGTCGCACCCGCTACGGCGACGCCCCCGCATTCGGCGAACCCCGGCGCGGGGCGTCCCGCCATCTGTGTGACTCCCTGATGGCCCCCGACTCCCTCATGCCCCGACTCCGTGCGAGGCGGGCCAGCGTGCGCGGCCGTTGTCCTCCCGCCACTCCGACGTTCCTTCCCGGCCACTTCGCCTCGTCACCTTTTTTGCGACGCAACCACCGATGACCAGTCAGAACGACAAGCACAAGGTATGGGTCGGCTTCGACCTGGGCGGCACGAAGATGGCCTGCCAGGCGTTCGACGGCCAGTTTCACTCGCTGGCACGGGAGCGTGACAAGACGCGCGGCCATGAGGGTTCGGCGGTGGGACTGGAGCGGATCGCGGCGCTCATCCGCTCGACGCTCGGCAAACTGAACCTGCAACCGGGCGACCTGGGCGGCATCGGCATCGGCTGTCCGGGCCCGCTGGACCTGGACGCCGGCGTGATCCTCAGCGCGCCGAACCTAGGCTGGACGCAGGTGCGGCTCAAGGAGTTCCTTGAGCAGCAGTTCCAGTGCCCGGCCTTTATTCTCAACGACGTGGATGCGGGCGTCTACGGCGAGTACCGTTTCGGTGCGGGTCGCGACGGCCACTGCGTGCTGGGTGTTTTTCCCGGCACGGGCATTGGCGGCGGCTGCGTGTATGAGGGCGAACTGCTGCGCGGCCGCACGGGGTCGTGCATGGAGATCGGCCACATGCGGATCCTGCCCGACGGGCCGCTCTGTGGCTGCGGTCGCCGCGGCTGCTTGGAAGCGGTCGCCAGCCGGTTGGCCATCTCCGCCGCTGTTATCCAAGCCGCCTACCGCGGGGAAGCTCCCCACCTCATGAAACACTACGGCACCGACCTCTCGAAGATCCGCAGCAAAGCGCTCGCCGAATCGATCGCGGCGGGCGACGGCCGGATTCGCGATATCATCACCAACGCCGCGCGACAGATCGGCATGGCCGTCGCGAACGTGGTCAACCTGCTGCTGCCCGACAAGGTCGTGCTCGGCGGAGGACTCGTGGAAGCCATGCCCGACCTGTTTGTCGACCCGGTTCGCGAAGCGGCGAACGCGCACGTCATGCCCGCCTTCGAGAACTCGTTCGAAGTGCTCGTCGGTCGCCTCGGCGATGATGCGGCGACGATGGGTGCCGCCGCCTGGGCCTTCCATCGCGTGACGCTCCACTGAAGTCGATGCCCGACGCCACGGCGCGGCAGGAATGCCAGGCATCGCCGCGCCGAGCCATGCCCTCACTACTCTTCCAGCCAAGGAACCAGCCATGATTCTCCAGGACCAGGTCGTGATCGTGACGGGAAGCACCACGGGGATCGGCGAGTCGATCGCGCGGGCATGCGTGGCCCAGGGGGCTCGCGTGCTGCTGCATGGTCGCGACCGGGCGCGTGGCGAAAAGCTGCAGCGGGAACTCGGTGACCGCACGGCGTTCCACGCCGACATCCTGACCGACCCGCAGGCCGCCGGGCGGATCGTCGACGCGGCCCTGAAGGCGTTTGGCCGAATCAACGCGCTGGTCAACAACGCGGCCTCCGTCCAGCGATCGGATCTGGAGAACACGACAACGGAACTGTTCGACGAGATCATGGCCACCAACGTGCGAGCGCCGCTGGAACTCATCCAGGCCGCGCTGCCCCACCTCAAATCCACGCGGGGCTGCATCGCCAACATCGGCTCGCTCAACTCCCTCGGCGGCGAACGCAACCTGCTCGCCTACAGCATCTCCAAGGGCGCGCTGCTCACCCTCTCCAAGAACCTCGCCAACGACCTCGCCTACGACCATGTCCGGCTCGTCCATTTCAACGTCGGCTGGGTGCTCACCGAGAACGAGTACCAGGTGAAGCTCCGCGACGGCCTGCCGGAAGGCTGGCCCGAGACGCTCAGCCCGAACGAAATCCCCAGCGGCCGCATGACTACCCCCGAGCAGATCGCGTCGGTCGTCAGCTTCTGGATCAGCGACCAGACCCGCCCCTTCTCGGGCACGGTGATGGAACTGGAGCAGTACCCGTTCGAAGGACGCAACGTGACTCGCAAGGGCTGATGTCCTCCGGCGGTCGCGCGGGAGTAACTCGGGCAACACGGGGAACGCGGCTACTGTTCGGCCATTTCCCCGGTTTCTATAATCTTGCCCAGCATGCCCGCCGCGGCCGGGCGCGTTCGAACGCGGCGGACCGTGGCATGGAGCGGAAGCCGCATTGTGACGAGCAGCCCCGATCAACCGCCAACACGCACCGCAGCCCAGTCAGTCGCCGGGAACCCTAACATGGACAGAGGCCGTTCGGGCCATCGAGCGAAACCTTCGCGGGCGAACTGCCCGACCTGTGGCCGGCCGTTCGATCCGCAGGCCACCGAGGCCATGCCGTTCTGTTCGCAGCGTTGCAAGGAGGTCGACCTCGGCCGCTGGCTGAACGAGGATATTGGCCTGCCCTACGAACGGTCGCCCGACGATTTCGACGAGGACGAGTATTCCGAATGACGTCGCGGCGGAGCCCGACGACGTCTCGGCAAGGAGCTTCAGACCATGGTCGATAGCGAAGGTGTTCTGCGTACGATTTCATGGCGCGACCTGTGCCCCTGGACGCTGCTGTTTCGAGTCTTCCGGCTGTCGGTGTCGCTGCAGACGCTGAGCCTGGCCCTCGCCGGCACCGTCCTCTGCTCGCTGGGCTGGTGGCTGGTCGGCACCGTGACGCTGTCGACCGCCTCGCGGGAAACGCCGGCTGTCGAGCAGTTCCAGAAGCACGTCGTGGCCTGGCCAGACCGGCATTCGTTCAGCGCCGGACTCCTGGACCTGCCACTGGCCGGCGAAGCGGCTCCGGCCGCGAAGCCAAGCGTGCCAGCAGCGGCTCCGGCCGCGAAGCCAAGCGTGCCAGCAGCGGCTCCGGCCGCGAAGCCAAGTATGCCTGCAGCAGCTCCGGCCGCGAAGCCAAGTGTGCCAGCAGCGGCTCCGGCCTCGGAACCAAGTGTGCCTGCAGCGGCTGCACCTTCTGCGTCGGACGGAGTTGCTCCTGGCGCGGCGGCGGCGGCCGCGCTGCTCGCCAGCCCGCCATTGGTGGTGGACGGTCCGGTCGCTGCGGCCTGGCATCGGCTGGCCAGTCGCACGCCGGTCTATGCGATGATCGAACCGATGCGCCGCGGACTCTCTCCCGGCCAGCCGTGGGACCAGCGTGTGTATTATCTGCTCGGTTCGCTGTGGTCGATCCTGGTCTGGAGCCTTTTCGGCGGCGCGATCGCGCGCATCGCGGCCATGCGTCTGGGGCGGGATGAGCGGGTGGGTTTGCGTGAGGCGTTGGACTTCGCACGCCGCAAACTGCTGTCGTACCTGGGCGCTCCCCTGCTGCCGCTGGGCGGCATCCTGGTGCTGATGATTCCCTTGGCGCTGCTGGGGCTGCTGATGCGGTGGAACCTGGGCGTCGCCCTGGCGGGGCTGCTGTGGCTGCCGCTGGGCCTGCTCGGCCTGATGATCGCCGTGATGTCCGTCGGCCTGGCCTGCGCCTGGCCCCTGATGTGGGCCACGATCAGCACCGAGGGCTCGGACGCCTTCGATGGCATCAGCCGCGCCTATGCGTACACCTACCAGCGACCACTCAAGTATCTCGCCTACTTCCTGCTGTCCGCCGTGCTCGGGTTCCTCGGCTGGTTGGCCGTCGACCTGTTCTGCGAAACGATCATCCGTTTCCTGTACTTGGGTGTCGGCGCCGGTTCGGGGCTGAAGCGTATCGAGGAGATCCGCAGCGTGCTCGCCGCCGGTTCCGCGACCGATTCGACGACCCTCCGTTTTGGCGCGAACTTGATCTCCAGCTTCAATCGCCTGTTCCGCGGCTGCCTGACCGCCTACACCTTCTCGTACCTTTGGTCGGCCGGCACCGGCATCTACCTGCTGCTCCGCCTGGATGCGGACCGCGCGGAACTGGACGATGTGTACTTTGAGGAGGAAGAAGCCGCCAGCTTCGGCCTGCCGCCGATCACGACCGAGGAAGAGCCGAGTCCGGAGGGTGCGGCGGAGTGAACCCTGGCCGGGGCGTGTTACGCGGTCCTAGTGCATGAGCTGTCCGCCATCGACATTCATGGTCTGTCCGGTGATGTTCTTGGCGCGTTCGGAGGCTAGGAAGCAGATCAGCGCGGCGACATCCTCGGGCTCTTGCCAGCGGCCGAGCGGCGCGATCTGCCCGATCTTGCGGCCCGCCCACTCGTCGTAGCTCAACGTGTTCTCCGGTGAACTCTGCCGCCACGCCTGCCAGACGCTTTGGTTGAGCGGCGTCTTGACCATGCCGGGGGAAACCACGTTCACGCGGATGTTGTGCGGCGCGAGGTCTTTGGCGGCGCACTGGGCGAAGTTGATCAGGCCGGCCTTCGCGGCGCTGTAGGGCGGGTCGGTCTGCGATCCGATCTGGCCCGCTACCGACGAGAGAAAGCAGAACGTGCCCTTGCGCGCGGGCAGCATCACCGGCACGAAGGCGTGTGCCACCTTCACCGGCGCCGTGAGGTTCACCTCCAGCACCCAGGCCCAGTCGTCGGGCGACAGGTTCCAGAAGGGGAAGCCGAACTTTCCCGAGCCCACGCCGAGCGGCACGGCGACATGGTCGCAGCGTCCATGGCGGTCGATCACCTGCCGAGCGGCCTGCTGCAGCGCGTCGTAGTTCGTCGCGTCGAGCACCAGCGCGAGCGGCGAATTCCCCGCCCGGGACGGCACACTCGCCGCCGTCGCGACCACACGCTCATCGCGATCGATCCACACGACCTCCGCGCCCTCGCGAGTGAACTCCTCGGCAATCGCCCGCCCGATCCCGCTGGCCGCTCCCACGACCACCGCCACCTCACCACGCAACATCAGGTCCATGCGGACTCTCCCCTTCCCTGCCGTCTACGGCACACGGTTGAGCTTGTTCGGTTGAGCTTGTCGGGCTCGATGGCCCCGCGGTTCACGCCTGACGCAGCAGGGCGGGCAGTTGAGCGTACAGTTGGCCGCGAGTCAGGACCTGCCAACCGGCCGCGCGGGCTTCGTCCAGCAACGCGCCCTGCACATGGGGGCCCACCGCGATGCAGCGCGGCGCGGGCGACAACGCGCGCAGTTCCGCCATCGCCGCGTGCAGGTCGCCTCCGATCTCCTGCAGGTCGACGATCACCATCTCCGCGTTCGCCTGCTGCACGCGCGGCAGCAGTTGGTCGCGCATGGCCACCGTCTCACAGGCCATGCCGGCACCGCGGACGGCCTGCGCGATCTGCGACTGCAACATCAGGTCGCTGGTCAGGACGACGCAACTCATGGGGCAAGCTCCTTCGCGAAGATCCTCTCACGGGACGAGGGTCGGGCCAAGGCGGTGCAGAGACCGCTAGACGGCTTCCTGACCGCGAATCCTGTCGTCGATGCGGACGCTTTCGATCACCGGGAGCTGGAAGACCTTTCCATCCCCGATGTTTCCCTCAGGCCCCGACCGCGCGACGCGTTCAATCATCTCGACGGTCCGGTCGACGAAGTCGTCGTTGACGACAATCTCCAGCACGACCTTGCGGAGCAGGTTGGTCCGGTATTCGACACCGCGGTACGTCTCGGTCTGGCCGCGCTGACGCCCGTAGCCGTGCGCATCGCAGACGGTCATGCGGTCGACGCCGATCGACTTGAGCGCCTCGCGCACGGCCTGCAGCTTCGTCGGCCGAATGATCGCCATCAGCAGTTTCACGCCCGTCGCCTCCCGCACAGATCCGATCCGCCTTGAACGATTGTCGCATAGCGGCGGCGGGGGTCACAAGGCCCTGCCGGTTCCTGTCGATCGCCGGACGTGAGCTTCGTCGCGGCGATGGATTGGCGGGACGGTCCGGATCAGGGACTGGCGAGCGTGAACGACGCGTCCAGCAGCTTGCGGATCCGTTCCTGGCAGGCGACCACATGGGCTCGCGAATAGGCGTCCAGGGTGGTGGACTGCGCGGCCTTGTCCAGCTGCGCACCCAGCTCCTTCAGTTCGCTGTAGGCCAGGGCCTGGCAGTCCTCCGGCGATCCCGATCGGCCCAGTGCCAGCTCGCCGAGCCGGCGCAGGTAGTTTCGCTGCAGGTTGCGCCGGATACTGCTCACCGCCGGCTGCCGGTTGTTGTACGTTCCGGCCGGCACGTCGCGGAACTCCGCGAAGATCGACGCCGTCAACCGGTCCAGCAGCTCCGCGACCGTCAGCACGTCCTGGTCGGCGGCCGCCTTCTGTTCCGAGTCCAGGATGCGTCGCATGGTGAGCGGCGACAGGAGCTGGTCCAGCACGCGCGACTGCCACTGTTCGATGACTTCATGCACGGGAAAGTCCGACCGCGTCTCGAATTCAACACCCCAGTGCGACCAAGCGGCCGGCGCGAGGAAGTTGTAGAGCTTGGAGTCGAGCAGGTACGGTTTGTCGCTGAACACCTGTTCCTGCAGGAGATCCAGCGCGGCGCGCTGGTCGGCGGCGGCCAGCGAGCGGAACGGAGGCGGCGCGTCCTTGTCACCCTTGTGGCTGCGGTTCACGTCCACGCCGCCCACCATCCTCGCGACAAAGAACAGCGCGCGACCGTGTTCGGCCAGCAGCACGTTCAGCGCCCGCCGCGCGGCCGCGTACGACTCGCCCTCCTTCACCATGCGATCGACGACCGTCGGCATCAACTGGGCGACCGTCTGGGCCTGCCGACGCGCGTAGGCCAGCGGATCCTTGCCGAGGTCGAAACGGTTCGAATACGGATCGGGGTCGATCCCCCGCGTGTTCTCGTCCGTGGAGAACACCAGCCCCGTCTCGCCACTCCGGGCCGCGATCGCGGCCAACTGCGGGCGGTCGGCGTCGGGATTGCCCGCCAACTGCTTGTAGCCGTACTCGATGGCCCAGTAATCGTACGGACCGATCGTCGAGGAGTAGTACTCCCCCTGGGCGGCTCCGGGCGGCGCGATGTTCGGTGGCAGGTAGTCCATCACCGAAGCGGCCAGGCCCGTGGCTCGCGTCTTCTCGGGCTGGTTCATCTCGTCCAGCGTCAGCAACGTGCTGGCCTTGAAGTTGTGGCGCAGGCCCAGCGTGTGGCCCACCTCGTGCATCGTCACCTCCTTGAGGCCCTCCATGATCAGCTTCTCGCGCTGCTGGGCCGAATTGCCGCCCGCGGCGCCCGCCATCAGGGCCGTCTGGCCGAACGCCATCTGGTGCGTCATGCCGGTGCGGAGCAGGCAGCGGGCGTTCGCCAGCCACGACAACCCCGACGCCGCGTTCGCTCCCGCCTCGCGATACGACGCTTCGTCCAGCGGCCCACCCGTCAGTTCTGCCACGTCACGCGGACCGAACAGGTCGAACTTCGACTGCCACGACTCAATGAAGTCGGCATCAAAGATGATGTCCGCATCCAGGATCTGCCCCGTGTAGGGATTCACGCGCGATGGCCCCATCGCGAAACCAGCGTTGGATGTGATCCAGCGGAAGGTGTTGTAGTAGATGTCCTCCGGATCCCAGGTCGCGTCGTCGGGCTGCTGGCGCACTTCAATCGCCCGCACGAAACCCGCCTTCTCGAAGGCCCGGTTCCACTCCTCGATTCCCTCCTGGATCGCGCCGCGATACTGGTACGGTACCGTCTTCTCAATCCAGAAGACAACTGGTTCGGCCGGCACCGACTTCTCGGACTGCGGATTCGCCTTCTTCAAGTGCCAGCGGTTGATGTACCGCACGAACTGTTCTTCCTCGCGCGGCTTGGAAAAGTCCTTCACCACCGTCAGGAAGTAGCCGACCCGGTCGTCCGCCAGTCGCGGCTGGTAGTCGCTCTGCGGGATCCGGCTGATCGAATAGTGCACGTGCAGTGTGACGCCGCGCGAGTCGGCGACGGAATCGAAGTTGGCCATGCCGGCTGACGCATAAGTGGCAGCCACCTGCAGTTCGACGTTGCGAGGGAAACCCTTCACGGCCGCCCAGACCGACTTGTCGGGCGCGAAGCCGAATCCGGGCAGCACCTGGCCGATCTGCGGCAGGTCACTCATGAAGACCGGCGTGAGATCCACCAGATCGCCGCCGCGCGGGCCCTTCGTGATCACCGGCAGGCTGAAGAGCACGCTGTCCGTGTACGCGTTCTGCACGGCCCGCGACTCGGGACTGTCCCGGTCGGCGCGGAATCGCACGTTGCGGCGAACCATGTGCACCTTGTCGCCCACCTTGCGGAAGGAGACCACCCAGTCGTCGCCGAAGCCCCACGACATGCCACCGACCAGCGGATTCTGGCCGATGCCGCGGGCGATCGAAATCAGTACGATGTACTCGTGCGCGTAGTCGCCGTCGCTGAACTCCGCGATCAACTGGTTGCCGGGCCGGTAGAGCCGCAGCAGGCCCTCGATCGGCTGCGCGTCCTTGAGCACCGCCGCGAAGGGCGGCTGCCCCTCCTGGGCCGGCGCGGTTTCGGCCAGCAGCCCGAAACAGACGCTCGCGCCCAGCGCGAGGACCAGCAGCGAGTGACGGAATACCATTCGATGGCAAAAGATCGAAGCGATCGCGTGCATGACACCCCCTTGGGAACAACCAGCGAAGCGGCCACGTTGGCTCGAGCACTCTGGCCGCTCGATCGTGGCCGCAGGCGAACGAGCTTGGCAAGGCCTCGAGCCACCCCCAGTGTGCGGGCTCGACGGCCGGAAAACTATACACCGCGTCGCGAAGTTCGTTTTTTTTCCGCACGGATCCAGCCCCGGCCGATCGCTCCCGGAATCGCGATCAACACCCGAGATTGTGCCGCATGGGCTCGGCGGCGTGAGTGGCGACCATGAACCTCCAAGGACACCTGGACGACGAGGCGCGGGAGGTCGCGAACCGTTACGACGCCGGGCGGCGGTCGGTCACCTGCGAGTCGCTCGGCAACCGCGGCGGCTTGAGCGGTTCGCGTCTCTGGCGGCTTCGCGTGGTCCCGCCCGGGGCCGGCGAACTCGTCAAGCAACCGGAACGCGTGGGGCCCAGCGAACCAGGGCCGGCCAGCGCGCGGAACCAACCCGGTGAATTCTGCCTGAAACGTTGGCCCGCGACGCATCCCACGCGCCGACAACTGACTTGGATCCACGCGCGACTGCTGCTCGCGGGTTCACCGGCCGAGGGGCCGCTGGCGTTTGTGCCACGGCCGCTGCTGACCGACCTGGGCGATTCGCTGGTCGACTGGAACGGCCATCTCTGGGAACTCACCCGCTGGCTGCCCGGCGTGGCCGACTTTCGGGAGCGGCCGTCGCGAGCGCGGTTGCGATCGGCCGGCCACGCGATCGCACAGCTGCATGCAGGCCTCCGGCACGCGGACGATCTGCGGCTCGACATCGCCCCGGGCCTGCTGCGCCGTTGGCAAGGCCTGCAGCCTGGTCAGTGGAACGACGCGAAGATCGCCGGCTGGCGGCAGGCGACACAGCGCGATGAGGATGCGGAACGCGCCCACACGCTGGGGGCAATCGTGGAAGTGTTACCGGAATGGCACGCCGCCTGCCTCGCGGAACTTCCCGCCGCGCTGCGGCAGCCGGTGCCGCTGCAGGCCTGCGTCCGCGACCTCTGGCACGCCCATCTGCTGTTCCAGGGCGACGACCTCACGGGCATCGTGGACTACGGCGCCATGCAGGTCGATTCGGTCTGCGCTGACCTGACGCGATGGCTGGGCAGCTGCGTCGGCGCGGAGGCCGAGGGCTGGATCGCGGGGCTGGACGCCTATGCCGCTCGACGCCCCCTGACGCCCGCCGAGGTCTCGATCCTGCCTGCCTTCGAGATGGCCTCCACGCTGCTCTCCGCGGTCCAGTGGCTTCGCTGGACCTACGACGAGCCCAGGTCGTTCGAGGACACGGGCTTGGCCCGGCTGCGACAGCGGGAAATCCTCCAGCGACTGCGCCAGGGCCCGGGCACCGTGCGTGAGCTCCTGCGGCAACGCCAGGTTTGACCGCTGGGCGCGACGATGGACGGGCTGGGCCGGCCGCCTCTCCCGACCCCTGCGTGACATTTTTGTGTCACAGAGGCGTTCCCCCGCGATCGGGACAAGCGATGGAGTAGCCTCTCTAAGCGTTCGGCTGGCTTCTCGGCCAGTCCCGGACGATCGGACTGGATGCTTCCGCACGCATCGTCTCGAGGGCCTTCGCATGGCACTGCAAAAGTCGTCCTTGAACTTCACGGCACTCCAACGCCTCGAGTCCTTGCTGGAATCCTCCCTGGAGGACGCCAGCGGACGCCTGAGCGCGTACGCCCAACGTTTCCTGTGCATCCACGTCCATGCGACGAGTGAACTGGATGTTGAACGGCTGGTGGAGTCGCCCGGCTTCGGCTGGCGTTATGGAGACCTCGTGCGCGTCGGCTTCGAAGGCCCCTGCCGCGGTGACCTGGTGTTGTCACTGACGCACCAGGCGGCCAGCCAGCTGGCCAATGTCCTGCTCGGCGACGACCTGGCACCCAGCGACGAGGACGATGTCGAGGGCCGGGTGCTGGCGGAGATGGAGTGTGCGCAGATCCTGGCCTATACGTTCCTCCGCGAACTTTCGCTGGCCACCGGGGCGACGTTCTTCCCGCGACCTTCCGAGTTCCTGCAGGACATGGCCGCCAGCCTCATCCAACGCACGGTTCGGGAACTCGACGGCCTCTGGCAGGCCGAACTGCAGATGCAGACAGACCAGCGCACGCTGAACTGCCACGTGGCCCTGGCGTTGTCTCCGGAGCTGCTGCAGCTGCTGGGGACCTGACCGTCCACGCGGGTGACCGAATGCCGGGGGGGTCACAGAGGCCTGTCCAACGGGGCGTGCGTCACGCGACGGCCGCCCCTTTCCGCGGGCAAACCGCGCACCCGCGTTCGAAGTGACAGCAGGTCGCTGCCATCGCTGCTGGCAGTCGCCAGAATCCGCGCTACGACAACCGCGTCAGGCGGTTAGAATGAGCGAGTCGCGCCGGTGGCCTCCAGGCTGCCCTTCAGGCCGCCGACGGATGCCGCATCCCGAGAACTCGCGGAGTGAACTGCGAGCGGCTCGCGGATAGCCCGTTCGGATTTTGCTCACCGCCTCCCCTGCCCGCACGAGACGTTCCCATGATCTCCAACACACCGCACTCGCGGTTTATTTTTTGCTTGGCGCTGCTCCTGGGACTCGCTTGGAACGGTTCGGTGCCGAGCCCCGGCAGCCGGCCGCTGGTGGCCCAGCAGAAAGGTTTCGGGGCGCCTGCGAAGTCGCCTTCGAAGTCGGGCGGATTCGCTCTGCCCGAAGGCCTGCAGGGGCTGGCACCGCAGGCGGGCGACTCCAGCGGCGAGATCAAGGTCACGGCCGAGATCGAATGGAACGCCGATCGCACGGCTGGCCGGTTGCGTGTGAAGGCCCAGATGGGGCCCGGCTGGCACGTGTACTCAATGACGCAGAAGGCGGGCGGCCCGATGCGATCGTCGATCAAGCTGGAGCCTTCCGACCAGTTTGAACTGACGGGACCGTATGAGGCGAGCAAGCAGCCGGAGGTGAAGCAGCTGGAGTTCTACCGCGTGCCGGTGGAGGAGTTGCATGATGAGGTGACCTGGACGGCGCCGCTGCGATTGAAGCCGGGGCTGGACGAGTCGTCGCTGGAGATCCGCGGCCGTTTGCTGGGTCAGGTGTGCCATGAGCAGCGCGGCTGCGTGCCGCTGGATACGCTCGATACGAGTTTCGTGGCGCGCGTGGCGCGTACCGTCGACGACCTGCCGGCGGTGGCCGAGTTCGCGCCGTTGCCGCCTGACGAGCCGAGCACGACCGTGCGCCGCACGCCGCCGGTGGAGGGGACCACCCGCAGTGCACCGGCAGTTGCGACGGTGGCGAGCGGCGCGTTGGTACCGGCCGACGCGCCGTTCACGACTCCCGCGACCAGCGGCTATCGCGCGGGCACGATCCATGTCGCCATGAATGGCCAGGTGGCTCCCGCCGCCGCAGCCGCTGGCGAGGAGGTGACGCTGACGATCTCCGCGACACCCGATCTGGGCTGGCATATCTATGCTTACGAAACGAAGGATCCGCAGCTGATTTCGAAGCCATTCTTGGTCGCGGTCAGCGAACCGGCAGGTTGGCTGGTGGGTCCGGTTGAGGCGTCTGCGAAGCCGATCGTGAAGGCATCGGGGCTGGCGATTGAGCCGGAGCAGAAGTATCACGAGCAGCCGGTGGAGTGGCAGGTGGCGATCCGCATTCCGGCGGGCACACCGGCGGGCGAATATGCCGTGCGTGGCATGATCGGTTACCAGACCTGTTCCGCGACGGGCTGTGACCAGCCAGCGGGCGCATACTTCTCGGGCAAGATCCAGGTGGGCGTTTCCAAACCCGGCAAGGTGCCTCTGCAGTTCGCGCCGGGCAAGTATTCGACGGTGGCCAAGCATCTGGCGACGGCCGGCAGTGCTGGCAGCGGCGCGCCGGTGGACAGCGGTCCAGTGGCGCCCGCACCCGACAAGATTGGCGGTGGCCCGACACCCACCGGCCCGCCCGCGGCGGCCGGCAGCTTCGACCTGAGTCGCATCCAGATCGAGGATACGACGAGCGAATCGGCGTTCTACATCCTGCCGCTCGCGTTCCTCGGAGGCTTCCTGCTGAACTTCATGCCCTGCGTGCTGCCGGTGATCGGCCTGAAGATCATGTCCTTCGTGCAGCAGGCGGGCGCCAATCGAGGCCGTGTCTTCTTGCTGAACGCCTGGTATTCGCTGGGCATGCTGTCGATCTTCTGGCTGCTCGCGCTGATGGCGTCGGCCGCTTCGCTGGGGCTGGCGCGCGAATCGCTGGGCTGGGGTGAGCAGTTCAACTACGACGGCTTCACCATCCCGCTGCTCTGCGTCGTCTTCGTGATGGGCTTGAGTTTCATTGGTGTCTGGGAGATTCCGATTCCGGGCTTCGTCGGTTCCGGAAAAGCGGGCGCGATCGCCAGCCATGAAGGACTCGCCGGCGCCTTTTTCAAAGGCGTCGTCACCACGATCCTGGCCACGCCCTGCAGCGGCCCAGGACTCGCCACGGCACTCACCTGGTCGGCCACCAAGCCGCCGTACCTGGTCTTCCTGGTCTTCACCTGCATGGGCATCGGCATGGCCCTGCCCTACCTGCTGATCGGAGCCTACCCGCGACTGATCCGCTTCCTGCCCAAGCCGGGCGTCTGGATGGAGACTTTCAAGCAACTGATGGGCTTCGTGCTCATGGGCACCGTGGTCTACATGTTCTCGCTGGTGAGCCAGGCGAAGATCCTGCCGACCATCGCGCTCGTCTTCGGACTCTGGGCCAGCTGCTGGTGGATCGGCCGCGTGCCGGTCACTGCCGAATTCGGGCAGAAGGCTCGCGCGTGGGGTATCGCCGCGGCGCTTTCCGGCGTGATCGGCTGGTTCGGCTTCGTCCATGAGTTCAAGCATGAGCACGAGCTGGCTTGGCAACCGTTCTCGCTCGCCGCACTGGAAGAACACGTCGCCGCGAAACGCACCGTCCTGGTCGATTTCACGGCCGACTGGTGCCCGACCTGCAAAGTGCTCGAACGCACCGTGCTGAACACACAGTCCGTCCAGCAAGTCGTGGAAAAGAACGAGGTGGTGACGTTGGTCGCCGACTGGACGGAGGGTAGCGAGGAGATTGGGCTGGTCCTCAAGGCGCTCGGCAGCAAGCAG
>JBIIEC010000348.1:0-6618 GCA_044238045.1 Pirellulaceae bacterium | reverse complement strand
CACCAACCAGTTGGAAAGACGGTCCCCGCCGCACGGTCCCGCGTCCCGCCGCGCACCCCGACCCGCCCCGAATCGCGACCGTGGTCGCGACCCGCCCTCAGTCCTGGCCGGCGTCGGCCGAGCGTTTATCCCAGGCGGGTGCCAACTGGCCGCGACGCGGCGGCTGGGCCAGCATCCGTTCATGGACGGCCCGGTCCTCCGGACTCGCGAATCGCTCGGCGATCTTCCGGGCGGGCACTCCGGCATGGATCTCGTAGGGCGGCACGTCTTTCGTCACGACGGCTCCGGCCGCCACGATGGCCCCCCGTCCGATCGTCACTCCCGCCATCACCACCGCTCCGCAGCCGATCCACGCATCCGCTCCAATCACCGTGCGCGGCACCTCGGCCACTCCCGCGAAGATCATGGGCACGCCCGGCTTGTCGAAGGCATGGTCACCGCCCACGATCGAGACGTACGGTGACAACATGCTGTACGCCCCCAGTTCGACGCGTGGCCCGATGACGCAGCCGATGTTCATGAAACTGTACTCATGCGCCACGAGGTCGCGGGCGACGACGCAGCGCGGGCACATGAAGAACGTGCGATGCACGTGTCTCAGGCCGAACCGGCGCCGGCGGAAGAACATCACCACTCGACGCAGGAACTGGCGGAGTCCTTCGTGGGAGCGGAGGAAGTTTTTGATGCGCCACAGCATGGCTCAAGCCTCCCCGCAGCCGACCGGTTCCGCCGCCTGCTGGGTCCGCTGTTCCTGCAGCATCTGCTCCAGCGACAGCACCAGCGCCGTCGAACGCTCGATCGACTCCAGCGAGTCGCCTGGTTCGCGAGCGGCGATGCGTTCGCCGATGCGGCGATACATGGCGCGATGGGCGGCGTACCGATGGACGCGCGTGCTGCGCAGCACGCGGTCGGTGTTCTCGGAGCGGTAGACGCAGCCGTCGGTCATCGTGACCGTCGCGCCGTTGGCCCGCAGTTCCGCGTGTTCGCGGACGCCCAGCCGCGCGCTGCCGCGATCGGTCAGCACCATGGTGAACATTGCGCCGGAGTCGAGGGTGACGGAGCAGTTGACGGTTTCGTCGGGGCCGAGTGTCAGTTGCTGGGAGACGATGGCGGCGCCCGGGTTCAGGTGCAGGAAGTGGTCGATCCAGTGGCAGCCATTGGAGATGATGCGGCTGCCGGAGTTGGGCCAGGCGTACCAGTGCAGGCGCGGCACGGGCACTTCGTAGACGAGGCAGTGGTACGAGATGGGATCGCCGGGCCGCGCCTGCAGGTCCTGGTAGGCCAGTTCGTTGAACGGATGGTAACGCTTCTGGAAACAGCCGAATATCCGGCCGCGTCCTCGCCGCATCTCCTCGACCAGTTCGTCCAGCTGCTCCACGGTCGTCGCGATCGGCTTCTCCACCACCGCGATTGCGCCGCGCCGCATGGTGTCGACGGCGAGGGGAGCATGCGTGTGGTGGAAGCCGGCGATCATGCAGACGTCGACCGTTTCGTCCGGCCGCAGCCAGGGACTGGTGTCCAGTCGCGGCCCGTCGGGACCGGACGCGGGCAGGGCGGCGGGGTCGATCTCATGCACGGCCACCAGGTCGCAGACGGGCATCAGCGTCGGCACGGTCATCGTCTTTGCGTAGTTGCCGTGCCCGAAGAGCACTCCCCGCAGCTTCCTCGACTGTCCGCGATCGGCCGCTTGGCCGGCGGTTTGCGTCTGTTCGTCCGGCGTAGCCTGCGCGTCGGCGGGCAGCGTCCGGGCGTTCGACCAGGGAAGTGACATCAGCGTGTCGCTCGCCGCCCGCATCAGTTCCTCGCACGGCAGGTCGGCAAGGCTCCGGCCGGAGAACTCGTTCCAGCCTTGCAGCGTCTTCCACCAACCGGGACGCCGCGCGGCGGCTTCGGCCGACTGCTGCGCGTCCAGATAGGCGATCCCCGCTGCGGGCGACGAACCGGCGGCTCCCGGCTTGTCCTGCTGCAGGGCTTCGGCCAGCAGCGATTCGGGCAGCACGAGTCGTTCCTGGCAGGCGGGATGGCAGGGAGCGATGAACAGTACGCGAGAGCCCACGGCGTGGTTGCCGCTCGCCGGCGCCTCCAGCACGACGCCCAAGCCGATCGACAGGAACTTCTCGTTGCGCCGTCGCTCCTTGGAACGCGAGAGCACTTTGCGCATCACGTCGAGCGGCCCGAGTTCCCGCAGGTAGTTGAGCAGCATGCGGGCGCTGCGCTTCGGTACGAAATAGAGGTCGCCGAGCCGTTCGAGGTTGGCCAGCGCGGTCACGCGGATACGATAGTGCTCGGGAGCCCGCCAGGGATCGAGGAAACCGTCACGCCAGTCGTTCTGGAAGAGGATCTTCATGACGCGGACTCCATCACGGCCTGGCCGCGCGGGCTGGGACGGCGCCGGCAAGCGAACTCCAACGCCCGCACGACGTTCTCCATGTACGTATGGATGTTGTATCGGTTCTCGATGATCCAACGCGAGTGCTGGCCCATGGCCCGTGCTTTTTCCGGATCGTCCAGCAGGTCGGCGAGTGTCTGTTCGAAGGCCTGCTGGTCGCCCAGCGGCAGGATGTATCCGTTGCGCCCCGGCTCCACCAGGTCCACCTCGCAGCCGTCCGCCTCCGTGACCAGCACCGGCAAGCCGTGCGCCATCGCCTCGGAGATGGCCAGTCCGCCGAGCGACGGCATGACGAAGATGTCGCCCAGCAGGAAGTATTTGGATACGCCGTCGATCACCTTCCCGGCGAAATGCACGCCCTGGTATCCGCGTTCGGCGACCAGCCGCTGCAACTCACCGCGATACTCGCCATCGCCCACCAGCAGCAGTTCGAGGTCCGGGTAGCGTTGGCGGAGACGCGCGTGGATGGCCGCAAGTTCATCGAGGCGTTTGGAACCGGTGATCGAGCCCACGAAGAGCAGCACACGTTTGCCGTCAAGGCCCAGCTCTGTCCGCAACGCGGCGACCTGCGGCCGGGCGCCCTCGATGCGATTTTGCACAACGTCGGTATCGACGCAGTTCACCGCGCGGAACTGCCGCTCCTTGGGATACCCCTGCCGGTCGAAGTATTCGAGCGCCTTGGAGCTGTAGCCGAGCAGTGCGGCGGAGCGTTTCTCCATCCCATGCGTGATCCAGCGGAAGAGCCGCTGCACGCGCGACAGCTGCTGCTCGTGACGCAGCTCGCCCAGCGTCCAGAACACAATCGGCGTCCGCGTCAGCGTGGCGTAGGCAAAGACCAAAAAGTTGTTCAGCAGGTTGCTGTTGCCCTCGGCCAGAATCACGTCGGGCCAGAACCGCAGCAGATGCCAGGGCAGCGTCGGACAGAGTGGCAGTCCGGCGCGGGCGCCCGCACTGCTGCGCACAAACCGGACCGTCGCCATCTGCCGCCGCTCAAAACCGCTCAGGTCCGACCCATTGATGGTGGGCGTGCCCGGAAAGTCGCCACCATGAAAGGCGCGAAAGTGAATGCCTGGCCAGCGAGCCAACCGGCGGAACACGGGCACTCGCCAGTGGGGTAGGACGCGGTAGGTGAGAGCGACCCTCATGGGCATGGAGCCTGCGATCGGGGATGGCGGAAGGAAGGGCCCGGAAGTGGGCCGGCGAGCCAACCGAAGGGTAGCTCACGGATCGCTCCGAACCGCGCGATTATGCGGGCCTCCGGAGAACCTTGTCAAGCGATTGAAACACACCGGCCCCGAGCCCGCCGCTCGCAGTACGCCTGAGAGGATTCGAACCTCCGACCTACGGTTTAGGAAACCGCCGCTCTATCCCCTGAGCTACAGGCGCAAATGGTCGTATGTCGCTTTCCTGAAACGGGTTATGGCGACATGGGGGCGATCGGGACGCCTCTTGATGAGGGCCCGAAGCCCCAATTCTAGCCGCCCGGCGGTCCCAGCAAAACCGTACCCCCAACCCACCCGGTCTCCAGTGCTGGGCGGCTCCGTCCCCGCCGTGGTGAAAGCCAAAAGAGTTGAGGGGGAAGATAACCACGGAGGACACGAAGTGCACGGAGCACCTGCGTCACATGACGAAGGTGGCTTCCAGATGGCTGCGGATGAAGTCACGCATCTCTTCAAAAGCCAGTTGTTCCACCTGGACCATGATCGCGAACCGCTCGTCGATGCTGGTGTTTTCCGCGGTAAACTGCCGCCTCAATTCGCAGCAGTCGGCGAGATACGCCTCGTAGCGCTCGATGTCGCCCGTGATCGCGAAACCTTCCTTGAGGCTGCGGGCCGCGACGGCCACCAGGGCCAGGCAGAGCGCGCCGACATGCAGAAGGCTGGAGTTCTCTGCGGGGCCGGGCAGGGTCGGGACGAACACGGTGGCGATCATGAAGGCATGAAGCAACAGGAGCAGGATGATGTTCGCCTGCCAGAACGATCGCAGCATGTCGTGCCATTGTCGAATGGGCAGCGTCCGGCCGGGGAACCATTCACGCAGGGGCGCTCGCCTCCGGGAATCGTCCGACGGGCCCGGGTGGTTGCGGTGCCTCAGGGTGTGTTCCACATGGTTGATCTGCTTCTGGATCCGCAGGTCCAGATAGGCGCTGAACACGCAGTGCAAGTCCTCGGTGGCGGCCAGCCTCGCTGATTCCGGCAACGTGGGCTTCCGCTGGTTGTTGACGTCGCCGTGAAGCCACGTGGTCGGACCACGATAGCTGTTGAAATTCGTGAGGCTCTCGAACAACCGGGTCAGGTCGGCCGTGGACTTCTCATTCCATTCGCTGATCGTCCGCTCCAGATCGTCCCAGCATGCGTGATGTTCTTCCTGGAAGGCATGGAACGCCTCATCCGTCCCGGCACCGCTTCGCGACGCGGTCACATAGTCTAGGATCTTGTCGAGATGGAACACGAAGGTCTGGAAATGGAACTGCCGCAATCGCTCGGTGATGAGCCGGTCGCGAAGCCAGTCGGTCTTCCGAGCTCCATGGATCACCCCGCAGAATGCGATGAGCACCGAGGCAATACCGAGCAGCGCGCCGATCAGTCCCAAGGTGTTGGACCACACACGAGGCAGATGCCAGGGACTCGTCGTGTGTCCCCACAGAGGTTCGGCGGCCGTGGTGAACAGAGAGAAGAGAGCCATGATCACCGCCCAGAATCCAACCGCGCGCGAGACTCGCTTGTTTCGGGTCGCCAGGCCATTGCGTTCCGCGAACTGGCCGAGCAACTCTTCATCGACGAGCAGCGGATACACATGGGGGTGTCGGTTCTGCGCCCAGGCTTGGGATTCGGGGTACAACAACAGGTCGTCGTTCAGCGTATCGTGTCCGAGGACCGTTTCGCTCTTCGATTCCGCCATGGTACGACTCCCCTCTTGCCTCACGATACCCAATCGCCAGGCGGTTGTCGCAGTTCGATGCGGAGTAAACGGCCTGAAGGACCATGGGCGCAGCGATCTTGCGGCCACTCGCACGAAGGTCCGGGTAGCGTGCGCTGTTGGTGGCTCGCCGCAATGCCGCGAAGTTTGACACGGTCACGCGCGGGCTGTTCGGAGGGTGAGCTCTTGTGTCGAACGCAACTCAGCGCGCGGCCACTATGCGCAGGTCAGCGTCAAGGCAGAGTCGCGGTGCGGCTGTTCGCGGGGCAGTCGTAGCGTCGGCCCAGGAAGAGAAGGGCGAGCGACAGGGCGCTCGACGCCATGCAGGCGGCCAGCATGTGCACCAGCGAGTAGTGCTCGATAAGCCAGCCGCCGACGGCGCCGCCCAGGATCACCGTCAGGCTGAGGAACACGGCGTCCACGATCGTCATGGCCAGCGTCTGCACTTCTTCCGCCACGACGGCGAATACCTGGCTGCGCAGCGACGTCAGCAGTAGGCCGAACGCCAAGCCCTCCAGGCTGGCCGTCAACAGGATGACCCAGGGTGTCTGGAAGTAGATGATCAGCGCGTAGCGCAGCATGTAGAGACAGCCCGAGAGGATCATCAGCCGGCGCGCGGGCATGCGGGGCAGCAGCCAGACCGAGAGGAACATGGCCGGCATCTCGCTCATCACGCCCACGAAGTAGGTCCAGCCGAGTTCCGCGACGCCGCCGCCGGTGCCCTTGATCAGCAACCCCTGGAAGTTGAACGTCGTCTGGACGCCGAGATACATCAGGAAGACCACGACGAGGATGTAGACGTACGCGCGATTGCCAAACAGTTGTCGCAGTGCCCGAGCGGTAGTCAGTTCACCTGCGACGCGGGCCCCGCCGGCGGCTGGTTCCCCGGCGTTCGTCCGCACGTCGGGAATGTACGCGGCCATCAGGGCCAAGAGCAGTCCCGCGACGCTGGAAATCGCGAACATGGAGTTCCAGGAGACGTGCTGGATGAGGTAGGCGGTGAGCAAAGCCACCGTGGCCCAGCCGAGGGAGCCGAAGCCGCGGACGGCGCCGAAGCGGTTTTCCTCGCCGTGCACGCCGAGGTGCTTGAGCGCCCACGAGTCGATCATCGGGCCGATCGGCTGCTGCAGCAGGCCGACGAGCACCATGGACAGGTAGAGCGCGCGGACGGAAGTCTGCCAAGGGAAGGTCGCGACGGTGGCCGCGAACAGCAGCGACGCCACGACCACAGGCAGCCGGATGCTTCGCCATCGGTCCGACAGGTAGCCCCAGCCATACTGCCCGAGGAGAGCGGCCGCCGTATACAGCGA
>JBIIEC010000347.1:0-6628 GCA_044238045.1 Pirellulaceae bacterium | reverse complement strand
GCTGCGTGGCGGGTGGCTGCGAAGTGCCGTGCTGTTGGCCATTGGCTGGGGCAGCGGCCTGGGAGCGGTCCGCGGTGAAGAACGTGTTGAGGAACGTGGTGAGGAGCCGACCGGGAGACCGTCGGTGGTCCGGTTCGCTCCCGTGCTGCCTGAGTCGACGGAAGGCGTGCCGAGTCGGTTTCAGCTGGGGCCGCACGAGTTCACTTATCGCATGACGCGTCGGCCAGCCGGCTGGGGCGGGCTGGTGCCGTCGTGGGATGTGGCCTTTCCTTCTCCGCTGGTCACGGAGCACGCGTGCAACAACGAGGTGTCGTGCGAGTACTTCGAGCCCCAGGGAGAAGGGCGTCATCCGGGAGTGGTGGTGCTGCACATCCTGGGCGGCGACTTCGAACTCTCGCGACTCTGCTGCCGCACGCTGGCTTCCAACGGCGTCGGCGCGCTGTTCCTCAAGATGCCTTACTATGGACCGCGTCGGCCGGCGGAGGGGAAGGTGCGGATGATCAGCGTGGACCCCGAGCAGACGGTGGCGGGGATGACGCAAGCGGTGCTCGATATCCGACGCGCGGCTGCCTGGCTGGCTGCTCGCGAGGAGATCGATCCGCAGCGGATCGGCATCACGGGCATCAGCCTCGGCGGCATTGTCGGCGCGCTGGCCGCCGCGGCCGAGCCTCGCTTCCAGAACGTCTGCCTCGTGCTGGCCGGTGGCGACCTCTACCGGATTCTTTCGGAATCGGACGAAACGGCGGAGGTACGGCAGCACTGGGCGAACCGCTCGTTCGACGAAGCCTACGTCCGTGGCCTGATCGCCCAGATCGATCCACTGACCCATGCTCACCGACTGCGGGGCAGGCGAATCCTAATGTTCAATGCCAGCCAGGACGAAGTCGTCCCGCCCGCCTGCACCGAAGCACTCTGGCGAAAAGTGGGCGAGCCCGAGATCCACTGGTGGGAGGCCGGCCACTACACGGCGATCTGGCACCTGCCCAAAGCCTTGATGCAGATGACGCAGTTCTTCCAGGAGTCAAAACCGACCGGGGAAGCGGCAGCAGCAGCGGCTGCCTCGCCCTCCACGACCAAGCAACCGCTCGCCCCGCCGCCTGCCGCGGAGCCGGCGGGGAAGTCGAACCCGTAGCGAAACGCGTTGCAGGACCGTCGGAAACGCTCGCCCAAGGTTCAAGGCGAAGGCACCCTCGGAACGCTCATGGGGGCTGGTTCGCGGGGGCGGTCTCTGGTAGCTTTGGAACGTCTATAAGTCGGCCCCCTGCTGGAGATGGGCCGAGTGCAAGGCGGACCCGGGGAACGACGCCGGGGATCACTTGGGTGATGGCATGGGCCCCCCGGAGATATCCCGAAAGACGCCCCCGAAAGACGTCCATCAAGACGGCACAGTCGAGGCTGGAGTGGATTCGATGAAACAGGCGATCGCTGGAGTCACCCCCCCTGGAGACAAAGAGGCCACGGTGATGACCGTCTGGCCTTCGGTAGCGGCCATGTCGTTGGGCGGCTTGCCGCTGGGCGCCCTGCTCGGCCGGTTGTACTCCATCCAGCTTGGAGTGCCGCCCTTGACGGTGGGCAACCTGCTCTGTCTGGCCACCATTCCCCTGGCTTTGGTGCTCTACTTCAAGCGAATCGGCCCGTTCGTCGGGCGTCGCTACTGCGTGACCAATCGTCGCGTCGTGGTGCAGCGCGGGCTGTCGATGCGTGAGGAGAAGGCCATCGGTCTTGATCATTTCGACGCAGTCGATGTGGTGGTCCGCCCCGGCCAGGGTTGGTACGAGGCGGGCGATCTCGTCTTTCGCCAGGGCCCCGTCGAGCGATTCATGCTGGAGGGCGTTTCGCGTCCGGAGGCGTTCCGGCAGGTCTGCATGAAGGCGCGGAACGGCTTCGTGGGCGTCCAGCAGGCTCTCGATCGCCAGCAGGCGGCCCGCTGAAGCAGCCGGGAACTCTTCGAACCGGTTCACGCCGTGCGCCGAATCATGACGCCGTGGATTCGCGCGAAGCATTGGCGTTCTGGGACGCAGACGAGCGGGTCAGTTCGCTGCCCCATTTCAGGCCCGCAGTCTTCATCCGGCGCGCGGCGCGTGCCGGCTGCAACGGGCCCCATGATTGCGCCCGCCAAGTCGTCGGCCGTCTCGATACTTGGTCTAAGCGACTTCCGTCTTGGGTAGGCAGGCGAGCAGGATCCGGATGGCTTCGGCGCTGACGGTGGCGGGCAGGCTGGCCGGAGTGGGGAACGCGGCGGCGGCTTGGCCGGGCGTCAGGGGCATGTGGACGAACAATGCGTCGCATGGCAGTTTGCGTTTTGCGATCTGATGCAGGCTCAGGTAGAGGGCCGCATTGCAGAGATAGGTTCCGGCGTGGAAGGAGACGCTGCAGGGGATACCCGCTGCGCGGACTCGCTGGCAGATTCCTTCCACATCCATGCCCGTCGCGTAGGCCAGAGGGCCGTCGGGCACCAGCGGTTGACCGGCCAGGTGGCCGCCGGTATGGCGCACGCCCCGGTTGATCCCGATCGTCTCCAGACGCACTTCCGTCGAACCCGGCGCCTGCCCCAGCAGGATCACATAGTCGTACGATCCGTCGATGTCGTGCTCCAGACGCTCGGGCAGTTGCTCGAAGTCGACTGGATAGCGGCGGGTGACGACCCGGGGTTCCGTCGGCAGCTCGCGGGTAATTTCAATCAGAGTCAGCCAGCTGGCGTTGGAACTCCAGGTGTCGTAGGCGTCGAACGCTGTCAGCAGGACGCGGGCCATGCGCGGTGCCTTTTCTCGCGGGGCGGTCGGGAGTCGCAGGCGATCCAGCCCGGAGGCCGGGGAGCCTTTTCGCGACGATTGTAGTCCTCGGCAGTTTACGATGGCCAGTCGGGAAAGCGGGCGGAGCGGTATTTCTGCCGTGATTGGGAAGCATCGCGGGAAAGATGCCCGGCCATGTTCACGAAATGAACCGACCGGTTTCGGGGCGTCTCCTTTTGAATTTGCACCGCCGGTGAATTACATTGATCGGGTGCGGCGAGGGGCTGATTCTCTCGGCGCAACCTACTGACCATTCCGGACCACGAGTTGAGGGACGCGTTCGATGATGTTTTCGAGACGACACTTTGGTGGATGGATTGCCGGCCTGCTGGTCAGCGTGTTGGGGGCGTCTGTCCAGGCTGAAGGGATCTTCGCCGACAAGAATCTCGAAGCGGTCGTGCGGCAGTATGTGTTCGAGAAGCGCAACAACCAGGAGCCGTTGACGGAGAAGGATGTCGAGAATCTGTCGACGATCGAGGGGAAGGGCAAGGGGATTACGAACTTGAGCGGGCTGGAGCACTGTCATAGCCTGGCCCTGCTGGATCTGGAAGGGAACAACATCTCGGACCTGGCACCGCTGAAGGACCTGACCAACATCCAGTCGCTGAATCTGGCCAAGAACCAGGTCCAGGACCTGGCGCCGCTCGCCGAACTCGTGAAACTGCAGTACCTGCACCTCGCCGAGAACCAGATCGCCGACCTTCGTCCGCTCGAGAAGCTAACGAACATGCGGTCGCTCTACCTGTCGAAGAATCGCCTGGAGGATGTCAGCGTGCTGGCCAAGATGCCCAAGGTCTGGTCGCTCTACCTGGATGGCAACCAGGTGAAAGACCTGAAGCCGCTGTCGGAGCTAAAGTGGCTGAGCGACCTGGATTTGCGGAGCAACGGGGTGACCGACCTGGCGCCGCTGGCCGGCCTGTCGGAACTGAGCGGGCATGTTCGCTTGGAAGGCAATCAGATCACGGACGTGGGAGTGCTGGTGCAGATGGCCGAGAAGGATGACGCCGGCGACCGCCGGTTCGCTCCCTTCTGGAACCTCTATCTGGGCGAGAATCCGCTCAGCGAGGACGCGCGGAACAAGCAACTGCCGCGTCTCAAGGAACTCGGCGCCCGCCTTCACTAAGGGCTGCCGCGCACAGCCGAAAGGGGCCCCGTCAACTCGGCGCGGCCCCTTGGTTCAGGCCAACTGCGTCTGGGCCCGCGCGCGCTGGTCGCGCGTCAGCTCCCAGCCGACCGCTCCGGCCGTCTCTTCGATCTGCTGTGGCCGTTTCGCTCCGCACAACGCCGACGTGATCCCCGGTTGGGTGATCGTCCAGTGCACGGCCAGTTGGGCCACGCTCCGCCCGCATTCGGCCGCGATGCTCCGGAGATGATCGACATATTCGAGGTTGCGCTGGTATCGTTCGCCCTGGAAGTCCGCATACTTGTGGCGGCCGTCGGCTTGGGGGAAGTGGTGGTCGCGCGATAGCTTGCCCGCCAGCAGGCCTTTCAGCAGCGGCCAATACGGCACGATCGCCACTTCGTGCTCAACGCACCAGGGCACGATGTCGGCTTCGATCTCGCGTTGCAGCAGGTTGTAGGGAAGCTGCACGGCGGAAACCGGGCAGACGGCGTGGAAGGCACGCAGCTGCTCCAGACTGACATTGGACGCGCCCACCGCCCGCGTCTTGCCGGCCTCCAGCAGTTCCCGCAGGGCCCCCGCCGAGTCCTCGATGGGGACCCGGGGGTCGGGCATGTGCAGGTAGAGCAGATCGAGGTGGTCGAACTGCAGGCGGCGCAGGCTCTCCTCGCACTGCTGCCGCAGCCGATCGGGACTTCCATCGGTGATCCGCGTGCCCTGCTCGTCCCAGTGCAGCCCGCCCTTGGTGGCCAGCACGACCTGGTCTCGCTCACCGCCCAGGGCCCTGGCCAGCAGCCGTTCGCTCTCGCCCTTCGCCCCATAGCAGTAAGCGGTGTCGAAGAAATTGATGCCCCTTTCGCGGGCCGCGCGAATCGTGGCCAGGCTGTCGGCATCGTTCACATCCAGGCTGGTCATGCCCGAGATGGGCCAGCAGCCAAGAGCGACCGGGGTGACTTGCAGGCCGCTGCGGCCAAGGGGGCGGAGTTCCATCGGAGAGCCTGTCGAGCAGAGAAGCGGAGTCAGGGGCAACGCGCGTCGGCACCTCGTCAAGCCTGGGCTTGTTTCGCCCTCGCTGACGATGACCGGCCGCCGTCGGCCGGGAGGTAGAAATGATGCCGGCCAACGTCGGCCGGATCTGAGGATAGGCGTTTTGGTCCGTTCCGTCTGCCCCAGGCCGGCGACGAACGAGCCTAACGGGGCGTCGCAGGAGCGACCGGCTTGGAAGTCGGCAGCGGCGTCCGCGGCAGGGATGTGGGCGGTGTTGGACGCTTGAGCGGCGACTGCTGGGGGACCGTGGGGAAGCCGCCGGTCGGCACACGCGGTTGAGCCATCTGCGGGTTGGTCAGCGGCGAGGGACGCAGGGGGCTGTAGGCGGGGCCCTGGCTGAACAGCGAGCCCGCAGTGCCTTCGGCAGGACGCAGGTTCGGTGGCAACGCGCCGGTGTAGGGCACACGCAGCCCGGCTGCAGGGTTCGGAGCGGTGAAGGGCAGGCCGCGTCCGAGGCCCGGACCGCCGGGAATCAACTGACTCCCCGGCAACTGACTGGTGGGCGGACCGACAATTCCTGTGGGGGGTACGCCGTAGGGTGCGGTGGGCGGCGGCGAGGGACTCGGATCCATACGCGGTCCCACGATGCCCGTGGGAGCGGGCCCGAAGCCCGATTCTGGCGCGGCGGCGGAGGGATTCAGGTTGGGGCCGGTGTTTCCTGTGGGCGGCACGCCCTGCAAGGGACCTCCATACGGCGCCTGCGGGCTGCCCAATCCGCCGGGATCCAGGCCCGGCTCGCTCGCACCGCTCGGCGATTCCAGCGTCTGCCAGGTCGAACCGGGTAGCGGCGGATACGCCGGCAGGTCCCCGCCTTCATCCTCAGACGGTCGGCGCTTGCCCTCCGTCTCCTCGTTCAACTCCTCCGATTCCCCTTCCGATTCCTGCGGCTCTTCCAAGTCCTCGGACTCCTCCTCCATGCTGGTGGATTCCGTGCGCGTGCTCTCCCGCGAGGTCGTCGATTCGCCGGCGGCCGCACCACGCGCCCGGCGTTTCGGCTCGTTCACCAACTTCGGCAGTCCGCGGTAACGCGGCTTCGGTTTTGCCTTCGGGGGTTCGCTGGACGACTCCGAGGAAGACTCCTTCGTCGCTGGCGATTCGGGCTCCGCCTGCGGCACCGCCACCGCCTCGTCCGAGCCCAGCACATCCCGGACGACACTCCGCGACGGTTCGGCCTCGTCGCGGTCGCTGCTGGGCCGCGATGCCGGTTCGCCGCTCGCGGCAGGCCCCGAGGACTCGTCCCCCGTTGGCAGATCGTAACGCGTTAGTTCGGGCGTGTTGATGTACGCTTTGCGGACTTCGGGGTCGAGTTCCCGGAAGACCCGGTCGTCCTCGTCCGAAAGATCCTGTCGCCCGAGTTTCTCGTAGACGAGGCTGCGGATAATACGGGCCTCGGAGTTGTCCATGATGGCAATCGACTTGCCGAGGGCGCCGAGCGACTGGTTGAGCAGTTTTTGGGCCGTTGCCGGATCGCCCGCCAAGCCGCTCTTCTCCCAAAAGCAGCGGCCTTGCAAAGCCCACAGTTTGGCCTGCTCGTCCTGGGGCAGCGACTGCCCCAACGCGGCCTGGGCTTCCTCAATGGCCGCGTCGAACCGGCCATGCACGAAATGCTTTTGTGCGGAATCGAGCGGGGTTTCCGGGGACCGTCCGCATCCGGTGAGCGACACGGTCA
>JBIIEC010000346.1:0-6693 GCA_044238045.1 Pirellulaceae bacterium | reverse complement strand
CGATGTCCGGTTTCTCGGCCAGTTCGAACGACGTGCGAAAGTAGGTCACCATCTGCTTCTCGTTGGCGTCCTCGCCGAACGAGATGAGGCCCTGGATGTCGGGGTCGCCGTAGCCGAGGGGCGCGGCACCGACGGCCCACTGCTGGTCATCGAAGTCGGTTTCGAGCCAACGATCGCCGGGAGCCTCGGGCTTGTCCCAGTACTTCCAGGTCTTCAGCCCGAGCGGAACCCAGGGCGGAGCCACGGGAGTCGCGTCAGCCGGCGCGGCTTCGGCGGGTACGGTACCGATCACCTGCACGCGGATCGCGGGTCCGAGGCGGATCAGGGGAAGAGCAGGCTGCAGGGGCACGGCCGGAATCGCGTTGCCTTCTGGAGGCGGAGCGTCCGCCTGGGGCTGTGGCGGTTGCGGTGGATCGTTGTTGGCCTGATCCGGCGCCGCTGGCGGCTCCGCGATCGTAGCCGTTGTCACCTCGCCGTCCTTCAACTCCAGAGTCACCGTCACGCCAGCCGCCGCCGGAGGTTCTTCCGCGTTACAGGGCATCGCCATCACCAGGATGGCGACGAGCGTGTGAAGGGCATTCGACCAGATGCGGGCTCCTGCCCATGCAGGGTAGCGATCAACGCAGGCCACGGGATAAGTCGAGTGGCCATCGTTGGGGATGACCTCAAGAGGCCTACCCGAGCGACGCAAGCCCGAGTGACGAGATGAAGCGTTCCTCCGCGTGCAGCGTTCGAGCATGGGGCAGGTCCTCGGGAGATGGGGGCATCCTGTGCCGGGCGGCCTTTACGTTTCCGACTAAAACCAGTGTAACCGTCTACCGACTTGGCCGCTATCATCTGCCCGGCAGTTGTCACCCCAGGGGTGGGAAGCGCACGAAGGGTGGATGTTCCGCAAAGTTGGCGTTTGTCCAGAAAATCAGACAAACCTGGCCCGAGCGGGCTCGGTGTCCCCGCAGGCCCGCGATTAGAATCGGACGTCGCATGTCGCGAATGGCGGGCTGACCGTTTCGGGGCTGCTCGCTTTCCAGGCTGACCGCCTGCGTCCACGACTCGGTGTTTCGGTCGTTTGTCATGCGACGACACGCCGGAGACTGCCCGGAGGCGTGTCACGCGGATACGCCACCCGATGGGGGGCGACGGTTTCCGCCTTTTGAGAAGAACTGTCCACTTCGTTCGCTGGGAATGCCTATGGTCGGCTCGGGTCGCGCGGGAGTGGAACGCTGGATGGCTTGGGCGGCCGCCGCTCTGTTCCTGCCGCTGCTGGCCGCAACGGCGGCGACGGTGTGGATCCTCACGGAGATCCGCAAGGAGCAGCGGGCCGTCGCCGAACTGCTCCGCCGCGATGCGGTTCTCAACCGGGAGCTGCTGGGAACGCTGCCTGGGGAGTTGCGTTGGCAGCTGGTGCTGACCGTGCTGGTGCTGCTGGTCCTGGTGGCTGCGGCGGTCGCCCTGTGGAGCATGATGCGCGCGTACGGGGGCAGCCAGCGGATGCTGCGCGAGGAACGCCTGCTGTCGGCCGAGATTCTGTCGAGCATGGAGCAGGGGGTGATCACGACCGACCGCGCGACGCGCATCATGACGGCCAATCCACGGGCGGCGTCGATGCTGGACTGGAGCGGTGATGCCCGGGGCAGTTCGCTGGAAACGCTGGGGGAACTGGAGATTCGATTGGCGGCCGGTTGTCGGGAAGTGTTGACGCGGTTCGAGCCGATCCAGGACATGGACTTGACGGTGGATCGCCGCGACGCGAGGCTCCAGTTGCGAGCTGACCTGCACCTGCTGCGCGACGACAGGGGCGACGTGAAAGGCACCGTCGTGCACCTGCGCGACGTGACGGATCGCGTGCTGATGGAGGAGCGTTTGCGGCGGATGGAACGTTTCATGGGGCTGGGGTCGCTGGTGGCCGGCCTGCACCACGAGATCAAGAACCCGCTAGGCGCGCTGTCGCTGCACGTGCAGTTGCTGGAGGAGTCGTTGGAGGAACGCGGGGACCGGGAGCTGGTGGAAAACCTGGGCGTGGTGAAGACGGAGGTGGCGAGGATCCTGATGGTGCTGGAGACGTTCCGCGACTTCGCGGCCATGGATCGCCTGCATCGCACGGAGACCGACGTGCCGCGCATCGTGCAGCAGACAGTGGAGTTGCTGCGGCCCCAGGCGGCGCAGCAGCGGGTGCAGATCGAGATGCGTCTCCCCCCGACTCCCTGGCCCGCGGTTTCCGCCGATGCCTCCCGACTGCAGCAGGTGTTTGTGAATCTGGCCGTGAACGCTCTGGAGGCGATGCCCGATGGCGGTCGACTGGTGCTTGCGGTCGAATACCACGAAGGCGCCGTGTGGGTTGATGTCGCGGACACGGGGCCCGGCGTTCCCGAGATGGTGCGCTCCCGCATCTTCGATCCCTACTTCACCACCAAGAAGAACGGATCGGGCATGGGGCTGGCGGTAAGCGACAAGATCGTCCGCCAGCACGGTGGCCAGATCGACCTGCAGACGGGATCGCAGGGTACGACGTTCCGCGTGATTTTGCCGACGGAGTCTGAGTGATGGAGCCGAGCGAATTCCGCATCCTGATTGTGGACGACGAGCCGAACATCCGCGCGGGCCTTTCCAAAGGGCTGCAGCGCGAGGCGACCCGCATCGATTGCGCTGGAACGGGCGAGGACGGGGTGCGCGCGTTCGAGAAGGACCATCACGAAGTGGTGATCACGGACTTGCGCCTGCCGGGCAGCCTGGACGGGATGGAAGTGGTGCGCCGGATCCGTGCCCTGGATTCGCGCACGCACATCATCGTGATCACCGCCTACGGCACGGTGGAGACGGCCGTGGAGGCGATGCGGCAGGGCGCGTTCGACTTTGTCACCAAGCCGGTCGACCTGAACGTCATCCGGCACCAGGTGCAGAAGGCGCAGGAGCATTACCGACTGCTGGTGGAGAACCGGCAGATGCGCGAGCAGCTGGCGGGGCGGGGCGAGGTTCCCGGGATCGTTGGCGGCAGCGCGGCGATGCAGGAGGTGTTGCGGCAGGTGCGGCAGGTGGCGCGGACGGACGCGACCGTGATGATCCTGGGCGAGAGCGGCACGGGCAAGGAACTGGTCGCACGAGCCATCCACCAGTTAAGCGAACGGCAGTCACGGCCGTTCGTGGCCGTCAACCTCGGCGCGCTGCCCGATTCGCTGCTGGAAAGCGAACTGTTCGGGTACGAACAGGGCGCGTTCACCGACGCGCGGCGGAGCAAGGCGGGCAGCCTGGAGGCGGCGCAGGGGGGCACGCTGTTCCTCGACGAGATCACCGAGACATCGGCCAAGAGCCAGATCGACCTGCTGCGGGTGTTGGAGCAGCGCGAGTTCCGCCGGCTGGGCGGCATGGCTACCCTGCACCTCGACGCACGCGTGATCTCGGCCAGCAACAAGGATCCGGAGGAACTGGTGAAGGAGGGAACATTTCGTGAAGACCTGTTCTACCGCTTGAATGTCGTGCCCCTGCAGCTTCCGCCGCTCCGCGAACGCCGCGAGGACATTTCCCTGCTGGTCGACCACTTCCTCGAATACTTCAGCGGACGCCACCGGCGACCGCTGAAACGCTGTTCCCAGCTGGCCATGGACGGTCTGTCGGCTCATGCCTGGCCGGGCAACGTCCGCCAGTTGCGGAACGTCGTGGAGCGCCTGGTGGTGACGGTGGACAGCGAGGTGATCGAACGCGACGACCTGCCGCTCGTTGCCGCGCCGACGCAGGCCGCGTCCGACAGGACGCTTGCCGAGGTGGTGGAGGAGGCCGAGAAGCAGGCGATTCTGGCGGCCCTGGCCGCGTGCGACTACCACCGCGAACGGGCCGCCCGGATGCTCGACATCAGTGTCCGCACGCTGCACTACAAGCTCAGCCGCTACGGACTGCATTGACCGGCAGGTCTTTTCCACTGGTTCCACGGGATGCTCGCCGCGCGGGAGACGCGCCGCGCTGGCGGTGAGCTGTTCGCCTCGTCGGCCGTGGTCGGCTAACCGCGGCCCCGCTTGCGGGCCGCCAGCGGATGAGCGGACAGCGTCACATGCTGGTTCAGGCCTTCCAGCCTCAACTTCAGGCCCGCTTGGTGGAAGTCCCGGGCGAGTTCCTGGAGCTTGCTCATGACGCTATGGTCGACCAGTTTGGCGTTCGACAGGTCGATCACCACATTCTTGCCCTGTTCCAGTCCTTCGCGGATGATCTGGCGACGGAACTGCAGCCAGTTGCTGAACACGGCGACATTCTGGACTTCGATGCGCACCGTCGAGTCATCGTCGTGCCGGACTTCGGGTACGCCGTGGAACATCTTGTGCAGCGGCGCGCCGTGCAGCAGGTGGAGGATCAGTTCGATGCCCATGCCGATAAAGACGCCGATCAGCAGGTCCGTGGCCAGCACGCCGACCAGCGTGCCGACGAAGACCAGCAGCTGCTCCTTGCCAATCCGCCATACATGCCAGAATTCACGGGGATGGGCCAGCCGAAAGCCCGTGTAGATCAGCATCGACGCCAGGGCGGCCAGGGGAATCTGGTGCAGGACCATGGGGATCAGGGCCACGCACGCCAGCAGGAAGATGCCGTGCCACATGTCGGCGAAACGCGTCCGGCCGCCATTGTCGATGTTGGCGCGGCTGCGGACGATCTCCGAGATCATCGGCAGGCCGCCCACCATCGACGCGCAGAAGTTGGCGATGCCCACCGCCAGGATGTCGCGGTTCATGTCCGTCTTCCGCTTCCACGGATCCAGCAGCTCCACGGCCTTGCTGGAGAGCAGCGATTCCAGGCTGCCGATGATGAAGAACATGGCCACCCACTTCCAGGCGTTCGCCGCCTTGGCGGGGTCGACGAGGATCGAGAACACGGGGGTGCGGATCGAGTCGAACATGCCGAACACTCGGTCGGGCATCGACACAAGGAACGACTCGCCCAGCGAGTATTCCTGGCCGCCGAACTTGTAGGAATGTTCGTGCTGCAGATCGAAGAAGAAGCCGAGCGGCACGGTGACCATCAGCACCAGCAGCGCGGCCGGGACCTTCTTCAAGGCGGGAGTGCGCTTCTGCACGATCGGCCAGAGGAACATGAGGGCCACGCCGACCGCGCCGATCACGGCGATGCGTGGGTTCATGGAGCGGAAGTATTCGGGGATGCTCAGCAGCATCGCCAAGGGACTGCCTTTGGCCGTGACGCCGAGCGCCACCGGGATCTGCTTGAGCATGATGATGACGCCGATGGCGGCCAGCATGCCGTGGACGGCGGCCAGGGGGAACATTTCGGCGAGGATGCCGGCGCGAAAGAGTCCGAAGGCGATCTGCAGCAGGGCTGCGGTCGCCGTGACCGCCAGCACCATCCGGTAGGCCGCTTCGTCGGCCGCCGTGAAGCCGCCGATCGTGCCGTCGCCCCCGAAACTCTCCACCGCGCCGATCACGATCACAATCAGCCCCGCCGCCGGGCCCTTGATCGTCAGTTCCGAATTGCTGATGAACGTTGTCAGGATCGCCCCGATGATGGCCGTGAACACGCCCGCGATGGCCGGGTATCCGGAGGCGAGCGAGATGCCCAGGCAGAGTGGCAGGGCGATGAGGAAGACGAGCAGCCCGGAGGTGAAGTCCTGGCGGAAATAGCGGCGGAATCCGGCGAGGTCTCCGCAGGGGATTTCCGCCACTTGCTCGTTCCGCGTGTGAACGGTGTTGGGATCCGGTTTCATGGGAATACTTCTCAATTGCTTGGGGCAGCAGCTCAGTTGGTGCGTGCAGCGTAAACGGAGGAACGTCAAGGCAGTTGGGCGAACGGTCGGTCGGACACGGATGGCCCGGCAGGCGGCATTGCCGGCGGCGTATTGGTCGGGGTTTCCTGCAAGCCGCTGGTTGCCGCCGGAATCTCGCCCTGGGATCCCCGCAGCCGAACGAGTTCCATGGCGGCATGGTAGCGCGAGGCCACGCCAGGCTGGGGATAGATGCCACCGCCGATCACCAGCAAGGTCAGGGCCAGCACGGCAAACCGCTCGGGACGCCGGGCAACCAGGCTGACGGGGGTCGCGTAGCGGGTGCCGGTGAACAGTCGGAAGTAGGCGTGCAGCACGGCGATGCCGTTCAGCGCGCCCACGAAGACCACCGCGGTGCCGAGGAGCGGATAGATCGTTACCGCTCCATCGACAATCAGTTCGGAGCCGATAAAACCGATGGTTCCTGGGAAGCCGATGCTGGCGAGGCCCATCAGCAGGAAGAACGCGGCCAGCGTGGGCATCTCGTCGTACAGGCCGTGGTACTGGGTGAGCGACATGCGTCCCACGCGAGCTTCCAGGCATCGCAGGGTCAGGCCGAACCCCGCCAGGGCCATGCCGACGGAGAGCCAGACGCACAGCGCACCGGTCAACCCGATGGGCGTGACCGTCTCCATGCCGACCAGGACCAGCGACGAGTTGGAAAGGAACAGGTAGCAGAAGAACCGCCGCGTGTCGCGCTGGATGAGCGTCATGCAGGCGGCATACAGGGCGGTGGCGAGCGAGAGCAGGGCGATGGCGCGGAGGATCCAGTCGGGGGCGATCGGCAGGACCAGCCGCATGGCGGCGTAGGCGCCGAGGATCGGCGTCACGAAGAGCAGGGCCGCGCCGAAGGTGGCTTTTTCGAACAGGTCGGTGAGCCAGCAGTGGACGGGGACCACGCCGGACCTCAGCAGCACGGCGGCCGTCAGCAGCAGCACTGC